>CALAIY010000037.1 GCA_937922595.1 uncultured Verrucomicrobiales bacterium | reverse complement strand
CCTCGACTGGCGACTCACCAAAGAGACCCTCTCCCAGCTCACCTTCGGCACCCCCCTCTCCACCCACTCCGGCTTCCCCTCCCTCACCGGTCCCGAAGGCCCCCCCATCTGGCTCTGGCTCCCCGCAGCACTTGCCCTCTTCGCCGCCATCCTCCTGGGAAACTACCGCTTCCTCACCCGTAATCCCCTCCCCCTCGCCGCCTTCACCGGTATCTTCCTAGTTACCATTCTTTACTGCACCTTCACCATCGTAAAAGGCCACCACTTCTACCCGAGGTATCTAATCTATCTCCTCCCCCCACTCATCATCCTAGCCGGCACCGGCCTAGCCATGAAGCCACTCGCCGGCACCATCACCCTCATCCTCTTCGCCCTCGCCACCTCCCCTCAAACCAAACTCCTCATCGAACGCCCCTACGCCCCACTAAGAGATCTATCTCACCGCTTCGCAGAAACTCCCGCCACAGGCATCGGCCTCGGCTCCCGTATCCTCCAGACCTACACCCCCCAAGTTACCGCCATCCTAAATGACCCTGCCGATGAAAAACTAAAAACCGCCATCCTCAACAACCCCACCGCCCCCATCTTCTACGGCTACGAAGGCTTCAACCGCGCCACCCTCCCCACCGCCTTCAAAGTAATCGATACCCTAGGAGAACCCACAGAAATCCTCCACGGAATCGAGCCCGACTTCACCTTCCGAATCTACCACCCCCAAGACGCTAGATGAAGCAACTCATCCGCGAGCACAGCACCCTCGCCATACTCATGGCGATCAATATCATCGCCTTCATCCTTCAGAAGACCCTTCCAGAAGAGACCATTGATCGCTACCTCTGCCACCCCGCCCAAATCGCATCTGCCTGGCACTCCCTCCTTGCAGGCGAAATCACCCTTGAAAGCACCCGCACATTCATCGGCCTCATCACCTACGCATTCCTCCACGCCGATATAGGACACATCGGCTTCAATCTATTCTACCTCTGGATCTTCGCCTTCCTCACCTGCGAACTCCTAGGAAAACGCTGGATTCTCGCCATCTATCTTCTCACCGCCCTCGGCGGCGGAATCTGCTACACCCTCTTCAAATCCCACCTACCCGAAGCCTCCATGCTTGGAGCATCCGGAGCCGTCCTCGGATTCCAAGGAGCCTACCTAGGCCTCGCCGTTCGCCACACCCTACCCGATCCCCACGTCTGGCCCATGGCGCGCCCCGTACGCCCCATCATCCTAGCAGGCCTAGTTATCGTCGGTCTCTACCTAGATTACTCCGGAGCCTTCGGCCTCCGTGGCGGCAACACCGCCTACGTCGCCCACCTCGGCGGAGCCATCACCGGCATTTTCCTCACATCCTTCATCACCCCAAAACCCAAAAACATAAGATAAAAAAGTAACTTACCCCAAACCTATCGATTGGAAAACAATCTACCCAAGCCTCGCCACATACACCGTACTCACACACTCCGTCCCCAAAAGAGGATTGGGAAACGGCACCACATGCGATTCGCACGTCTCAAACACCTCCTCAAGCGCCGCCATAAATCCCGCCTCCGGCGGATCATCCGACCAAAGCGCAAACACACCACCCCGATGGAGTTTCGCCGCCAAGCGGCGCAACCCCTCCGCCTCGTAAAACATCCCATGACGCTCATGCAATAAGTTCTTCGGCGAATGATCAATATCTAGCAACACCGCATGAAATTTCCGATCCGCCACCTCCGGATCAAACCCCGCCCCAAGTGCCAGCTCGAAAAAATCTCCATGCACATACCGGCAGCGCGCATCCGCCGTAAGCCCAGCACCCAATGGCGGCAAACCCTGCTCATGCCACTCGATCACCGGCTTCAAATAATCCACCACCAGCATCTCACCCACACGGCCAGTATCCAAAGCCGCCCGCGCAGTGTAGCCCAGCCCAAGCCCACCCACCACGACATCAACATCACTCCCCTCCAAAGCCGCGATCCCAAGAGTCGAAAGCGCCTCCTCCACCACCGTGAATAGGCTCGACATCAAAAACGCATCCCCCAGCACCACCTCCCACACATCCAGCCCACCCAGCGAAAGCACCGTCCGCCGCCGAAGGCTCAAATCACCAAGCGGTGTCTTTTGGAAATCGAGTTCTTCAAAATGCTTTTTTCCAGACATACGCAGCCACCCCTAGTGCGCAGCTGCCCCACCTGCAAAGAATCTCGCCACCCCGCCTCCGGCAGAAACCCCAAGCACACATCAATCTCCTTTATCCATTGTCACCAAGCTCGAAAATCGCCATGCTTGCAATGTGCCCGAAGAAATCTCCCCACGTCCGCCACGCATCCTCCTAGTTACCCCCGAGATTACTTACCTTCCCAAAGGCATGGGGAACCTTTCGCAAACAATGTGCGCAAAAGCCGGCGGCCTTGCCGACGTCTCCTCCCTCCTCGCCAACGAACTCCACAAGCTCGGAGCCGAAGTCCACCTCGCCCTCCCCAATTTTCGCCGCCTCGGCTCCACCGAAATCCCCCGCACCAATTCACGTGGTAAAGCCCTAGAAGAGCTCCAAGAGCGGCGCATCCACTTCGCCGAAGACAACGCCTTCTACCACCGCGACGAAGTCTACCAGCCCGGCGACAACACCCGCATGGCCCTCGCCTTCCAGCGCGAACTCGCCACCCACATCATCCCCGGCGTCCAGCCGGACCTCATCCACTGCAACGATTGGATGACCGGCCTCATCCCCGCCATCGCACGCGCCCGAGGCATCAAATCCCTCTTCACCGTCCACAACATCCACACCGAGCACTTCACCCTCGATGAAATCGAAGACCGCGGGATCGATGGCTCCGAATTTTGGAACCACCTCTACTTTGAAAAACCCCCAGGCTCCCACGACGAAGCACGCTCCTGGAACCGCGTCGATCAACTCACCTCCGGCATCTTCGCCGCCGACCACGTAAACACCGTCTCCCCCACCTTCCTCAGCGAAGTCGTAGACGGCCACCACCACTTCATCCCCGATCCCATCCGCAACGAACTCCGCGCCAAAGCCCACGCCGGCTGCGCCTCCGGAATCCTCAACGCCCCCGACGCAAACTACGACCCCGCCACCGACGACGCCCTCGCACAAAACTACACCACCAACGATCACCCCGCCGGCAAGCGCGCCAATAAACTCGCCCTCCAAGAACGCCTCGGCCTCCGCCAAGACCCCGACGCCCCCCTCTTCTTCTGGCCCTCCCGCCTCGATCCCGTCCAAAAAGGCCCCCAGCTCCTCGCCGAAATCCTCCACCACATCATCGCCGATTACTCCACCGAAAACCTCCAAGTCGCCATCATCGCCAACGGAGCCTACCAGCACCACTTCCACGACATCGTAAATATCCACGGCTTCCACGATCGCGTCGCCGTCGCCGACTTCTCCGAGCCCCTCTCCCGCCTCGGCTACGCCGGAGCCGATTTCATGCTCATGCCAAGCTCCTTCGAGCCCTGCGGCCTCCCCCAAATGGTCAGCCCGAAATACGGCACCCTCCCCGTCGTCCACGACACCGGAGGCATCCACGACACCACCTTCCCCCTCAATACCACCCAGAATTCCGGCAATGGCTTTCCCTTCCAAGTATTCGACCCCGGCGGCCTCCGCTGGGCCATCGATCAAGCCATGCAATTCCACCGGCTAGCACCGGAAACACGTGCCGCCCAGATCGAGCGCATCATGCTCAGCGCCGAAGCCCGCTTCCGCCACGACGTCACCGCCGCCGACTACGTCGAACTCTACAAATCCATCCTCGGCCGAGACCTCAAGACCGGCCAGCCCCTCACATAGCACCCGCCCTCAGCTCAAAATGAGATTTTGATAAAAAAATCTCACGATCCTTGTAATAATCCCATTCACTTCACGAAGTAAGCCGATGGGAGGCGGCTTCGCGCAGGAAGACACCGCCCGCTACAACATCACCACCGTCCCGGACCAGCCCGCCACCACCCACGCCGACGTCTTCGTAAAAAAAGACGCCCTCAAACGCCCCCTCAATTACCTAAAGCCTGTCGCAGAACTGGATGTTTGCGCGTTTGATGCGGTATTTCCGAAGCTCCGCTTTTAGGGGGCATCGATTGGTGCCTTGTGATTTGCTTGGGGGCGATATTGCTGCGTAGGGCGAGGACGCCGCTGCGGTGGAAGGTGTCGATGTAGATGGGCTCTAACTAGCAAAGCCAGATAATCAAAGACTCCAAATTGCTTTCCCACAACATTCCACTAACGATAGATAGATCAAAGAATGCTCGAGTCGATATGGTATTTATGGTAAATATAAATCATGAATTCCCGAATCCCCGCCGCTAGTGGCCTCCTCGTTCTTGGAGCTGCCTTGTATTTTGCAGCATCCGGCGATGCCCCGCTTCCGGCAGAAACAGCGAAAACGAAAGTGGCAGTTTCGCCCGAGGCGACGCCGATTGGGAACGCGGTAGGGATTTCCACCTTCGAAAGCTTCGATGCCTGGGTCTCGAGTATGGGCGAGCGCCCGGCAGATGAATCGCTCCGAGCAGGGATCACTGCTGCCGAGCGCCGTGCGGTACTCATGCGGAAATTGATCTCGACCGACCCGGAGGCGGCACTTGCTCGCTCAGTTTCCTTCGCCGATTACGCTGCACTTCCGCCCGAGATCCAGGAGCACGTCGAACGCCCGTTTAGCGCGACCTCTGAGCTACTCGCCCTACCGATTTGCGGTGGGAAAGGCGGTGTTACCCACACCCTCATATCCGGTACTGAAAGCTTTCAAGCCCACCTTCTCGATCGCCGTGCCGGACTCGATACCAAAGAGGGCACGCCACTCCAAGGCATCACGCTCGGGGGCCTCGCCGCCGTGCGCGACGAAGTTTTCCAGGTCATCACCAAAGAAGACGCCCGCGCGTTTTCCTCCGGCCACCGCTTTGCAAACCGCTGTTTCGCCACCGGCGCGGAGCTCGGCGAGCAGGCCGTGACCACCCTCGCCGGAGGCAAGGTCTTCCGCTTCGCCAGCACGCCCATCCTCCAAGAATTCGAAGCGCGCGCCGCAGCACTCGATGAACAGCCCGGCCCGCACACCGGCAGCCGCACCGTCATCCTCATGGCCGGCGGCAGCGATGCGAATACTACCGAAGACGCAGCATTCGATTGGGAAACTGCCGAAGCCTCCGTCGATACCGAAGCGAGCACCTGGACCGAGACACCCAAGGACGTCTATTACATCCGTATTGATTTCTCCGACGAAGTAGGCGCCTCCGTGTCCAAAGCCGATCTCGACACTAACGTGAACGGCACCGTCACCGATGTGATCGAGCAGATATCCTACGGGAAAACCGCCATCAATGCCACCGTGAGCGAAATCGTCGTGCGCATGCCAAATCCCACCACGACCTACCTTCCGAACGATAACACCCTCCTCCGCAACGAAGCCATGGCGGCCGCCGAAGCCCAGATCCCCGGACTCGATCTCGGCGACTATGATATCGTCGCCGTTCACTTCAAGTCCATCGGGATGAGGGGCGGAAGCTTCGTCTACGGCGGCCTCGCCGGCGGCTCCCGCCAGTGGATCCAGGGCAACAACAGCGCCAACCTCATCATCCACGAATTCGGGCATAACTACGGTATATATCATGCCTCGTTTTGGGATACTTTCTACACAAACGAAGCTGGGGATATCGTAGGTGATATGACAGTCGTAGGTGCAGGCGCACAGAGTGCCGAATACGGAGACAATACCGACATCATGGGGGGCGGCCCCAATGCGGGTCACTTCCACCCGCAGGCTAAAGAAAGGCTCGATTGGCTCGAGCCCAACCAATGGACGGACGTGACAGTCGCTGGCTCAGGAACCTACCGCGTGCACCAATTCGATAATCAGGACACCACCGGTCCCACCAGGGGGCTCCGGATCACCAAAGATACCGCAGGATCAGAGTCCCAGCGCGGATACTATTGGGTGGGCTACCGGAAAGGAATCGTAGCAAACCCCTGGCTCACCAACGGCGCATACCTCACCTGGGAACGCCCGAATAACAATAAATCTTGGCTCATTGATACGACGCCAGGGAGTGCCGACGGGAAAAGCGATGGTTCGATCACTCTTGGGAAAACGTATTCGGATGCCGCAGCAGGCATTCATATTACTACCATTGGCCTCGGTGGTTCGGCCCCCGATTCCTGGATCGATGTCACCATCAATCTCGGCAATTTCCCCGGCAACACCGTCCCCACTGTCAATATCACCGGCCCATCAACCGCCAACGCCCGCCAAGCCCTCACCTTCACCGCCGCCGCCACCGATGCCGACGGCGATCCCCTCGCCTACCACTGGGATATCGGCGACGGCTCCATCGTAGAAAACGCCGCCACCACCGACATCACCTGGGCCACCGGAGGCACCTACACCATCAATCTCACCGTCTCCGATATGAAAGGCGGCACCGCCACCGCATCCCAGAGCATCACCGTCTCCGATCCCCTCGACACCTGGGAACAAATCGCCTCCGGGACAACCCGTACCATCAACGACATCACCTCAGACGGCACTCGACTCGTCGCTGTCGGCAGCAATTCGAACGCCTACCTCACCTCCACCGACGGCTCCACCTGGACCTCCGGATCCATCGGATCAAACCGCACTCTCAGCGGCGTCATTCACACCGGCGCGCAGTTTCTCGCCGCCGGGCAAAACTACAACTTCTCCGTCTCGGCATGGCAAGGCACCATCCACAGCTCTCCCGACGGCTCCACCTGGACCGAACGCCACTTCGGCGGCCCGCAACTCCGAGATATCGCAACCAGCGGCACCGCCCACATTGCCGTCGGCGACGATGGCACCATCTGGCGCTCCACCAATACCACCTCCTGGAGCCCCATAAGCTCCGGCACCACCATCGATCTCAAAGGCATCACCTACGGCAGCGGCACCTTCGTCGCCGTAGGCTCCGGATCTCCAGGAAACTCTGGCGGACCCGTCGTCGTCCTCACCTCCTCTGATGGCGGCGAATCCTGGGACAACACCTCGTCCGGTGCAGGCACCGCTAACTGGCAAGGATTCTACGACGTCCAGTATCTCAACGACCGCTTCTTCGCCTCCGGTTGGCACTCCAAGCTCCGCGCCTCCACCGATGCTGGAGCCACCTTTACACCCCTCCGCACCAGCACCGAGCAAACTCCCGCCTTCGCCCACGGAAACGGAGTCTATTTCGCCGCCGGCATCGACCTCAGCAATAGCAACGCCAAGGTAAACCTCGTCTCCGCAAACGGCATCACCTTCTCCCCCCTCGCCACCAGCCAAAATTACGCCACCCGCAACGCCGCCACCTTCTTCGACAACCGTTTCTACACTGTAGGAAACAGCGGAGAAATCTGGCGCTCCTCGGAAATCAGCACCACCAGCACCAGCACCACCACCAGCATCGCCACCTGGCTAGAAAGCTACTTCCCCGGCTCGGAAACCGCCAGCCCACTCAGCGACGATGACGCCGATGGTATCGCCAACCTCCAAGAATACGCCACCGGCACAGATCCCACCGACACCTCCGCCCTCACCGAACCCACCAAATCCGAGACCGACGGCTACCTCACCCTCACAATCCCACTAAACCCATCCGCCACCGACGTCGCCACCCAAGTAGAGCTCTCCACCGACATGCAAGCCTGGTCCACCGCCGACACTGTGATCCTCACCGATACTCCGGACATGCTCCAAGTCCGCAGCGCCACCCCCGCCGATACTCCAAACGGAAAACGCCAATTCATGCGCGTCACCTTCACCCTCCGGGAGTAAGGCTATCGCCTTATTCTACGTGCGCTCCTCCAGCGCCGAACTAAGCGGCTCCAGCATCATCCTTTCCCCAAGTAATCAGATAAGTAAACTGCTGCACCTTCACCTGTAAAACACACCCCTCAATCCCCAAATACAGGTAATCCCCCAAAATCAGGCTTCCCACTGAAAGCAGATGCTGCCGAATCTGGTGAAAACACCCGTCTCCCGCTGCGCCTCCACCAAGATCCGCCAACCTACAGAAAACCTTCCTTGCCTCCCCCCAGTTCTTCCGCCTCGCCCACTAGCAAAGCCCAACAATCAGCGGCTCCACTGGAGCCTCCAGCTTCATTCGCTCTTCCGTAATCGGATGGGTAAACTCCAGCACCTTCGCCTGAAGAAGCATCCGCGTTCCCGTCCCATGCTTCTCGCCCAGAGCATCACACCTCTCGATTCCCGAATACCGGTAATCTCCTAAAATTGGGGTGCCTACCGATAGTAAATGCCGGCGAATCTGGTGGAAACGCCCAGTCTCGGGCCTTGCCTCTACCAGCCCGAGATCTCCACCAAGATCAGCCAATCTTCGGAAACTCGTTTTCGCCTCCCGGATCGGAGCCCCCTCTTCTTTCTGAATCGGCTCCGAGCATACCCACACATCTTCCACCGGGTGCCCAATCGTCACCGCCCAATAAGTCTTCTCAATTTCTCGTGCATCAAACGCCTTTCGCAAAGCTCGCGCGGCAATTCCATCTGTAGCAAAAAGTAATACTCCCGTGGTAGGCCGATCCAGCCGATGCAGCGTGTGCACCCGCTCCCCAATCTGATCACGCAAGATCTTCATCGTCACCTCATCCCCATCCTGCGGCACCTCTGCCGGATGCACTAGCTGACCCGCAGGCTTATCCACCGCCACAATCCATTCATCTTGGAAAAGAATCTCGAGCGGGCGGGGTCTCAGCATAAGAAGAGAAGCATTTCTCACAATACCTCACGTGTCGAGCACAGTGCTCACTCCTCACCCCAAACATAAAAAAAACTCCCGCACCAGCGCAATTGCCGGGCGGGAGCCATGAGGTGTTTAAACGAAAGCTAGCAGCAAGCTAGCGGATAGCCGCGCGGGCAACACGGGAGCGGAAAATACGAAGCGCATTTTCGCGGGAGCCAGCGACTCCAGTCCTAGCACGGCGGTACCTCACGTTCGGATTTGAGTAGCGTGGTGCCACATCACTATAGCCACGACCTGCAGAGCCCAAAAGTGTCACCTGAGTTCTTGGAAGCCGGTTCTGGGGGGTCTTCGCCATCGTGTTTGCATGGCTGTGAAGTGCAGACACATTATGGCCAATCTCGTGTGGGAACGTAGGCTGAGTAGCACGTCCCTGCAAAATGCAGCTATAGCCTGAATCTGGAGTCGCCTGGCCATTGCCACCACCACCACCAGCCTTCACAATAAGCATCATGAAGTCCGCACGAATCTGATTTTCAAACTGCAGCTGAGTTTGACCCGCCGCAGTATTTCCGATAATCGAGCGACGTCGACGCCAATCGCCCAAGGCAGAGCCCACGTCTTTGCCAGCCTCACTGTAGTTCGGGAAAAGCGCGTAAGATCTCCCACGAAGGCGTGCGGATGTCTGGGAAGGATTGAGCGCGCGATTCGTGTTGCGCACGCCGGCATTGATATTCGCACGGATATTAGAATTACCTCCGGCAGCATTCTGCGCAGTCTGAGTGAAGCCACAGCCAAAGAAGATCGTGGTTCTCTGAGCAGAGGCAGATGATGCAGTAGCAATGAGCCCAAGTGCGGTGAGCGCAGAGAGCTTGAATAATGTTAGTTTTTTCATATAGGGTTGTTTTTAGGTTTCTACCCGGAGTTGCCGAGTAAAATTTTTAGCGCCGGTTTAAAGGCTATCGCTGATTGGGACACCCACTTCATGTGCACGCGATTCAATACAGCTAGGATCTGAGCACTGATGGCCAGGAACGGAATGATCTGTAGTCGTTAAAAGAGTAGAAGCTGGATCCGGAAGAGGAGGTGAATCCGCAACTTGCGAAAGAATGAGCTCTCCCGGTTCCCGAGTCTCAAGATTAAACTGACGCCCCTCGTGCACCACAAGCACCGACCATGAATCGTTGTGGGTTCCCACATTCACCAAGGAATCTGGAGCATTGCGCACCACCCCAGAGAAGCCGCCGGTATCTTCAGGATTTGCACCATCGATCGGGAACGTCTCAAATTCCGTGATATCTACAATGAACTCCTCACCATCGAGCCCGGGAAGTGTGATACTAGAGCGTGCACCCGCAAAAATTTCCCTCTTTTCATCTTCAAACTCGGGAGTGGTATAAACGAGTTGGCGACGAACCGTATTGGCATTGTCCTCTTCCAGCCGGTCGAGCATATCGCTGTTATTTGCTAGCTGCGGCATCACCTCATCAGTGAGTCCATCTTCAGCGGTCCAGCCGAAATGTCCTCGCTCAAGAACCACCGGAAACGGCCTTGATACACGATCCCAATGGAGGCTTCCAGTGTGATCGTACCGAGGATTCGCCCCCGGCGCGTTCGCCATTGTAAACTGCGAGGCCACCGTCTGCTGAGTGGCCGCAAGTGCCGCAGCATTCGTATCTTCCGATGCAGCAAGGATTCTCTGCAAAGTCTCGGGCTCTTCCGCGAGCAGCTCCTGCGCTCCACCGGATTTGTCGTTGGTGCGAATTACAAAAAATACGCCCATCGCAAGCAAGGCTAAAAATGCTGCGATCGAAATTGGTAAATTCTTTTTCATGAAGATGTGCCGTATGGGAAAAGTTAGCTGCTAGAGTTTTCGTTCTCGGTGATATCGCCGATAAATTCGATAGCTGCGCTCCGATAGCGCTCTCGCAACTCCTCGGAGAAAAATGCCTGAGATACATCAAGGACATCCTTGGGAGAGACCGTCATCATTCCGGTGGCAAACGCTTCCAGCGCCCTATCGTAAAACTTTTTTGCATCAGGAGTGATCTCTCCATCGGCATCCCGAACGCTAGAACCAGAGGCGCCTTTACCATAGAAATGCTCAAGGAAATTCTCGGAAGCGAGGAGTTCCCCAGCCTTAGGAAAGTCCGTGAGCACCATCTCTTGCAATACATTACCGAAGGCATCAAAGCGGATCACATCATTATCAAAATCAAGGGAAGCGATCCAACCGAGAGCTTTTTCCGGATCCTCTGGGGAGTACTTCAAAGCCAGAGGCCCCAGGTTCAAAAGGTTCCTTGGATTCTCGAGATTTTTTTCGAAAAGCTCTACGGCCAATGCTAATGAATCGTCCTCGGCACTGGCATGCGTAATGACTTTTCCAATCATCAATCCCTGGAGCTTCGTCATCCCAGGATCAGCATCTAATGCATCGATCCAATTTACCAACTCGTCGCGCTGATCTTTGCGCTCACCCAGAGCCAAAGAGACGGCAATCGAAGCTTGCCGATGATCGATGAAATCATCTTTAGTAACTAACTTAGTAAAATGATTCGATACCTCATCCCAGGAATCCTCAGACCAATCGTAGAGAAGCTTACGCTCAGAATTCGCGACTCCCTCTTGAGTCATTAATGAGCCAGTAATTTCAAGGGCCTGAGGTTGCTCTCCGAGATCTCCCAATCCTTCGCATAGAGCGGCTAACCATTGCTGAGCCGCTTCGTTATCTTCCCGGTAAAACTGACCAATTTGATTCGTAAGTTCAGAAATTTGATCTTGGTTCATTTTAGCAACCTTCGAAGCAAATATCTTCATTTCTTCTTCAGAGGAAGATAGAAACGAGTCCCAGGCATCGCGATTGAAGTCGGCTAATTTGCTTGCGCGGCTATTGGCAAGTGATTCAGAAATCCCTTGGCTATTAGCGATTGGCGCAACGCCCTTGGTCGCGATTTGGGTTTTTTGCTTCTTTGAAAAAAGAAATACCCCCACTGAGATAAGGGCGCAAACCAGTAGGGAAGTGATAGCTATATTCCGCATAGAACAGAAGAGGGAGGCGTGAGCAAAAACTCGGCAATTAGATACGAAATTTCGCTACGCCTATCCTTGAAAGGGATAATCGGTAAAAGGGGGTTTTAAGGGGGTTTGTAGGTATGGATTACCTCTGAAAATTAAGTAGATCTCACTCCGCTTATTTCGTCAACAAAATTTAGAATAATCTGATAGATTATTCTAAAAAAATTTAAGATAGCTTGATTTTAGAAGACCGCGCAATTCCACCACGATCCCCACCTAATGTAATTCAGAATTTTATGGTTTGCGACTTTTTAATAAATTAAAAAGTGCCCAATTTCTTGGACAGCCCCGTTTAAATATGAACTATGCTTTGCTCAGCTTGATGTCCCACCCTTCTCGGTAGCCTTTTGTAATGAGCTTGTTTGCCTCGTCGTTGTTGGTGAAGCGGAGATTCACCCCGTCCCAGGCAAGGCTTTTACCAGGATAGCGGAGACAGACATTTCCTAGCTGGATGGTCTCGGTGAAGGGTCCTGCGTATTTGAAATTTGAGCCCGGGTAATCGTAGGGCTTGTTTCCCCATGGCGGCTTCGCGCCATTCAGTGTGGTGCCCAATCGATTTTTCGTAGACGCGCGGAGGGCGGGTGCTACCAATTTTCTCTTTGAGCTCCATGGCAAGGGCTTGGTGGTCCGCCTCGGGGATGATACGGCAGGAATCACCGTAGTCGCCGGAGACGAGGAGCTTGGATTTGGTGCCATCGTACCAGTAGATTTCAAAACCGGGTCGATCCCCTTTGGCTCCAAACGTCCATTTGAGCGTGGAGCCTTTGGGAAACGCGGTATCGGTGAGCGTATCTACATGAATCGCCTCAACGTGTGTCGGGAAACCGGGATCAAGGGACATGAAGATAGAATCCATCGTGTGGCACGCCATATCCGCGAGGGCTCCACCGCCGTAATCAAGCCAACCTCGCCAATTGAATGGAAGGATGGCACCGCCGCTATGCTTCTGGCCAGAGACCATACTAAGATCGCGCTCACCGATGAAATCGCGCGCAGCTGCGATCCCTTGCCAATTTTCCCAATCTAGCTCGGCGGCTTCTTTACGCGGCGTCTTTATCGGCTTTCGCCGGTGTCTCTTGGCGCTTTTTGAGGGTCGCCGGCTTTTTACCTTCTACTACTGCGCGGTTGACCATTACCGCTTCGATGTCTTCCCGCTCGGGGACTTCATACATGACGTCTAGCATGAGCTTCTCGAAGATAGAGCGGAGGCCTCGGGCGCCCGTTTTTCTCTTGAGAGCTTCTTGAGCGAGGGCAGCTAGGCCGTCCTTAGTAATATTGAGGTCTACACCATCCATCGAGAGGAGCTTGCCATACTGCTTGGTCATGGCGTTTTTGGGCTCGGTGAGGATGTGGACGAGGTCGTCTTCGGTGAGCTCTTCGAGAATGCTGATCACTGGGAGGCGACCGATAAATTCGGGGATGAGGCCAAATCCAAGGAGGTCTTCACTCTGGATTTTTTTGATGTCCTTGGTCTCCTTGGCCGTGAGTGCGAGCTTGGCCTCTTCATGATCGGCTCCGAAGCCGAGGGCATTTTTCCCGACGCGGCGGGAGATGATTTCTTCGAGACCAACAAAGGCCCCCCCGCAGATAAAGAGAATATTTTGGGTGTTTACCTGAATGTATTCTTGCTGCGGGTGCTTGCGGCCTCCTTGTGGTGGAACATTACAGATGGTGCCCTCAAGAATCTTGAGGAGGGCTTGCTGCACTCCCTCGCCGGAGACGTCTCGGGTAATGGACACGTTTTCAGTGCGGCGACCGATTTTATCGATTTCATCGACGTAGATGATCCCGAGTTCGGCGCGCTTTACATCGTAGTCCGATACCTGAAGGAGGCGGAGAATGATGTTCTCCACATCCTCACCGACATAGCCGGCTTCGGTGAGCGTGGTGGCATCAACGATACAAAACGGGACGTTAAGAACGCGGGCGAGCGTCCGCGCGAGGAGCGTTTTTCCGCAGCCGGTGGGTCCGAGCATGAGGATATTACTCTTCTCAATTTCAACGCCTTCGAACTTCTCGGAGGGAAGGAATTGGGTGTCTTCCCGGTTTTGGAGAACTCGCTTGTAGTGATTGTAAACGGCGACGGAGAGGACTTTTTTTGCCTGCTCCTGGCCAATTACGTAGTCGTCGAGAGCTTCGCAGAGAACGCTCGGTCGAGTAAGCGCGATATCGGCGGTGGCGATGGGCAGATCATCTTCGAGGCTTTCGTCTTCGTCTGAGCCGAGCTCCTTATCGAGGATGCCTCGGCAGACGTTGATACAGCCATCGCAGATGTAGACGCCGGGTCCTGCAATGAGCTTACGGACTTCAGCCTGGCTCTTTCCGCAGAAGGAGCACATGGTGAGTTTGTTGGATCTGGCCATCTTGGAGTTTGTCTGAAACTCTAAGACTCGTCCTTGCTGTCTTCAACAGGCTTCGAGGCAGCTTCTTTTACGGCTTCGGGGAGTTCTTTTTTTGATTCGAGCACTTGATCGACAAGGCCGTATTCAGCAGCCTCAGCAGCGGTGAGCCAGTGATCGCGATCCGCATCTTTTTCGACTTCCTCGGGCGTCTTGCCGCAGTGATAGCCGATGATTTTATTCAAACGACGCTTAAGGTTGTACATGTGCTCCACGGTGCGCTCGACGTCTGAAGCAGTGCCTTGAGCTCCACCGGAAACCTGGTGGATCATGATATCCGCATTCGGGAGAGCAAAACGCTTACCAGCAGCACCCGCGCAGAGGAGAACAGCTCCCATAGAAGCCGCCATACCAAGGCAGTAGGTATTCACATCACACGTTACGAACTGCATCGTATCGTAAATCGCGAGACCGGAACTCACCGAACCACCAGGACTATTGATGTAAATATTAATATCCTTTTTCGGATCCTGCATCTGAAGGAAAAGGAGCTGAGCGATGACGGAATTCGATACCTGATTGTAAGGATCGATTTCACTTCCGATGAAGATGATACGATCCTTAAGGAGTCGGGAGTAAATATCGTAGGAGCGCTCCACGCGGCCATCGTTCTCAACAACCATCGGAATGACAGCATTGGAAATCTGGGCGGGAGAGGCAGCGCCTTTAGGCATCTGCGACGGGTGGAAGGGAGAGATCATCTTGGAGATTTAAGAAAAAGATTTAAAAATAATGGCTATTGAAAGAGAGGCTATCCAGCCAGTGGCTAATTGCTAACCGCTAAAAAACGATGGCCTTACTCGGCGGCATCTTCTTTTGGTGCGTCGGTCTCGGTGACATCGGCATTATCCGCGAGGAAAGTGAGGACTTTGCGGATAAGGAGTTGCTCGCGAATTTTTGGAATCTCGCCTTTCTCCTGAAGTTCTTTGATGAACTTCTTGATCGGCTTGCCTTCTTTCTCGGCAGCCTGAGCAATGACGCTGATGATCTCTTGGTCGCCTACGGAGATTTCTTCTTTCTTCGCAATTTCATTGAGCAAGAAATTCGCCTTGAGATTGTTTTGCGCCTGGATAGCTGCGTTCTCGAAGATCTGCTCTTGTTGCTCCGTGATCTGCTCCTCAGTCGCGCCCTGCTCTTGCCCGCGAGCGACCATCTGATCAACAGTCGCCTGGGTCTCACGCTTAAGAAGTGCCCCGGGGAGTTCGAAGCTCGCACCTTCAGTAAGCTGGCCTACGCACTGCTGGACGATCATGTCCTTCTGCTGCGTGGTCTGCTGCTGCTCCATATCCTCTTGGATGAGTTTCTTAAGATCTTCAAGGTTGGTACCGGGCTGAATCTTACCAGCGAGATCATCATCGATCTCAGGAAGCGTCATCTCCTTAAGTGCTTTCACAGTTACTTTGTAAGTAATCTCAGTGCCACGAGCATCTTCAATCGGAAACTCCTCAGGAAGCGTGACCGTCACTTCACGTTCGTCACCGATGTTTGCTCCGATAAGCCCCTCACAGAAACCAGGGAGGAATACTTCATCGCCCATCTTCATCCAGTGATCCTTATTGGCCGCAAGATACGCATTCGCTTTGGGAATCGCCTCACCTACAGGCTTCCCATCTATCGAACCAGTGTAATCGAGCACAGCGACGTGACCCATCTTGATCGGTTTATCCTCGATCTCATCGAAATCAGCAAATCGCTCACGCGCTTGCTCAAGAGCTTTATCCACATCCTCATCCGTGATGCTCACCTTAGGAACTTCGATGGCGAGCTTCTTATACTCGGGAAGCTCAAACTGCGGGCGCGTAGTGATACTTGCCGTGAACTTAAAAGTACCATCTTCCTCGAAGCTATCCTCCGTAATGGTATCCACGGAGAGAATATCAAGAGTGTTTTCCTTGATGCCCTCTTGGCAGCCCTCATTCACAAGCTGCTTAGAAAGCTCATCTTTGATGCCATCGCCAAAGCGCTTCTCAACAACCGATTTCGGGACTTTGCCCGGACGGAAGCCTGGAAGCTTTACTTGCTTAGCGTAGCCGCTGACGATTTGGGCGCGGGTGCTGCTCACCTTATCGGCGGGCACTTCAACTTTCATGGCGACCTGGCATTCAGGCAGAGTCTCGACGGTGATGTTCATAGAAAAAAGTTTGGATTTAAGAGGAAAGATTTTTAGCGTGCCGGGTGGGATTGATCATGGATCGCGTCAGCACGGGGGCGGGATTTTAGGGGTGGGCGAGCCCCACGGCAAGGGTGAATTGGCACTCCCCCGACAGGAAGTCCATCAGCTCGAAACCACGGACTCCAAAGCATGAAGATTCTGCGCGAGGACGGCCGCAGGATACGTCTCCCCAGAAGCGATCGCCTCTGCAATCCCAGCACGTAAAAGGGCATTCGCTCCAGGGACACGACCACTTCGAGCCAGATGGACAGCCGCAGCCGAGACAATCGCCGCACGAGCTGCCGCCGAAATCTTCGCAGGGTCATGAGCAAGTGCCCGAAGGTGATGCACCTCAGCCGTCTTCGCATCGCGGCGAGTATCGGCATAGGTCGCAGTAGTCGATTCCGTGAGAGCCACCGCATCAGGATCGAAAGCCACCGCCATGCGCGCATAAGCCGCAGCATCATCAAGCATAGTACGCACCGCACGCGGCGAAGCAGAAGAGTGTTTTGCACACCGCACCCAGCCGCGCAAAGCCGCCACCTTCACCGGGGAAAACTCCGCCGCCCCCGGATGCGCCGATGCACTAGTATAGGCCTCAAGCGCCGAAGCAGAATCGCCCGCCGCCTCAAGTGCCAGCCCGCTCGCATGAAGCGCCGCCGCCTCCGCTGCCGAAAGCCCAGCCTCCCGAGTAAAGCGCAGCGTCTCATGAAGCGCCGCGACCGACGCCGACGGATCATCCGGCGCCACCCCCACCCCCGCCTTCATCACCGAAAGATGAAGCCGCGCCCGAGTTGCCCCAATCAACGCTCGGATACTAGGAAAACTCGTTTCCTCCAAAGTCGCATCCCAAGTCCCATTCGCAGCGTGACACCGCGCCGCACGCGTCAGCAAACGCGCATCGCCCCGCACATGTGCCGTCTCCGTAAGAATCGCTCCAAGCTCCCGCAAATGCGGCTGGCGGCAAAGCTCCGGCGCCATCCATTCAAACGCCGGATTCGTCCCCCCATGCCAACTCGCCCGCAATCGAGCAAGCTCCGCAGCCGGCCCAGTAAAGACCGGCACCCCCTCCAATACCGTCCCCCCAGCCGCCCACACACCTGGATGATCCGCGTGCCAATCCACCACCGGAGTCGGATTACCCCAAGCCTCCACCACAGCAAGCACCGCCGGGCTCCCACTCCCCACCCGCTCATCGAATGCCGCCAGCGCCACCCTCGTCACCTCACGCTGTAAGCCACGCCGCCCCTCTGTCGCCGCCGCCTCCGCCACCAGAGCCTGCGTCAAATCGTGCACCGAATTCCGCCCCGCCGAAGTCCCGGACGCCAGCAGCCAAAGATCAAAAAGTGGAGCCACCGGATGATAGAGCGATGCCACTCCCCCCTCGCCATCCTCCTCATCCTCTTGCCGCAAAACCTGAGCCGACACCAACGCATCCGCGAAAACTCCCACCTCCTCCACCCGCATCCTCAGCCGCTCGCCCACTTTCTCCAACGTATGATCCTCCGGATTCCTCAATCCTGAAATCGCCGCCACCACAGCCCCCTCCCCCGCTCTCATCCCCCGAAAATCCGCACGAAACGCATTCCCCAAATGCTCCAGCAACGCCAAAAACACATCCCCCACCCCACTCCCCACCTCTTCCTTATCCATCCTACCAGCACCACCAACCTCCCCCACCCTACCCAACGCTGGATACGCTAGCGCCCGCACCAGAGCCACCGCCGCCGCCGGCGACCCCCCACCCAAACGATGCAGCACCGTAATCGCCGCATCCAGCCAAGCCCCCGGCTCCGGAAATCCCACCTCTGCCAGCGCCCGCCGCACAATATCGCCCGTCCCCGATTCCCACAGCGGCTCCACCGGCCACTCCCGCACATCCCCCATCCCAAGTTTCACCAAAAAACGCCCAGACTTCGCCGTCGCAAAAACCATCCACCCCGGAGTATGGAAAAACAACCGCATCAGCGCCTTCTGCACCGCCGGAGTCCCCCCCAGCCGATCGATCAGCTCATCCAAATCATCAATACACAGCACCACCTTGCCATGACGCTCATCCGCCACCTCACGAAAACATGGCAAAAACAAGTCCGCCACCTGGCTCTCACTCGGCAGCCGCCTCCCACTCTCAATCAACGCCGTAAGCCTCGAATTCTCAATCCCATGGAGCGAACAAAGCCCCATCGCCACATGGAAAAAAAACGCCCCCAAATTCGCACTCTCCCGACGCCCAGCCGTGAAGTCCACCACCCGCACCTTCCCTACATCCCCTCCCCCTTCCACACCCGAACGAAGCCGCTGCATCAGCGCCCTCATAATATGCGTCTTACCGCTCCCAGAAGCCCCAGTCACCAGAATAGGCGCCACTTCATGCGTCACCGGAAAAGCCAAATCATCCCCAATCATCCCCGCCAATCGATCTAGCATCTGATCCGGTTGGATCAGCCGCGCCGCAAGCCTCTCAGGAAGCAGCAATTCAGGATTAGGAGCGGGGACATTCACAAGATATTCCTGTTCCTACCTTTTATCCGCAAAATCGGAAACTTATTTCTCAACAAGCCTCCCTCCACTCAGCCCAAAAACACCCAAGAAAACTTAAGACCTCTAATCTATTTTCGGCGATTTCGATTAAGCCAAATGGCCACTAGTGAAAGATCCGCCGGAGTCACCCCTGAGATACGACTCGCTTGCCCCAACGTACGTGGACGAATGGAATTTAACGTCTGCTGCGCCTCAGGCTTCATCCCATAAATCGATGCGAAATCCAAATCATCAGGAATCGCACGCCCCTCCATCGATGCCATCTTCTCCACCACATCCAGCTGGCGCTGGAGATATCCCGAATACTTCAAATCCGTCTCCGCAAGCGCCCAAATCTCAGCACTAAATCGATCTCGAATCTCCGCAGGAAGATCCCCCACCGTATTCTCAGGCCGCCTAAACCACGCCTCCAACTTCCCACCCCCATACGCCTGCGTCGCCGCAAATTTCATCACCTCAGAAAGCGACGCCTGCTTAGCCGCCGTCGCCTCACTCCAGCTCTCCGAGACAAGCCCACTCCTTCGCGATACCTCCGCAAGACGAAGATCCGCATTATCCTGCCGCAGCAAAAGCCGATACTCCGCCCTACTTGTAAACATCCGGTAAGGCTCAGTCGTCCCCTTCGTCACCAAATCATCCACCATCACACCAAGATACGCCTCGCTCCGAGAAAGAACCAAAGGCTCCTCGCCCCGCACCTTAAGCGCAGCATTCGCCCCCGCAATCAACCCCTGCCCCGCCGCCTCTTCGTATCCAGAAGTCCCATTGATCTGCCCCGCAAAATACAATCCCGAAATCCGCTTAGTCTCCAAAGTATTCGAAAGCTGCGTCGGCGGGCAATAATCGTACTCCACCGCATACCCTGGACGCACAATCTCGGCATTCTCCAATCCTGCAATCGAGCGGATAAAATCATACTGCACCTCATACGGAAGCGAAGTCGAAACCCCATTAATATACACCTCATGCGTCTGCCGCCCCTCAGGCTCTAGAAACACCTGATGCCTCTCCTTTTCCGCAAATCGCACCACTTTATCCTCAATTGAAGGACAGTACCGAGGCCCCACTCCTTCAATTTTTCCCGAATACATCGGAGACTTATCCAGGTTATTTCGAATAATATCGTGCGTCTTCGGCGAGGTGTATGAAATCCAGCAGGGGAGTTGTTCCACGTGGAACAATGGGTCATTCCAACGATTCAGCGTAAACACATCATCTTCGCCAAGTTCAAACGGCGAAGCCTGATAGGCAAAACGGGGTGGGGGAGTATCGCCATCCTGCCGCTCACACTTACTACGATCGATCGAAAGACCATTCAGTCGGCAAGGCGTCCCCGTCTTGAACCTCTCCACCTCAAAACCCAGCTCCAAAAGGCTATCCGAAAGCGTCGAAATCCCATCCCCCATACGCCCTCCCTTCTGATTCTGCATCCCCACATGAAGTAATCCCCGCATAAACGTCCCTGCAGACACCACCACGGAACGCGCCTGCAACTCCATTCCAAGCCCCGTCCGAATACCGCTCACTGCATCATTCGAATCCGTCAGAATTTCCGCCACATTTCCCTGGTGCATATCCAGGTTCTCCTGCTGCTCCAAAATCCATTTCATTCGAAATTGATACGCCTTTTTATCACACTGAGCCCGTGGAGCACGCACACTTGGCCCCTTCTTCGCGTTCAACATCCGGAATTGGATCGCCGTCGCATCCGTATTCTCGCCCATCGCCCCTCCCAGCGCATCAATCTCCCGCACCATATGCCCCTTTCCGAGCCCCCCAATCGCCGGATTGCACGACATCTGCGCTACCGTATCAAGGTTCTGAGTAAGAATCGCCGTCCGGCACCCAAGCCGGGCAGCAGCCAGCGCAGCCTCAACACCAGCATGGCCGGCACCAATAACAAGCACATCATAATGGACGGGATAGCGATACATCAGCAACTATCCGCCTAGCACACCCCGTTAGCAATGGCAGAAACTAGCGATGTTCCACGTGGAACATTCGAAAAGGCAGAAAATAGCACCTCTTTACCAGGGGCTATCAGGATCAACATACCTCGCTGAGCTTTGTGATCCTCGATTCTGGAAAGCCGCACGGCGAACATTCGCATACTTCGAACAATACCGAGCAAGCCAAAACAACACACCCGGGCTCAGCACGAAAAACATCCCCGTGAAAAGCACAAAAAACAGACTCACCAATCCCCAAGCTGGGTGAAGATCTATTTTTGCCGCAAGGCAACAGTTTCCTACGACCCAGAAGATCATTCCTAAAAACTGAACCAGAACCATCGATAACGACCTATTCAGATGAGGCTCACCAATCATCATTGGAAGAAAAACGAAGAGAAGCCCCGCGATGAGAAAAAATGCTGCAAGTAAGCCCTTCATATTTTTAATCTATAAGCTTAAGCGTCGCGCTCACTATCCCGGTAAACCATGCTCGGCTCATTCACTTCCGCCGGCTCAAGCACGTGTTTCACTTTCAGTCCCACACCACTCCAAAAGTTCTGCACCATCGGGAAGCGCGCATTCAATAAAGAGGAACCCACAGCCAAGAAAAATACGATCACGGCAGTGCGGATCGCCCAGCGCACCGTCGAGCGGCGGAGAGCTTCCATGGTTTTCCCCGCAGCGCTCGCCAGTGGGGGAGCAGTGCGTTTCGGGAGATGAAGGATTCCACCTGCCATCGCAGCGGGCACCGCAGCGGGAGCATTGGGAGCGGCAGCCGAAGGCAGGTGGGAATTGTGTGGTGTCACCGAGGAATCGACCGAAGCCGATGCAATCTCACTAGGTGACACAGAATCTGGAGAAGGGAAGGGGAGATCAAGAAGCTCAGCAATAGGATCTACAGCAGGCTCTCTCTCCGACGCTTCAAAAAATGCGCTTGGTTCGATCGGAAGCTCTTTCCTCTCATCATCATCTTGAAAGACGAGCTCAATAAAACCGGCGAGGATCGTATCACCAGCCTCGATCCAAGCACCTCCAGCAGGAATCAGCTCCCCATTAATACAGACAGGCGTTTTGACTGGATCCGCCGGCACAATCTTCGCCCCAGCTTGTTCCTTCGTGCGGAAAAGATGAAAATGAACCGGCTCAAGGCCAAAATCGCCACGGATGCCTAAAGTGCACCTCACATCGCTCCCGACGGTAGCGTCGGGGATATCGCCGAGTGGCGCGATGTGATTTCCAGTAGCGACCAGGTAGGCCATCCCATATTTTAATCATAATTGTCATAAAATTCAAGCATCGAGTCACAATAATTTTTCCCAATGAAAATTGCTGACCAAGCGACAGAAACGCTTCACTCTCTTGCCACAGCGCCACCACTATCCATGCGAGACACCTACCGACACACAAAAACCGTTTTCACCCTCGGCCCAGCCTCACTCGCACCCGAAAAACTCAGTGAACTCATCCGGCGTGGAGCAGACGTCTGCCGTATCAATATGGCGCACGCCTCCCCAGAATGGGTTCGTGAATCCGTGGCCCTCGTCCGCACCACATGCACCGAAATTAATCGCCACGTCGCTTTCATGATGGACGTAAAAGGGCCCGAGGTCCGCACTGGCGTTCGCTCAGAGCCCATCCACCTCTCCGCCGATGATCGCGTCGTCTTCTACGATAAAGACACTCCCGTCCCCACAGCCGAAGGTGTTTTACCCATCGAAGTCAATTACCCCTGGCTTCACGAAGATCTGAAACCAGGCGGCACCGTCGTTGTCGATTCAGGCCTCCTACACTTCGCCGTCGAAAAAATCGAAGCCGGTGGCGTCTGGTGTCGCACCGAAGTCGGCGGCAAGCTCGGCTCACGCCGCCACATCAATCTCCCCGGCGTCCACGTCCGCCTCCCCAGCCTAACCGATAAAGATCGGGGAGACCTCGCGCTCGCCGCCGAAGTCGGATTCGATTTCATCGCCCTCTCATTTGTCCGTGATGCCGCCGCCGTAAAAGGCCTGCGCACCGAAATGGACTCCATCGGCCTCGCTGCCAAGATCATCTCAAAAGTTGAAAACCACGAAGGCATGGAAAACATCGTCGAAATCGTCGATGCCTCCGATGCCATCATGATCGCTCGAGGCGACCTCGGCACCGAGCTCCCACCCGAGATTCTCCCCAAAGCCCAGCGCACCATCGGCCACGCCTGCCTCGCCGGAGGCAAACCCTTCATCGTCGCCACCCAGCTCCTCGAATCCATGATCGAAAACCCCGTGCCCACCCGCGCGGAAGTCACCGACATCTCGGTCGCCATCGAAGAACTCGCCGATGCCGTAATGCTCTCCGGCGAGACCTCCGTAGGGAAGTTTCCCGTGCAATGCCTAGACATGCTCCACCGCGTCGCCAAAGAAACCGAATTCCGCGAAGGTGGAATCCTCAATGAAGACCTCATCCTCACCGATCCCGGCAGCAAACTCCTCCGAGCCACCGCCGTCCTCGCTGAAGAAGTCGATGGAGGAATCGTAGTCTTCACCACCACCGGCTTACTCCCCAAGCTCCTCTCCGGCCTCCGCCCCGCCGGAGTCCCCATCTACGCCTTTACCGACAACCCAGCCGTCTTCCGCGAACTCATGCTCCACTGGGGAATCGAGCCCTTCCTCACCACCTTCGCCAAAGACGCCGAAGAAACCATCACCACCAGCTTCGCCCAACTCATAAAACAAGGCTGGGC
>CALAIY010000036.1 GCA_937922595.1 uncultured Verrucomicrobiales bacterium | reverse complement strand
GCTAGGTGCATTAATCCTGGCGAAACCAACTTAAACCCACTGACACACTATGAAATTCGCACTGAACTATGACTATCCACCGGTCGCTGATTTTTCCGGCCTCTTCGGAACCTTTGATCGGCTTCTCTCTTCCGCGCCTGGGGCGCTGCGCGTACCAGAATCTGATCGCTTGGCTGTCGATTTCTTCGAGAGCGATACGGAATTCTATCTCCGGGCAGAGCTTCCTGGGACCAAGCGGGAGGACGTCGGGATCGAGGTCGAGAACCGAGTGCTCACTGTGAGCCATGGAGAGAGCACGCGCGCTTTCCAGCTCCCGGAAGCGGCGAGCTCCGACGAGGTTTCGGCAACGCTGGAGGATGGAATCCTCACCATCGTGATTGGCCGAGCCGAAGAAGTGAAACCGCGCACCATCGAAATCAACTAACGCCCACACAATAAATCTCAGACTACAAAATACTATGAACTCAAATACTGAAACAACTCCCACTTGCTCCGAGCCCAAAGAATCCGAAGTCGCCGCCGTTTCTCCAAAAGAAGAACGAAGCTATTCACGCCCGGTTCATCGGGTGAGCCGGGATGAGGAAAATAACGTCACTCTTGAGGCTGATATCCCTGGCGTCCCGAAGGGGAATGTGAGTGTAGAGATCGAGGATGGCGTGCTTACCGTCACCGCCGAGCGGGCGGAAACAGCGCTACCCGAAGGGTGGCGTCCCGTGCATCGAGAGTTGGCTCGGTCGGATTATCGGCTCACGCTGAAGCTGGGTTCCCAGCTCGATCCTGATGCCATTTCGGCTACGGTATCTGATGGGCAGCTTGTCTTGAGCGTCCCGGTGAGAGAGGCTGCTCGGCGTCGCTCGATTTCTGTGAATTAAACTGCGGTTTATATCGTATACTATAGCGTCCGACTGTGCCTCTGATTGGCGCGGTCGGGCGTTTCTCTAGTCTCTATCCCACTACTGCTATGATTTTTTCTCCTGTGTATATTCTCATCATGATCGTCACCGCAGCGCTTTCATTCTGGGCGCAGCACAAAGTGAAATCCGCGTATAAGCGCTATTCTCAAGTGCGTGCGCGCAATGGCATGTCCGGGAAGGAGGTCGCTGAGTGGATGATGCGAGAGGCTGGGATCACTGATGTGGAGGTGGTCGCTGTGGCGGGGCAGCTCACAGACCATTACGATCCGATCAATAAGAAGCTCGCCCTCTCCGAGGGAAACTACGCGGGCACGAGCATCGCCGCCGCTGGAATTGCGGCGCATGAGGCCGGTCACGCTGTGCAGCACGCTAAGGCATATGCCCCGCTGAACTGGAGAATGGGTGCGATCTACCTCCAGCGGTTTACCTCGCCCCTTCTTTTCATTCCGATGATCGCCATGATGCTCGCCCCTGCACTGCGCGGGCCGGCTCTCATTCTGATGGCCGCCGGAATGGGCGTCATCATGCTGGTGAATCTCATCACGCTCCCCGTCGAATTTGATGCGACACGCCGCGCCAAGCTTGCTCTTGCTGAAGGGGGGATTCTTCAGCCGGGCGCCGAGACTGAGGGCATGAATAAGGTGCTCGATTCTGCCGCTCTTACCTACGTCGCTGCATTTGTGGGCAGTCTGCTCACATTTCTCTACTACCTGTCTCTCGCGCTCGGGCGTCGCTGATTGAAGTCCTAGGAAAATCGGCCTAGGAGTGCTAGGTTTTGCCCCCAATTATGGAATTTCTCATCTCTGCTCTCACGTTTATCGGAATCATGGCGATGGTTCTGATGGTGTTTAACATCGTCATCATCGTTCATGAATACGGGCATTTCCTTGCTGGTCGCTGGCGTGGGCTCAAGATCGAGAAATTTCAGATCTGGTTCGGTAAGCCGCTTTGGTCGAAAGAAATCAACGGCGTCCAATGGGGGCTTGGATCGATTCCGGCCGGCGGTTTTGTGGCGTTGCCACAGATGGCTCCGATGGAGGGAATCGAAGGAGAGGCTGATGAGTCGCGGGAAAAGCTCCCACAGATTTCGCCGCTGGATAAAATTATTGTCGCCGTTGCTGGGCCTGTTTTCAGCATGGCGCTCGCGTTCTTTTTTGCGACTATCGTTTGGTTCGTAGGCAAGCCGGAGGCGGAAGGTGTCTCTACGACGACGATTGGATTTGTCGCTCCGGGGACTCCTGCTGCTGAAGCTGGACTTCAAGAAGGAGACAAAGTGCTCCGAGTGGACGGGAAGCCGGTCATTCGATTCGGGGGGCAACTCGATAGCATCCAATGGGCAGTGATCTCATCTGAAGGAGAAACGATCCCTTTCGAGATCGAACGGGATGGGGAAACGCTCACACTCGACGTCACTCCCACTAAAATGGGCATGGACGGAACCTCCCGCGAAGAGCGTTCGTTTCTCGCGAATATTTTCAAGCGGCCGGATATGCGCAGCGTTGCGATTGCCGGAAAAACCACTCCTGTCATCGGCAGTATCCAGGAGTTTAGCCCGGCTGAAGAAGCTGGCCTGAAAAATCGAGATGAAATTGTTGCCATCAATGGAGTCCCCGTAGTCGACACGAGAAGTCTTACGCAGTCGATCAACGCGAATCCGGGCAAGACGGTTGTTCTTACGGTGCGTCGGGGTGCGGAAACACTTGATTTTTCGGTGACGCCGCGTGTTCCCGACCAGTTTCCTGAAGATTGGGAGCAGCGTGAACTCGTTGGGATAGGTTACGATATCAGCGGAGCTCGGAGCTTTGTTCACCCAAGTCCTTTCGAGCAGATCGGGGATGGGCTCCGCACGATGACGAGCACGCTCGCGGCTGTGATTTCGCCAAAATCGGATGTGGGCGTGGGGCATCTCAGTGGGTTTGCGGGCATCATGAATGTCTATTACCAACTTTTCCAGGATCCCGACCGCTGGCGCCTCGTGTTGTGGTTTAGCGTGGTGCTTAATGTGAATTTGGCGGTTTTAAATATGCTGCCTTTCCCTGTTCTCGATGGTGGCCACATCACAATGGCGCTTATTGAATCCGTCCGGCGTCGTCCAATCCCGATTAAGGTTTTGGAGACGGTACAGATGGCCTGCGTTCTCCTTCTTTTCAGCTTCATGGGTTTCGTTACTCTCAAAGATGCCGGAGATATTTTCGGTGGTGGTGGTGGTGGTGGCAAAGGGGGCGAGATCAAATTCCTTCCGCCAGATCAGCGGTAGATTGATGCGATGATTGCATCTCAGGGATCGGGTGTGTTGAATGCTGAAGAGGGAAGTGCTCTAAAATAGAAGTGTTCGCGTCTCGACCTTGAGGAGATCCTTTGATCCGCTAGAGTGGGCGTTCATGGATCTATCCTTCTGCCCTAGTCTCACGCATTACTCCCGCCGCACTACGCGTATCGTCACCGTTGGAGGTGTCGCGATTGGGGGGGGGAACCCGATCAGGGTGCAGAGTATGCTCACCTCGGATACGCGGGATGCGGATGCTTGCGTGCAGGAGGCGCTTGGCCTTGCGGAAGCGGGGTGTGAGATTGTGCGGGTGACGGCGCAGACGCGGAAGATTGCGGAGAATCTGGAGAAAATCGCGACGGGGCTTCGTGCTGCCGGGTGTGAGGTGCCGCTGGTGGCGGATATTCACTTCAAGCCGGATGCGGCGATGGAGGCGGTGAAATGGGTGGAGAAGGTGCGGGTGAACCCAGGGAATTACGCGGATAAGAAAAAATTCGCGGTGCGGGAGTATTCCGATGCGGAGTATGCGGAAGAATTGGAGCGGCTGCAGGAGTCGTTTTCCCCGCTGGTGCGTGAGTGCATTGCGCGTGGGCGGGCGATGCGAATTGGGACCAACCACGGATCGCTCAGTGATCGGATTATGAATCGCTACGGCGATAGCCCACTGGGGATGGTGGAGAGTGCGCTGGAGTTTGCCCGCATTGCGCGGGGTGAGGGGTTTCATAATTTCTTATTCTCGATGAAGGCGAGTAATCCGAAGGTGATGGTCGAGGCTTACCGTCTGCTCGTGGCACGGCTGGACGCGGAGGGGGAGGACTGGAATTATCCACTCCACCTCGGGGTGACAGAGGCTGGCGATGGTGAAGACGGGCGCACGAAGAGTGCGATTGGAATCGGCAGCCTGCTCATGGATGGGGTGGGGGATACCGTAAGGGTGTCGCTTACGGAAGATGCCATTGAAGAAATTCCGGTGGCGAAGGCGCTCGTAGATGTGTGCCAAGGGGTCTCGGCAGGAGGCTGGGAAGGGGAGGTGAATTCTTCCTTTGATCCTTTCGATTATCAGCGGCGCACCTCTGAGGTGATGGAGGTGCAGGGGCTGAAGCTCGGGGGGACGGAGACGGTGCGGGTATTCACTTCGCAGGAGAAATGGAATGCTCTGGCGCATAAGCTGGCGCAGCTCGGAGACTATCAACCGGAGATCGTGGTGGAAGCGAGTGATGTGGTGGAAGTCGATCCTCGGGATGAGGCGGCGCTTGCTGCGCTGGATGCGGGTGAGACGAAATTGGTGACGGTGGCGGATGGAATTGATCTCCCGGTGGTGGCGGCGTTTCGTTTGTTGGCAGCGCGGCTTGATACGCGGCACCCGATATTACTCAAAGATACGTTCGCTCCTGCGGAGAAACCGTTTTTAGAAAGCTTGTTAGTAGCGGCGGCGAATCTTGGATCTCTTCTCTGTGATGGCATTGGGGATGCGGTGCTAGTGCAGGGCGAGGCGGCGCCGGGGCAAAGTCTGCGAATTGCTTATAATACGCTCCAAGCGGCGGGGACGCGGATTTTTAAGACGGATTATGTAGCTTGCCCGAGCTGTGGACGAACGCTCTTTAACTTACAGACGACGACGCAAAAAATTCGTGCGGCAACCGGGCACCTCAAGGGAGTGCGGATCGCTGTGATGGGATGTATCGTAAATGGTCCGGGTGAGATGGCTGATGCTGATTTCGGCTATGTAGGTGGCGCGCCTTCGAAGATAAATCTCTATGTGGGGAAGGAGGCGGTGAAATTTAATATCCCGGAGGGAGAGGCCGTGGAGAGGTTGATTGATTTAATTCGTGAGCACGGAAAATGGGTCGACGCCCCGGAGCCTGTTGCTGCTGCTTGATATGACGCCCAAAACGATCACGATGTCTGAGCGCCCGGCGGTGCCTCATGAGTTTCTTCCAGAGAATTATTTCCGGAGGCAATCGCATGGAGATATGTTCCCGGAGGCAGATAGTTCGCGCGCGCTTGAGGTGGATATCGGGTGCGGTGATGGAGCCTTTACTTCAGCACTTGCGGCGGCGTTGCCCGGGCGAGATTTTTTGGCAGTGGAGCGCTTGCTTGGGCGAGTCCGGAAAGTGTCTGCAAAAGCGAAGCGATTGGGCCTTACGAATCTGAAAGTATTGCGCTTAGAGACGAATTATACCGTGTGCTGGCTCCTGCCGGAAAACGGCGTTTCGCGGATTCATCTTCTGTTCCCAGATCCGTGGCCTAAGGATAAGCACGAAAACCGCAGGGTCGTGACGCCGGAGCTTTGTGCCGGGATTCATCGGGCACTGACACCGGACGGCGAGTGGATTTTTAAGAGCGATCATGCGATCTATTTTGAAGAGCGGCTTGAAGTGATTCGTGCGACGCAGCTATTCAAAGAGATTCCGTGGGATGAAGACGCCGTTTACCCGATTACCACATTTGAGCAGCAGTGGCTCGATGCGGGGAAGACGATCAATCGCGTAAGATTGGTGAAGCTCTAGGCTTCGGCACTCTTTGAAGTAAGCGGCTGAAGGCGATAGACGCACGGCGGTAGGGGCGTAAGCTTAGACTGATGTTTTACGCAAAGACCAGAGTGTTTTCATACTTTGTGATTTCGATAGGATTACTCGTGCACTCAGCTGCCGTCGATTATTACGAGGAGGAGCCTATACTTTATGGGGAAACTGCGCCGCAGGACGCGATTACTCGACTTCAGAGTGATTACGCGAGCGGCGTCCGAGAGTTTACGGTTCCGGCAGCCTCGGCTACCAGCGGAAGTGGAGCTGCGACACGTGCTCAACTTGAAGCGTTGCTTAAGGATTTAGGCGTTTCTCCTGAGAGCCAGCTTCTGGTCTTTAGTAAGACCAGCTTACAAAGCAGTCTCATTTCTCCCTCTACTCCGCGAGCCATCTTCTTCTCCGATGAATGCTACGTCGGCTGGGTTCCTGGGGGGCGAATCGAGGTCGCTTGTTACGGTCCGGCAGTGGGTCCTGCATTCTATCTTGCCGAAATGGATGACACGGATGCCCATCCGGTATTTATCCGCGAAGAGGACTGCCTGAGTTGCCATACTCGCACCAGTGCCCCCGGCACGCCGGGGCTTATGGTGCGTTCTGTTTTCTCTTATCCGGATGGCCAGGCGGCACTTGGAAAAGGCACCTTTCTCACGACCTACCAGAGTCCCATCAGCGAGCGCTGGGGCGGCTGGTACGTCACAGGTAAGCATGGCGATATCTTCCACATGGGGAATAAGACGCTCGATTCCGAAGGCACGCTTGATCGAGCCTCTGGTGCGAATCGGACCACTCTCACTGGGCTTGTCGATACCCGGCGTTACCCCGTTTCTACGAGTGATATCGTTGCCTTCCTCGTCCTTGAGCATCAGGCCAGCGTTCATAATGCCCTCACCGAAGGCTCCTTTCGCACTCGCCGAGCCCGGCATTTACAAGACGTCGTCGCCGATGCTCTTGGTGACCCCCGTGCTCCTGAGCTTGAGGGCACGGCTCTTTCCGTCGCGAATTCATCCGCCGATAAAATCGTCGAAACTCTCCTCTTTTATGGTGAAGCCGAGTTTCCTGCCGATGGCATTACCGGCAACGGAGATTACGAAAAAGCCTTCCTCGAAAAACGCCGCACCGATGCTCAAGGCCATTCCCTTCGCGATTTCCAACTCCTCACACGCACCTTCAAAAACCGCTGCTCCTACATGATCCACTCCGGTGCCTTCGAGTCTCTCCTCCCGGCACTTAAAATGATCGTCTGGGAAAAACTCCACACCTCCCTCACTGAAGACTCCGAGAAATTCGGATACCTGGGGAAATCCGAGCGCCGCCGCATTCTCAGTATCCTTAAAGAAACCGTCCCCGATCTCCCAAAATCCTGGCATTAATCGAAGATCCCTATCTAGTGTCACTCGTAATGACAAAATCAGATAAAACCTTCCTTTTCGATCTCCTTGAAACGCCCAGTCCTACCGGTTGGGAAACCCCCGGCCAGCGCAAGTGGGCAGCCCACGTAGAGACCTTTGCCGATCGCGTGGAAAGCGACGCCTACGGCACCGCTTGGGGCTGCATCGATGCAGCGAAACCTGCGACTGCCCCCACCGTGATGATCGAAGCTCACGCCGATGAAATCGGGTACATCGTAAAATACATTTCAGACGAAGGCTTCGTTTACATCGATTGCGTTGGTGGATCCGATGCCGCCACCGCCCGTGGCCGTATGCTGCGTTTCCTCGGCGAAAAAGGCGAGGTCTTCGGCATCGTGGGAAACACCGCAATCCACATCCGCGAAGACCGTGCCAATGAAAAAGCACCGAAAATCCACGAACTCTATGTGGACATCGGAGCCAAGAACAAAGCCGAAGTCCTCAAGATGGGCCTCCGCGTAGGTATCCCCGCAGTCTACACCACTTCCGCTCACGAATTCGGCACCAGCCGCATCGTTGGCCGTGCTCTTGATAATCGCATTGGCGGCTACATCATCGCCAAAGCCCTTGAGCAAATCTCGAAGGATAAGAAGCGCCCCGCGTTTAACGTCGTCGCCGTCAATTCCGTACAGGAAGAAATTGGTGGCTACGGAGCCAAGATGGCCACTCACCGCCTCATGCCAGACGTCTGCCTTTGCCTTGATGTCACCCACGCTACCGACACCCCCGGCATCAAGAAAGAGGTTCACGGAGATACCGTGCTCGGCGGCGGCCCTACCATCACCCACGGCACCTGCAATCATCCGAAAGTCGTCGAGAAGCTCATGGCCGTAGCCAAGAGCAAAAAAATCGCCCTTCAGCACGAAAGCAGCGGTCGCTACTCCGGCACCGACACCGATTCCATCTATCACGTAAAAGAAGGCGTCCCCAGCGGCCTCATCTCCCTCCCGCTCCGCTACATGCACAGCGTCGTAGAGATGGTCGATATCAAAGATCTCGAAAAAACCATCCAGCTCATGGCCGAATTCATCCGCGCCTTGAAGCCTAAAGACGACTTCAAGATCAAGCTCTAGTAGGATTATTAGTAGCCAAATCTAGTGTTTTTCCTCCACTTTTGGCTACTAATGTTTCATTAATAGTAGCCAAATCCCTCCGTTCAAGGTCGGATTTGGCTACTAATGAACCTCCTGGGAAGACACAGAGAATGTGCTCGGCTTCGCGAAACCGTCGGATCCTCTGAGGCGGAGTTCGGATTCCCTCAAAAGCTCCCGATTCCTGGCAAGACGCGTTTCACCGGCTCGAAATCGCCCTCGGTGAAATCAAGCCCAGGAAAGGCAAGCGCCGCGTCAAGTGGCTTAGAACTAGAAGCAGCCAGCGTCTCGCTCGATGCCCTTTTCGAAAAAACGGATGATGGAGGCTAAGATGTTCTCAGAAAACGCGATTCAGCGATGTGAATCGTGGAGGGATGTCGCTCCACAAGACGGCGTGAGATTTTTTGATGGGTCGGGTATTCTGAGGTGGTTCTTGGAGCAGTGAAGCGTAATAGAAAACTACATGACACCCGAACATCGAAACGAACTCCAGGAGGCGAAGCGCCTTCTTGAAAACCCGAGTGTGGCGGCACGGTTTGCGGATGTTTTGGCGGGGCCTGTGGAGAAGGGGATGAAGTTACTACCTGCTGGTGCGCGTGGCACCATTTTGGCGGCGGCTACAAAGTCGCTGAACGTGGCGCTGAAGGCGGCGGTGCTTACGCTTGGGGAGGGGGAGAGGGAGGCTTCGAACCGGATGCACAAGATCTCGGCAGCGGTGAGCGGTGGTGTGGGTGGCGCTTTCGGATTGGCTGCGCTGGGCGTGGAGTTGCCGCTTTCGACTACGATCATGCTGCGTTCGATTTCAGATATTGCGCGGAGTGAGGGGGAGGATCTGAAATCGGGGGAGGCTCGGATGGCGTGTATGGAGGTGTTTGCTCTGGGTGGTTCCAGCGGTGGCGATGATGCGGCGGAGACGGGGTATTTCGCGGTGCGCGCGGCTTTGGCTTCGGCGGTTTCCGAGGCGGCGACTTATGTGGCTGGGAAAACGGCGGTGAAGGAAAGTGCGCCGGCTCTCGTGCGGCTGGTGGGGCAGGTGGCGACGCGGTTTAGTGTGTCTGTTAGCGAAAAGGCGGCGGCGCAGGCGGTGCCGGTAATCGGTGCGGCGGGTGGGGCGCTGATCAATACGCTTTTCATGAGCCACTTCCAGGATACGGCGCGCGGGCACTTCGCGGTGCGGCGGCTGGAGCGGATTTATGGAGCGGAGGTCGTGCGAGAGGCTTATGCGGAATTACCTGCGGGCTAGTGCCTATGCGAGGAACAGGGGTGCATGGAAGGGGGTGGGGTGGCAGTTTCTAATTAGATTTATTCACCGGAAGAATTCAATGTCCGATCAAGTCGTTCCCGAAAATGTTGCGTCCCGTCCCAGTGAATGTGCTGCGGCCTCTTTGCGTTCCGAGATCGAGCATCAAAATGGGTCGGTGGTGAGGAAGCGGTAGAACCGGTTGTTGGTGGCGGATTCTATTGTGAAGCCTTGGCGGTTGGCCCGGCCGCGGAGGGTGGTGCCGAGGTTGCTCCAGGTGCGGAGGTCGGGGGAGGATTGGAGTTGGTAATCTGCGTCGGAGCGTGTTTCGATTGTGATTGCGAAGTTTCCTGGGGAGGTTTGCCTAAATTCGGTGGTGTGATTGAAGGCGGCTCCGGGCTCGTAGTCTGTTCCGAATTCGAAGTCGGGAACCCAGCGGGCGATTTTGAAGCTGCCGGAGGAGGAGTTTACGAATCCTTCACTGAAGACGCCGCCGACGAGGAGGCCGCCGCGATTATCGCCGACGAGGGTGTTTGCGTTTTGGGTGCCGCTGCTGCCGACGCCGGAGCCGAGGTTGGTCCATTCGGTGCCGGTCCACATGGCGACTTTGCTGGTGAGGGTATTGGCGCGCCCGGCGGTGGCATCGAAATCGCCGCTGACGTAGAGGTGTCCTCCGGGGCCGAAGGTGATATCGAAGACTCCATCGGCATCAAAATCGGTGCCGTTGCTTTGCTGGAGCGTGGTATCGAAACCTCCGTTCATGGAGTCCCAGGCGGTGCCGTTCCAGCTTGCGATGCGGCTTGCGTTGATTGTTGTGGCTCCGCTTCCTACTCGGTCGAAGCCGCCGCCGACGTAGAGTGTGCCGTCTGGCCCGAGCTTGAGGGCGCGAACTGTGCCGGTGTCTTCGGGGATGCCGCCGGCGTAGGTGGACCAGGTGGTGCCGTCCCAGCGGGCGAGGCCGCCCACGAAGTTGCCGCCAGCGAGGAGGGAGCCGTCGGCAAGCTCTATGAGGGCGTTTACCCGGCCGGGAACATTGGGGATTTGGGTGAGGCCATTGCCGAGGGCGGACCAGCGGCTGGTGGTGAGATCGAAGCTGCGGATGTATTTTTCGCGGTTGGGGGATCCCGCAGGGCCGGTGAATTCGCCGCCGACGTAGACGAGGTTGCCAATTTTCACGATGGCAAAGACTCGGCCATTGGTGGGGCCGCCTTCTTGCCCTACGGAGTCGAGGGTGTTTGTGGGGGATATGAGGGCGGAAAATTCATTGGTGGTGGGGTTGAAGCGACCGACGCCTTTTGCGCCGGCGACGCCGGAGAGGTTGTCATTTCCGCCGAAGTAGATCATGCCATCGTCGCCGGCGTGGACTGCCCAGCCGACTCCATTGACGTTTTCCATGCCGGGGATGCCTTCCCAGTCTTCGAGATCGAGATTGAAACGGCCGAATCCGTCTCCGCGGTTGTCGTTGCGATCTCTGTATTCAAAGGAGCCGGCGGCGTAGACGTAGCGGCCTACGGATACGAGGGCGTTTGGCTCGCCGGATACGGGGCGTTTTTTGTACCACCAGTGGGCGTCGTCGGGGAGTGGGTCTTGGGCGACGCAATTTATCGTGAGGGAGAGGAGGGCAGCAAGGGGAAGGAGTGGTTTCATCAATGGCTTCTATGCAAATTGATGAGGGCGATTACCGGATTTCGGAAAAATTTGCCCTACAGGCCGTAACACTTCCCGTTTCGGTTCCGTAAAGCTGCATCGTATGATCAAGAAAACACTCTCCGGCCTTGTCGCGTGCGCCCTCGTGGGGGGGGCTGGGTATGGGGTGTATCAAGGGCTCATTAAGGGGGCGGAGGAGGAGGTGAAGCCGATTGCCGTGAAGGCGGTTTCTACGGCGGATATTGAGGCGAAGATTGTGTGTCTGGGGGCGGTGGAGCCGGAGCTTTTTACAGATGTGAAATCGGAGGTGAGCGGGCGGATTGCGGTGGTGCGGGTGCTTTCGGGGGAGCGGGTGAAGCGGGGGGATGTGCTTTTGGAATTGGATCGCTCGGAGCTTGAGTCTGAAATCCGTGAGGCTGAATTTGAGATTGAGGCGTCTGAGCTTCGTGTGGAGAAGGCGCAGCTGGATTACGATGCGAAGAAGGGGCTGGCGGGGAAAGATTTCATAAGCCCTAGGGAGCTGAAGGATGCGGATATTGATCTGCGCTTGGCTAAAAATGGTTTTGAGATCCAGCGGGCGAAGGTGGCGACTCTTCGAGAGAAGCTGGCCAAAACGGTGCTTCGTGCGCCGCACGATGGGGTGGTGCTGGCGAATGCTGCGATGGAGGGAATGGTGGTCTCTGGGGCGTCTTCCGTGTCGGAAGGGACGCTGCTGATGCAGGTGGCGCGGCTCAACCGACTCCTCGTGCGGACGAGTGTGAATGAGATCGATGTGGCGAAGGTGATTCCGGAGATGAAAGTGAAGGTGGCTTTCGATTCGCTACGGGAAGTGGAGATCGAGGGGACGGTGATTTACATTTCGCCTTCAGCGGAGCCTGAAAATAAACGTGATGAAGAGGGGGCGAAGGTGTTTCCAATCGTGGTTTCTTTCGAGGCGAATGATGCGCGTATTCGGCCGGGAATTTCGGCGAATGTGGAGATTGTGCTCGATACGGTGGAGGCTGTTTTGGCGGCAGCCTTGCCTACGATTTTCTTGGAGGATGGCGAGCAGGTCGTCTATGTGCGGACTGCGGCTTCGGGGGAGAAGGATGATCCGTCTTTTGAGCGACGTGTAGTCTCGACCGGGATTAGCAATACGGATGTGATCGAGATTCAGAAGGGGCTTGAGGGCGGCGAGGAACTCGCGACTACGAAACCACTCATTTCGGGGGCGGCGTCTGCCGAAGGATAAGCGCGGATGTCGTTTTTTTCTGCGATTGGGATGGGGCTCCGGGAGATCTGGGCGAATAAGGTGCGTTCTTCGCTCACTCTTTTTTGTGTGCTCCTGGGGGTTGCTTCGGTAGTTCTCACCGTGGGATATATGCAAGGGCTTACGGCTGGGCGGAAGAAGGGGCTTGCTGCGCGTGGTGGAGTGGAGCGGATTACGGTCCGTCTGAATGCGCCACCGGATGAGCAGGAGGCATTTGCGATGCGATCGCCGGGGCATCGAGTGAGTGATGCCGCAGAGATTTTAAAGCATGTCCCCCAAGTGCGCTATGCGATTCCAAAGCTTGAGCAGCGAATGCGGCTTCATTATGGGAGCAAAAGAGATGGCACTGAGGTCGAAGGATGTGTGCGAGACTCGCAGTTCGTGAAGGATCTCACGGTCGAGCGTGGTCGCTTTATTTCCGATCTCGATAATCTATATGCGTCGAATGTGGTCGTCCTTGGCTCGCGTGTGCGGGAGAATCTCTTTGCGCGTGATGAAGATCCCTTGGGAAAATACGTGCGAATGGGTGGCACACTATATGAAGTCATTGGGCTTCTCCCAGAGTACAGGCACATGATGCGCGGCTATAACATGTTGTATTGGAAAAACGACGCTGCCTACGTCCCGATCAATACCCTGGTCGAGCGGGTAAACGCTTCTCCCGAGACGATGGGGATCGATATTATTATCGATGACGCCAAGAATCTCGCTGATGCCACGATTGGGATCAGTAATACCCTCCGTGGTCTTCATCGTGGTATTGAGGATTTTCGGCTCGATACGCGCGAGGAAATGGCTGCGGATCTGGAGGAGACCGAGCGAAATCAGGTGAGCACTGGGGCTGCTGTCTCGCTGATCACTATTGTGATCGGAGGCATCGGGATCATGAATTTGATGCTCGCTAGCATTAATGAGCGCATTCGGGAAATCGGTATTCGCAAAGCGATTGGCGCGCGGCGGCGTGATATTTTCATTCAGTTCAGCGTAGAGTCGGTCGTGCTTTGTATCATCGGCGGGATGATCGGCGTGGGGATCGGCCTTGCTGCGATTGCGGTGCTTCAGGAAATAATCGAGAAGGGGAACGTGCCGGTATTTACGAATTTAGGTGTCGTGATGGGCTTTACTGCAAGCGTCGTGATTGGAATTGTTTCGGGCGTTTATCCTGCAGTGAAGGCCTCGCGGTTGGATCCGATCGAGGCGCTGCGCCACGAATAAAAGGCGATTACTGAAGGTGTAAAAGAGAACCCGAGGAATCGTTTAAAAACGGCTTGCATGATGGCGTAGATGGTGTTTCTTCGACGCCCGTCGGCACCCCGGCGGGCGTCGGTTTGTTCCGATCAAGTGCACCTGTAGCTCAACTGGATAGAGTATCTGACTACGAATCAGAAGGTTAGGGGTTCGAGTCCCTTCAGGTGTACCACTTTTCTAAAAGACGCGGTATGCAATCACCTTTCCCCGGCGGACTCCTCATCGTATTTGATGGTATAGATGGGGTAGGGAAGACAACTCAGTCCGCCCT
>CALAIY010000035.1 GCA_937922595.1 uncultured Verrucomicrobiales bacterium | reverse complement strand
TTAGTGCGTGAGACCGCTAAATGTATGCTACGGGAGCCCCGGCTACAAAGAACGAATGCTATCCCTCGCAAAAGTTTCATGCCGGACATCCGGATTTCGCTGAGGGGTCACCATGGCGATCTTTCCCGAGGGAAATTCAGGGACACTATTGCTGCAGAATTTCCAGCTCTGCTTTTGATGTATTTCGGATCATCCTTGCTCGAGTGTTCGTGAACGTATTAAATCCAGTTGGGCGTCTGTGATATCCAGAGCGGTGGATGTAGCATAGATACACATGAGGCAGGTGAAAAGCGGCAAGCGTCTTGCGAATTTGAGGAGGGGCAAGCCATGCGTTTTAATTGGTAACGGTCTCATGGGGGGGGGGAGAACCCAGTTTGGTTTATGTCCCCTGCCCTTCATTTGGGGATACGAAAAAGCGCCCGCCGGAGTTCTCCGGGGGGCGCTTGTGAGTTTTTGGGAGTAGTGGTTTCTACTTCTTCTTTTTTGCGTTTGCCCAGCGCTTTTTCTGGGCGGCGCGGATGCGGGCGATTGCTTCGGGGCTGAACTTACGCTTTGCGCCGCTTTTCTTTTTGGCGGCTTTTTTCTTTGGTTTAGGGCCGGGCTTGGCGGCGCTTTTGGCGCTGGCTTTCTTTTTGGGCTTTGGTCCGGGCTTGGCGGCTCCAGCGGGGCGCTTGGTGCCGGGCTTTGGACCTGGCTTACCACGCTTCTTTTTCTTCGCAGTGGCGGTTTTTTTCTGGGGCTTGGGGCCCGGCTTTCTTCCGGCGCGCTTTTTCTTCTTCCGGGGAGCGGGAGAAGGTGAGCCCGATCCGGAGAGAATGGATCGCATTTCGGCCTCGAGGGAGGCGATTTCTTCGCTTACTTCCGCGGCACGGCGGAGGTCAGCGGCGGACAGGTTTGCAAGTATGTCGGTTGCCATAGGTTATATAAATCGTTCTAAATCATAACTAAGTCAATAAAGTAATTTATCAGGAAATATCTGTGTGTTAGCGACTTCTAACTTCCCTGTTGTGCTGATGATTTCAGGCGGAGTGCGTTGAGGCGGATGAAGCCGGATGCGTCGTCCTGGTTGTAGGCGTTTGTGGGGTCGGCTTCCATGGTGGCGACTTGTTCGTTGTAGAGGCTGAGTGGTGAGCGGACTCCGGTGGACATGATGTTTCCTTTGTAGAGTTTTACGCGGACTTCGCCGGAAACGGTTTTTTGGGTTTCGGTGACCATTGCTTGGAGGGCGATGCGTTCGGGGGCGAACCAGAAGCCGTTGTAGACGAGTTCGGCGTATTTTGGGATGAGGGAATCGCGGAGGCGCATGACTTCGCGATCCATGGTGAGGCTTTCCATGGTGCGGTGGGCGTGGAAGAGGATGGTGCCTCCTGGGGTCTCGTAGATTCCGCGGGATTTCATTCCTACGAAGCGGTTTTCGACCATGTCGACCCTACCGACGCCGTTTCGCCCGGCGAGGGCGTTGAGGATTCGCATGATGCCGTAGGGTGAGAGGAGGGTGTAGCCATCGCGGTCGCCTTCGGGAGTGATTTGGAATTGATTGAGGATTTCATCAATGCCGTCGGCTTTAATTCCAATGACGTTGCCGTTTTCGAAGAGCATCTGGACGTATTCGGCTTTGTCGGGGGCATCTTCGGGAGATACGCTCATGACGTACATGGAACGGTCTTTCTCGGTGGTGGCATCGTACCATGGGTCTTCGAGGACTCCGGATTCGAAGCTGATGTGGAGAAGGTTGCGATCCATGGAGTATGATTTGGATGCGGATGCTTGGACGGGAATCCCCTCTTTTGCGGCGTAGGCGATCATTTCGGCACGGCCGGGGAATTGGTCGCGGAAGACTTCCATGCGCCATGGGGCGATGATTTCGATCTTAGGATCGAGGGAGGCGGCGCTGAGTTCGAAGCGTACTTGGTCGTTCCCTTTGCCGGTGGCTCCGTGGGCGACGCCGGTGGCATTTTCTTCTTGGGCAATTTTGACCATTCCTGCGGTGATGCACGGGCGGGCGATGCTGGTGCCGAGAAGGTATTGGCCTTCGTAGAGGGCTCCGGCCTGGAACATTGGGAAGATATAATTGCGAGCGAAGTCTTCTTTGAGGTCACCGATGACACAGCGACTTGCTCCGGTATTGAGGGCTTTTTCTTCGAGGCCATCAAGCTCTTCATCTTGCCCGACGTCGCCGCAGTAAGCGACGACTTCGGCACCGTAGTGTTGTTTTAACCAGAGGAGGAGGACGGAGGTGTCGAGCCCTCCGGAATATGCGACTACTATCTTATCCATAAGTATGGTGTGATCTTTCTATGCGGTGGTTGCTTTGTCACGGGACTTTTCTAGGCTTGCTGATACATGGGATTTTTTGCTGATTACTCGATGGGTGCTTATGCGCTGGCACTTTTCGGCACGTTTTGCCTTGGGCTTTCTAAAACGGGTTTTCCTGGTCTCTCGATTATTAACGTGATTATTCTGGCGGAGATTCTTGGTGCTAAGACTTCGGTGGGGGTGGTTTTGCCGTTGCTGGTGGTGGCGGATTTGATCGTGTATCCGACGTTTCGGAAGTATGCGTCTTGGGGGAAAGTGTGGCCTTTGCTACCGCCGGCGATTCTTGGGGTGTTGGCAGGGATCTACCTTTTAGATACCATTTCGGACAATGTGGCGCGGCGCTCGCTTGGGGCGATTGTCCTGGTGATGCTGGCGCTGCAATTTATTCGCGGGCGCTACCCGGATTTTATTCGTTCGCTGCCGGATGCGCTTGCCTTTCGTTGGGGGACGGGGCTGGGGATCGGGGTGGCGACGACTTTGGCGAATGCGGCGGGACCGGTCTACGCGCTTTATGCGCTGGTGCGCAAGATGCCTAAGGAGGATTTTTTGGGGATTGGGGCGCGGTTTTTCCTGTTTTTGAATCTGTTTAAGATCCCGTTCAATACGGGATTGGATCTGATTAATAAGACGTCGCTGCTGACGGATCTTGTGATCCTGCCTGGGATGCTGATTGGAATTTTGGTGGGGAAAACGCTTATCCAGAAGGTGCCGCAGGGACTTTTTGAGAAACTGCTGATTCTTTTCACGCTGATAGCGGGACTGCGGCTGCTGGTATTTTAGCGTTTTCAATTCCGTTGCGCCCTCCCGTGCGCTCGCCATGCTCGTTCCCATCACTTTATGAGCACTAGATCTACCGTTCCCGTAGCCGATGATGCGGCCGAAATGGCCGCAATCGCGGAGATGCCCACTGGCGCACGTCTAAAAGAATATACGAAGCGCTCGGGTCCGGGCTGGCTTCAGGGAGCGATCACTCTCGGCGGTGGATCATTGGCTGGCGCGCTCTTCTTGGGAACTGTGAGCGGCTATAGCCTCATGTGGGTGCAGCCACTTGCGATGATTCTGGGAGTCATCATGCTGAGCGCGATTGCTTACGTGACGCTTTCGACAGGGCAACGCCCGTTCCGTGCGATCAATGAGAATGTGAGCCCGGTGCTTGGCTGGGCATGGCTGATTGCTACGGCGATGGCGAATATGGTGTGGTGTATGCCCCAATTCAGTCTTGGAAATGCGGCAATTCAGGAGAATCTTCTTGGAATTAAGGACGCGAGTACTCCGGTGACGGTTGGGATCTGTGTGGTGCTGCTGGCGGTGGCGTTTACGATCAATCTTTTTTACGAATCTGGAGGCAAGGGTATCAAGCTTTTTGAGGGGATTTTGAAGGCTCTTGTGGGAGTGGTAGTGGTGTCTTTCTTTGGCGTGGTGATTGCTCTCTCTGCCCAGGGTGTGCTCGATTGGGGAGCGATCTTTAAAGGCTTCCTTCCGAATCCTTCGTTGCTCTTTAAACCGGCAGGGACTTATGCGGATGCGATCGCGGCGACGGGAGCCGCTTCCGAATGGTGGACGGCAACGATCGCGGATAAGCAGCGTGACGTGATCATCGCGGCTTTCGCCTCGGCAGTGGGGATCAATATGACCTTCCTCCTCCCCTACTCGATGCTGAAGAAGCGCTGGGGAAAACCGCACCGCGGCCTCGCAATTTTTGACCTTTCGATTGGGCTTATTGTTCCTTTCGTTCTTACGACTGGTGCGGTGGTGATTGCGGCTGCATCGCAGTTCCACGCAGCTACGGCGGATCTCACACTCGAAAATGGAGACCTCGATCCGAAGTTTATCACGGATACGATTGAGAAGCGCGAAGCTGCTCTCCCTGGTGTTCCTGCTACTGCGGCAGATCGCGAACTTGCGGCGATGATTACGAAGCGAGGCAATCTTGCACTGGCCACTACGCTATCACCGCTCACGGGCGACGCCGTGGCGCAGAAAGTGTTCGGAATCGGCGTCCTCGGTATGTCTATCTCTACAATCATCATTCTGATGCTGATCAATGGCTTTACCTTCTGCGAGATGTTCGGCAAGCCAGGCGACAAGACGGTTCACATGATTGGCTGTGCGATTTCGGGTATCTGCGGTTTCTTCGGGCCATTCGTTTGGAAAGGAGCATCGGCAGCAGCGCTTGCTGTGCCTACTTCGGTGATCGGTGGCGCGATGCTGCCTATTGCTTACATGAGCTTCCTTCTTCTGATGAACTCGACCAAACTCCTCGGGGATGCACGCCCCACTGGTGCTCGTGCACTGAAGTGGAATCTCCTGATGGGCATCTCGACTATCATTGCCGCCTTTGCCTCTGTGTGGGGAATGAAGGACAAGATGCTGGGAAGTATTCCTGCCGGGAAAATCGCAATCGGAGTCCTCGCGGTTCTTCTCATTCTGGGGATTTTCGGCTTCATCTCGAAGTCGAAGAAAAACGCATAGATGGCAGATGCTTTAAAAGAACGCTTCTTCGCGGCTTACCGCGCGATGGTGACCGCGCGGTTTCTCGAAGAGAAAATCGCTGGCCTTTATCATGCGGGAAAGGTTGTTGGTGGTGTTTATTCCGGGAAGGGGCAGGAAGCGTTCAGTGCTGCGCTGGGAGTTTGCCTTAGGCCAGGCGAAGACGTCTTTGCCCCGCTGATTCGAGATCAAGCTGGTCGTGTCGCCTTCGGTGAAGATCCCGTTGATTTCACGCGGACCTATCTTGGTTCTGTGGAAGGGCCGATGCGTGGACGCGATGGAAATATCCACCGGGGCCGCCCTGATAAAGGAATGCCTGCGATGATCTCGCATCTGGGGGCAATGATCGGCGTGGTGAATGGGACGCTCTTCGCGAAGCGACTTAAAGGCACGCTTGGGGACTCTGTGGGTGCGACAGCAATTGGCGATGGCGGCACCTCGACGGGAGCCTTTCACGAGGCATTGAACCTCGCTTCGGTAGAGAAACTCCCTCTCGTGATTTCGGTGGCGAATAATCAATTCGCATACTCCACGCCCAATGACCGGCAATTCGCCTGCGAGCATATTGCAGATCGTGCGGTGAGCTATGGTATTCCCGCTCATAAGGTGGACGGCACGGATCTCCTTGCCTGCTTGGATACCTACGACAAGGCAGTGTCTGCGGCACGGGCTGGCGGAGGCCCACAGCTTATCGCTGGCACGCTTCTTCGTCTTTGTGGACACGGCGAGCACGATGATGCGTCTTACGTCCCGGCGGACGCGCCTCACCGGATAGACTGCATCGAAGTCGCGGAGGACACATTCGTAAAGAATGCATGGGCTACCGAAGCCGAAATTACTGAGGTACGGGCGGCTTGCGCCGAAACCGTCCGCGTTGCGCTCGCCACCGCACTCAATGATCCCAAGCCCAATCCGGCGAATGAGACGTGGCAGACGACTGCCTCCGGCTTCTAAATTCAGAATTCTAACTTCTCAATTCAATTACTTACCTCGAATCTATCCGCGCCGCCCAAGAGCGTGCGCTCGCTGACGATCCTTCCGTGTTCATCTACGGCCAGGACATTGCAAACTTCGGTGGCGCTTTTAAAGCGACCAAGGGACTCGCTGAGCGTTTCCCGGGACGGGTCGTTGATAGCCCGATTAGTGAAGATGCAATGATGGGTCTTGCGATTGGTGCGGCCATTGAAGGAATGCGGCCGATTATTGAGATGCAATTTGCTGATTTTTCATCGGTCGCGTTTAACCAAATTGTAAATAACGCTGCCACCCATTTCTGGCGCACCGGCGTGGCGCTCCCGATCGTCGTCCGCATGCCTTCGGGTGGTACGATGGGCTCTGGGCCATTTCATAGCCAGAGTATGGAAGCGATCTATGCGCACTACCCCGGTCTTGTGGTGGCGACGCCAGCGACGGTTGAGGATGCCTATGGGCTCCTTCTCCAATCCATCGAACTCGATGATCCGGTGCTTTTCTGTGAGCACAAGCTTCTCTATTTCCACCTCAAGAGTAAGGGGCTTCCGGATCCGAAATCTGTTCTTCCTATCGGAAAAGCGAAAGTGATCCGGAATGGTCAGCATGCCACTGTGGTGGCGTATTCGGCGATGGTTCATGAGGCGATTCGTGCTGCCGAGGAGCTTGAGGCGGATGGTTGGAAGGTCGAAGTGGTGGATCTGCGTACGATCAAGCCGCTGGATATGGACACGGTATTAGGCTCGGTCGCGCGGACAGGGCGTGTGCTTTGCGTGGGCGAAGCATTTCCCTATGGCGGCGTCACGGCGGAGGTCGTATCGCGCATTGTCGCCGATGGATTTCATTTGCTCGACGCTCCTCCCCAAAGGCTCAATGCACGGGATACCCCAATTCCTTACCACCCGAATCTCTGGAAAGCCCACCGGCCGACTTCGCAGACCATTGCTGCCGCACTGCGTGAACTTATCGCTTTCTAACTCTCCCCCGTTTCCCTGTGAAAATTCCAATTCTGATGCCCCAGCTCGGCGAATCCATCGCCGAAGCCACCGTGCTCGCAATTAATATCGAGCCCGGTACCACCATCACGACTGATCAAGAGATCATGGAGGTCGAAACCCAAAAGGCGACGATGGGCGTCACTGCTCCATGCCCAGGAACCGTGCTTGAGATCACCGCTGAAGTGGATGCAAGCTATCCTGTAGGCGCGGTGCTAGGTCAGCTAGAGGTCTCCGAAGCCGAAGCCGCCGAAGCTGGTGTGCTCCCGGAAAAACTCCCTGAAGCTAAGGCGGACACGCCTCATTTTGGTGTGCCTGCCGATGATGATGATGGCTCCGCCACCCTGGCCGATCCGATTCATCCGACGGAAGTGGAGCCGACGGTGGGTGGGCTCCCCGTCCCCGCAAGTGCGACAGGTGCTTCTTATATTTCCCCACGTTTTCGGGCGCGGATGGAAGAGCTTGGAATCAATGCTTCCGATCTGGCTTCGGTAGCAGGATCAGGTGCTGGAGGGCGGGTGACGGTGGAGGATTTTGAGCGCTTCATGGCTGACCTCGAGTCCCAGAAGATGACGTTTGCATCTCCGATGCGCATTGCTGTGGCGCATTCGATGCGACGGAGCTGGGCGCGTCCTCTTGCTACGGTGGGAACCGGAATTGCGCTCGATTCTGTACTGACGCACCGGAAGACATGTGATCCGAAGCCTGGCCCGGCACTTTATCTTATCCGTGCACTTGCTATTGCGCTGGCGGAAGACACCTCCCCTGCTGGGCGGCTTATTGGCGAGCGTGTGGTGCACCCGCCGGCGATTGATATCGGATTTGCCGTAGAAGTGGATGATGGCGTGCTTGTCCCGACCCTTAAGGATGCGGATAAGATCCCGCTTGCTGAGCTTCTCCCGCGCTATGATGCGCTCGTGGATCAAGCGCGACAGCGTCGGCTTCCTCGCGAAGCGAGTCGACCGGGCGTCGCTACGGTGACAAACTTCGGCACTTTTGGTATCGACTGGGCGACGCCTATCCCACTCCCCGAGCAAAACCTTGTGCTCGGAATGGGCATGGGCAGAAAGGCTCCTAGCTGGGATGCCGAAAGCGGAACCTTTGTCCCCATCACGGAGGCGCAGATGACGCTCTCCTTCGATCACCGTCTCCTCGATGGTGGAGCGGCAGGCCGTCTCCTCGGGCGAATCAATGCCTTACTTCAAGATCCGGCTTCGCTGTAGCGACTAGAGGGCTTTGAAATTGGGGCTTTGAGAGAGGAAATCGTGGGGGTTTTTAAAGAGGATTTTATCGATAAACTCCTGATCGTGGCCGCGGCGTCTCATGTGGAGAGCAGTCTGGGGAACAGCGAGAGGATTGCTATGCCCCCAGTCGCACGCACTATTGATCCAGATTTGCTCAGTGCCGTAGATCTCTAGGATATCGGTGGCACGTGCGGACGTGCACTTACTTTCGGGATAGAGCGTGATGCCCGCCCAGAAACCGGCGTCTTTTACGATGCCGACGGTGTGCTCTTCGACGTGGTCGATGATGATCTTCGCGGGGTCAATCTCAGGGTGGTTTTTCAGGGCATCTACGATAAGCTTTGTGCCCTTGCGCTTATCTTCCAAATGCGGAGTGTGGACGAGCACCATCTGATCGTGATCGGCGGCGAGTTGGATATGTTTCTCTAAAACGGCGAGTTCGTTTTTGGAGTTTTTATTGAGGCCGATTTCTCCGATGCCGAGGACGTTTGGTTTCCCGATGAATTCGGGGATGATGGAAAGCACTTCATCGGCGAGGACGGTATCTTCGGATTCCTTGGGGTTGATACAAAGCCAGCAGTAGTGGGGCAGTAAATACTTGGCGGCGCGGCGCGGCTCGTATTCCGTAATCTGGCGAAGGTAGTCGTAGAAACCTTGGGCGGAGGAGCGGTCGAAGCCGGCCCAGAAGGCGGGCTCGATGACCGCCTGGCAGCCGGAGGTGACCATGCGCTCGTAGTCATCAGTCGTACGACTGACCATGTGGGCGTGGGGTTCGATGTAGCGCACGGGAAGAGAGGAAAGATTTTAAGATTTAAGATTTAAGTAGGCTCCGGCGGCACCTTGTTCGGTGGCTTGCTCGATTGGTTCTTGGGAGGGGTCGCTTAATTGATCGAGGATGCGCGCGACGCGTCCGGGGGTTTCCGAGTGTAGCTCGGTGAGTGCTGAGCGGAGGGCGGCGATGCGGTAATCTTCGGAGCCTTGGGCGTGCCGATCGAGGCGATCGAGGAAGGCTGCGATGTCCAGCATCTTGGCGCGGGCGTCCATGAATCCGTCGTCGGCGAGGGCGGGCGTAGTAGCAGGCGGAGCAATCATTTCTTAAGTATGGAGCGGGTGGCCAGGGAAATCCAGAACGGGGCGTTGGCGAAAAGGATGAGAACGATCCAGATATTGGTATCGAATTTCAAGCCCATGAGAGCGTAGACTCCCACATGAAATCCGGCTGCGGCGAGCCCCAAGATGAGCGCCGGGCGGCGGCCAAGGAGAGCGATGCAAAAGATGAGTTCGATGAGCAATCCAAAGCCAAGAGTGGGGATACTTAGCCAGGGGTGCTCGATGAGGAGGTCGCGGAGAGGAAGTCCAATGTCCGCGATAGTTCCCCAGAACCCCTCATGCTTGCCTGGCACATCGCCGATAAGATCCGAGTAATAGTGCATGCGTGAGGTCTTCACGATCTGCACCGGGTAATTGGTCGCATCGGCGAGCCATGATCCTTTGGCGAGGATCTTGGTGAGCCCAGTGACGAGATAGGTCGCGGCGACGCCTTGTTGCATTGCGAAAAGCGTCCATGCGGAGAGGTTTGCCGTCTTTGTAGGACGCCAGCGTAGATAGAGGTCGGTGAGCCATCCTGCCAGTAAGGCCAAGGCGAGCACTTGGGTGTCGTGACTGATTGCACCCTGAGCATTTCGGAGACAGCCATAGGCCACCATGGCGGCAGTCATGTATCCCAAAGCGAGCGGAACAAAGCGCCCGAATGTGAAGAGAATCCCGGCGATGACGAGCGCCCAGTTCATTGTCGCGAGGATGGTAGGTTCGTTGAGAAAGCTGAAATCGATGAAACGCCCGAGCCCCGTGGGGAATTCTTGTGTCCTCGGCGGGAAGAGCACGGGGAACGTCAGCCAGGTAAGCACCGCAACAAATCCACGCATAATGCCCATTTCCCAACGTCCAGTGACGAAAGGCGCGGGCGGCTGAAGCGTTGGGCGGGGAAACCGCATTACCTGAAATCGACCTCCGCGATAAATTCGGCTTCGGGCTCGGTGATCTTGCCCTCTTCCATTACAATTCTGGCTCGATACAGCCGCACCGGCGACGCATCACGCAGAGCGGTTTGGCCGAAGGCCGGGGAGTTTTTGAAAAGCTGCTGGAGTGTATCCTCGCCCGCACCTTCGCACTGCTCAGGGCTGAGTTGGCTTTTCCTTGTGCCCACTTCCTTCGCAACGTCCCGTAGCATCCGATCAAATGGCTTCTTGAGCCGCGAGGTCACAATATGCGTCATCTTCTGCAAGGGCAGCGGCTCCCCTGCTCCATCTGCGATATAGAGATAGTAACTCTGGGAAGGAAATCGCGAATACATCGGAAAATGGGAAAACGGATATTCCTCCTCCAGGGCGAGACACCCGAGCACGACACCAAAGAACGCAGCCAGCGGCGCGAGCCAGCGACGCAAGGTGGTGGTGACGTTTTTCCAATCCATGTCCTCTATTCATAGCAAAAGCCGCACGTTGTTCCATTGCATTCCCCACGGAAACGCCAAGAATACTCCCGATTTAAACCCCTTTTCCTTTTTCCCGCGCCCATGCAGCCCATCAATAAAATCCTCATCGCCAATCGCTCTGAAATCGCCATCCGCATCATGCGCGCTGCGACCGAACTCGATATCCGGACTGTCGCCATCTACGCCCACGAGGACCGCTTCTGCCCCCACCGCTTCAAGGCAGACGAAGCATACGAGCTTGATCGCAGCAAAGGCCCTGTCGGCGCATACCTGGATTACGAAGGCATCGTTGCGCTGGCTAAAGAGAAAGGCTGCGACGCAATCCATCCTGGCTACGGCTTCCTTTCGGAAAACCCAGATTTTGCCAACGCGTGCGCCGAAGCAGGAATTCTCTTCATTGGCCCCGATGCAAAAATCCTCGATCGCCTCGGCGATAAAACCGCTGCACGCGCCGTCGCGCAAAAAGTAGGCGTGCCCGTCCTCGGAGGCACCGAAGACGCCATCGAAGATCGCGATCAAGCGATCCGCGTCGCCAAAGACGTAGGCTTTCCCCTCATCATCAAAGCCGCCTTCGGAGGTGGTGGACGTGGAATGCGCGTCGTCCAAGATGAGAAAGATCTCCCGAGCCTGCTTGAAGAAGCACAGACGGAAGCCGAACGCGCCTTTGGCAACGGAGCCGTTTTTCTCGAAAAATTCGTCGGCAAAGCCAAACACATTGAAGTCCAAGTCCTCGCCGATAAGCACGGAACCGCACTTCACCTTCACGACCGCGACTGCTCCGTCCAGCGCCGTCACCAGAAAGTGATCGAGCAAGCGCCAAGCTACGGCGTCGATCCAAAGATCATCGAAAGCCTCTGCGAAGCCGCGCTCAAGATCGCGCGTGAAGTCGGCTACACCCACGCAGGCACTGCCGAATTCCTCGTCGATACCGAATCCGGCCAATGGTTCTTCATCGAAATGAATCCCCGGATTCAAGTCGAGCATACCGTGACTGAAGTCGTCACCGGAATCGATATCGTCCGCTCCCAGATCCTCATCGCCCAGGGGTATAAAATGCACGAAGAGCCCCTCGCTCTTCCGCCTCAAGAAAATATTCGCACCACGGGCTACGCGATTCAGTGCCGGATCACCACCGAAGACCCCGAAGCGAATTTCACCCCCGACTTCGGCAAAATTCTCACTTACCGGAGCGCTGGTGGATTTGGAGTTCGTCTTGATGGCGCGCTTGGCGTCAATGGAGCCGTCATTACGCCCTACTATGATTCGATGCTCGTGAAGCTCACCTGCTCCGGCAGCAGCTTCACCCAGGCTCTCGATCGCATGGAGCGCTCCCTCCTCGAATTCCGCATCCGCGGCGTGAAGACCAACATCCCCTTCCTCCTCAACGTCGCCCACCACAAAGCCTTCCGCTCCGGCGAAGCCACCACCCGCTTCATCGATACCAACCCCGAGCTTTTTAAATTCAAAGCACGCCGCGACCGCGCAACTAAGCTCCTCGCCTACCTCACCGACGTCTCCGTAAACGGAAACCCCCACGCCAAGGGCTGGACGCCCGAAACCGCCTTCGCTGAAGCCGTAGCTCCTAGTTACGATAAACGCATCACACCACCCGCCGGCACTAAACAAAAACTCGAAGAACTCGGCCCAGAAAAATTCTGTAAAGAATGGGTTCTCGGTGAAAAGCGCCTCCTCATCACCGACACCACACTCCGCGACGCTCACCAGAGTCTTCTCGCCACGCGGATGCGCACCTACGACATGCTGCGCACCGCCGATGCTCTCGCTCGGCGTGCGCCCGAGCTCTTCTCTCTCGAAATGTGGGGTGGAGCCACCTTTGATACGTCCATGCGTTTTCTCCGAGAAGACCCATGGGATCGCCTCCGCCAGATCCGCGAGCGCGTGCCGAATATCCTCCTCCAAATGCTCTTCCGCGGCTCCAATGCAGTCGGCTACAGCAATTACCCCGATAAGGTAGTAAAAGGCTTCATCAAGCACTCCGCCGAAGCCGGAATGGATATCTTCCGAATCTTCGATTCGCTCAACTACACGGCAAACCTCGGCCCAGCCATCGACGCCGTCCGTGAAGAGACCTCATCCATCTGTGAAGCCACCATCTGCTACACTGGCAATATCCTCGATCCCAAGCGCGATAAGTACGACTTAGAATACTACGTCAAAATCGCCAAAGAGCTCGAATCCATGGGCGCCCACATGATCTGTATTAAAGACATGGCCGGCCTGCTCCGCCCCTACGCCGCGAATAAGTTAGTCAGCACCCTGAAGCAAGAGATTGGGCTCCCCATTCACTTCCACACTCACGACACCTCTGGCCTCAATGCCTCCAGTATTCTCCAAGCCTCTGATGCAGGCGTGGACATCGTCGATTCCGCGCTCTCCTCCCTCTCCGGCGGCACCTCGCAGCCCAACTTAAATTCCATCGTTGCCTCGCTCAAAAATACCGAGCGCGACACCACACTCGATCTCGATTCCCTCCAGGAATTCTCCGATTACTGGGCGCGCGTCCGCACCTTCTACAAGCCCTTCGATACCGCCGAGCCCTACGGCACCGCTGAAGTCTATCTTCACGAAATGCCCGGCGGCCAATACACCAATCTTAAAGAACAAGCCGACGCCATGGGCCTCGGTGCCCGCTGGCCCGAAATCGCCCGCACCTATGCCGGGGTGAATGATCTCTTCGGCGATATCGTAAAGGTCACGCCCTCCTCGAAAGTCGTCGGGGACATGACGATGTTCCTTGTCACCCGTGGTATCACTCCAGAAGAAGTCGTCAATCTTCCCGCGAATACCGACTTCCCCGAATCCGTCATCGACATGCTTCAAGGCGGCCTCGGCCAACCCCTTGGTGGCTGGCCTGCTGACGTGCAAAAAATCGTCCTAGGAAACCGCGAAGCCTTCACCGAACGCCCTGGTCTGCGCGCCGCCGAAATGGATCTCGAAGCCACCCGTGCCGAGGTCTCCGCAAAAATTGGCCGCGACGCCAATGACGACGACCTCTGGAGCTACATCATGTATCCCGATGTCTTCGTCGCCTTCGATCTCTTCCGCCAAGAATACAGTGACGTCTCCGTCCTTCCCACACCCGCCTATTTCTACGGGCTTAAAGAAGAAGACGAAATCAGCATCGATCTCCAGGCAGGAAAAACCCTCTTCGCCCGTCTCCTCAACATCACCGACACCGACGCCGAAGGAAAACGCACCGGCATCTACGAACTCAACGGCTACCCACGCCACACCACAGTCGTAGACAAGAGCAGCAGCGCCACCGTAGAAGCCAAACCAAAAGCCGATCCCACCGACCCAAGCCAAGTCCCCGCCCCCATGCCCGGAATGGTAGCCAGCATAGCCGCCGCCATCGGCGACGAAGTAGAAGAAGGTGATAACCTACTCACCCTCGAAGCCATGAAAATGTTCGCCACCATCACCGCGCCCGTCGCCGGTAAGGTGAAAGAGATCTTGGTGAAAGTCGGTGAAAACGTAGAAGCAAAAGACCTTGTCGTGAGAATGGAAAGTTAGATGAGTTCACTCATCGGGATCGACGGTTGCCCTGGCGGGTGGCTCCAGGTCTCGTGGGCAGCCCCCGCACTTCCAGTCACCGAAGTTAGTAAGACACTTCCGAAGCGCCCGATAGGTTCCACTATTGCGATCGATATGCCTATCGGGCTCTCTGTCTCGGAGCCCCGGCAATGCGATCTTCAGGGACGCGACCTCCTCGGAGCACGGCGGAGCTGTATCTTCCCCGCGCCCGTCCGCGGAGCACTCCAGCATTTGAATGACTATCCGAGTGCCTCGGCGGCGAGCTTTAATGCGTGCGGCAAAAAGATGTCCAAGCAGACGTTTTTCCTGATGCCCAAGATAGCGGAATTAGATCAAATAGCAGACGAGAGCTTCCATGAAGCCCACCCGGAACTTAGTTTCATGGACTGGGGCGGAGGCACGCCGTTTCTTCCGAAAAAAACGGCCGAGGGAAAGCTCCAGCGCGCTGCGTTAATCGATTCAAAATGGCCGGGCGCACGGGAAAAGGCGGAGCAGGATCTCGGAAAGAAAACGGGACGCTGGCAAACCGACGATCTGCTCGATGCGTTTGCCATGCTCTGGACGGCAGAGAGGATTGCGGCGGGAACGGCAAAAATACTAGGTAGCGAAATCGATCCGACTGGAAAACCGATGACGATTTCGATCTGAAAATTGACAACGCCACCACCCCGACCAGCGTCGGGGATGCGAATCCTCACCGCCCTTCTCCCCCTCTCTGTATCTACCGTTTTCGCTGAAGACTGGCCCCGCTGGATGGGCAGCGATTCTGATGGGATCTGGAAAGAGGATGGCGTCAGGAAAGACCTTCCGGAAGGGGGCGCGCCGGTCGCGTGGCGTGTGGCGGTAAGTTGGGGCTATTCTGGACCGGCGGTTTCCGAAGGACTTGTTTATGCAGGGCTTACGCATCAAGATACCATAATTAAAGCCATCTTCGTGCGCAACGATAAGGAAATCATGCGCGTGAATCTAGGGGAGTAAGTCGTGTTAAATTTATCCTAGGCAGCACCGGGCCAGCTTTGGATCGCCGACACGATTTCAGCCCCAATCTTCTACCTTGAGATCTGGGACTCGGGTAAATTCTTTGACGTTGTTCGTGATCACAAGAAGATTGAGCGCTCGTGCGTGTCCCGCGATGAGTAAATCATTCGAGCCAATTTTGGTTCCTGCTTTCTCAAGGCGACAACGCACATCTCCGTATTCTCTGGCCGCCATACTATCGAAAGGCTCTACCTTTATTGTGCTAAGTAAGACATCTACCTTCTGGTGTTCGCGATCAGCGTCGATTGATTTATCCGCACCAAAACGAAGCTCTCCCTCCGTAATTGCTGAAATACATGCGTCGTCCAGTTCGATTGATTGAATCTTCTCGCGTAAGTCTCGAGAGACCGTGCGACGCAACAAAGACACGCACACACAGGTGTCTAAAAGAAATTTCATGAGTCCAATTCGAGATCTCGAACTTGTTGTTTAGGCTGCTCGCGCTTCCAGGTGTAATCTCCAGGAACGCTATCGATCGCATCAAATAGGGCGTCCCAAGAATCTTTTTTCGGGAGAAGCACCACGGCCTTACCCATCCGTGAAATATATACCTCGTCTCCCTCAAACCGAAATTCTTTGGGGAGCCTTACTGCTTGGCTGCGTCCATTCGCAAAGAGTTTTGCCGTATCCATGACCTAAAGTATATACCATTGATAGCTACCGCACAATCGAACAAAACGGTTTTCTATCATCTCCGGGGAAGGCGGTGAACCTGCCAGAGAACAAACGCCAATCCGACCGCCGCTCCAAGGTATCCAACATTGTGGATATTGCCGACGCGGGCAAAAGCTGCGACGTCGGTCACCAAAGAAGCGGCGGCGTAGTGGGTGCGTGCGACAATTAAATTTCGCTACCGGCGCGTGCGAATACTGGGTTGTTCCGACTTCCTGCGAGGCGGTGTCGTGCTATAGATGCGGACTACAACCGGTAGGCCGACCCGCCACACGCTCCTTTAATGATGATCGCACTGGCAGACGTATTCGAGCACGTCGCAGGTCGGGCAGTCTTTGAGGTTGAGCTGGACGCGGGCGTATTTTGAGGTGGCGCCTGGTGCTGCCTTTAGCTCCACGACAGTGGCGAGATCATCGCCTTCGGGGAGGGCTGCGCTTGAGATGAGGGAGTTTCCCTTGGGGGTGAAGGTGAGCTTTGTAGGAGCGCTGCGATCACCAGCGGTGACGGTGACAACTTCGGTGCCAGGGGTGATGGCTTGGCCATCTGCACCGACTAGGGTGAGCTGAACTTTGCGGTCTTCGATTACTAGAAACTCGACGGCGGGATCGGTGCCTTCGAGAAGGCGGCCACCATTTGGTCCCAGAGCAATGGAGGGGCCGTGATCGTGCCCGTGATCATCATGGTCGTGGTCGTGGTGCTCGCCTTCGGCGTGATCGTGATCGTGGTCTGCGTGATCGTGCTTCTCTTCGTTACATGAAGCGAGAATGAAGAGTGCAATTGCGGAGGCGAGGAGAGAGGTCGTGGGTTTCATTGTAAAAGTGGGATGGAGGTGAGGGTGATTTGTTCAACGGAGGTCGAAAGGATCGGCTTCGAGGACGGGGCGGCCGCAGTAGATGCAACGGTTATTCGCGCGGGTGAGGATGCGCCCGCAGCCGGTGCAGTCGATTTTTTTAGGCTGGTAGCGCCCGTCGAGCTTGCCGTCGCGGAGGTCGATTGAGTGGATTTTATCCCGGAGGAGGTTGTCGGGGATTTCACCGCGCTCTTCTACGATCTCCCAGAGGGCGGCGCAGACGAGGGTGAGCCGGTCGAGCCGACGGGAGACATCTGACAGGCTTTCTTCGCCAGCTTTGCCGAGTGCGGCACCTGATTTCGCTTCCTTTACTTCGCGCCGGGTGGGTACGTCGATATCATCCATATCGAGTATTCTCCGCTGGGCTCGCGCGGCTTGCAAGCGGGGCCTACTTGCTCGCGTAATACCATTTATAGAGCGTTTCTGGCGAAGCTAGGCGGAGGCGGTAGATCCAGATGAAAATGAGATTTTGCAGGCGATTACGGAGATAACCGAGGGCGTGGAAGCGGCGCATGGAGGTGCGCAGGGGCGGATCGAGGATGAGGAGCGGCTTCCCAGGCTTCGCAAAACGGCGGAGTCTATCTGAAAAATCGACATCCTCCATGAGTGGAAGCGGACGAATGCCTCCGATGGCGTCGTAAGCTTCCCGCCAGACAAAGACTGATTGATCGCCATAAAGAATACCCCGAGAGCGGGTGTAGCGAAGCACGATGCCCCGCGCCCAAGCGAGGCGCGGGTGGTGGTAGGCGAGATCCTTCATGAATGCTCCTCCCGGGACTTTGGGAGTGAGCGTTTCCGCGATAGCGGCCAGGTGGGCAGGAGTGAGCTGCGTATCCGCGTGATTGAAGAGGAGGAGATCTCCACTCGCGACTTCAGCGCCTTGGCGGAGTTGGGAGCCTCGCCCCGGCGGATTACAGCGAAGGACCGTCGCGTGAGGGCACGTCCAGGCTCCCACATCCGGAGTAGCATCCGCAATGATGATCTCATGGCAATGCGGCGAAGCGGCAAGAACGGCGGCACAGGAGGTCGCTGATTCTTGATCCTTCCAGCACGGAATGATGATACTTATGCGCATCCTGTGACCTGCAATTTTGCGTAGAACGGACACTTCCGCTCCCCGATGCCGCCTTCCCCTTCCCTGCTCGACCACATCGAACGCCAGCATAATCGGCTCGCCGACTCAAAGGCGATCTGGTGGCCGTTCGTCTTCCTGCGCCCGAAGGACAAGTCCCAGCCGATCCGCCTGCGGCGAAAACTCCTCATGGCGCTTTGTTTCGCGGCGTGGTTCGAGGCGGCGTGGGCAGTGAAACGGCTCATTTTTGGGACAGCATTACCACCTACATTCGGCGGCTGGGCGATGGTCTACGCTTGGTTTTTGATCGGCTTTTTTGTGTGGTTCACCTGCGTGACGATTTTTTTCTGGAACCGTCGCGCAGCACGTGCCGGGCGGGAGCCGGAGGGAACTATTTGAGAAGAGCCGTCACGATCTTATCCCATTCAGCGGGAATCTCTTCGGGGCTGGAAGCGGGTTTCCCTGCTTTGGTGTACCAGTAGCCCGCATTCCATGAGTCTCCTTCTACGAGATGAAGATGGGCGTGGATCCAGGAGCCTGTCTTCGTGGGAATGTCCTGGGCAATATTGTGCGAGGCTTCCCACTCTCCTTTTCCTGCGTACCACATTGATTTGAGTTCGGGGGAAAGATCTGCAGGCGGCTCAGAATCGGATTCCACGGAATTTTTGAAGGAGGCTAGATCGGTAATCATGCATGAGAGTGCCCGAACCTCCCACCCTGACAAATGGATTCCAGAGACACACCCGCAAAAATGGTTGGCATCGGAGCTGCCACTCTCGATTGCTTAACCCTCGCCAAGACGCCCGAACCGGGCTCGGTATGCGAAGCCGAAGAAATTCTGTTTACCGGAGGTGGTCCAGTGGCAACCGCACTCGTGGCAGCTTCACGGCTAGGAATTCCGACCCAGCTCATCGATACACTCGCAGACGATTTTGCCGGCCAGATCATCGCCACTGAGCTTGCCAAAGAAGGAGTAATCATTCCGGAAGAACGCCACGCAATACGCTCAGCATTAGCAACAATTCATGTCTGCGAGAATACTGGCGAACGCACAATTCACTTCCGCCCGGCCGAGGGTCCCTTACTCACTCTCAGCACCTCAGATAAAACCGCGATCGCGGCAGCAGAAATCCTGCACCTAAATGGACGCCACCTCGAGGCCGCGACCGAAGCCGCTGGAATCGCTACCGAGGCATCCACTCTTATTTCCTTCGACGGCGGTGCCGGACGTTTTCGCGAAGCGATTGCCCCCCTGGCATTTAGTGCCGATATCCTTATCGTAGCGCGCCAATTCGCGGAAGCCGCCTGCGGCGAAATGAATAAACCTTCAGCCCTCATCGAAAATTTGGCGCGTCGCACCAAGGCCGAACTGCTCATCATTACCGACGGAGCGCAAGGAAGTTGGATTCTGAGACGTGGAAACCCACCGTTTCACTGCTCAGCAAAACACATAAAATCCATCATAGACACCACAGGTTGTGGAGATTGCTTTCATGGAGTTTTTCTTCGAGGGCTCCTGATTGGAAAATCCGACCAAGAATGCGCCGAAGATGCCAGCGCCGCAGCTTCGCTCACCGCAGCAGCTCTTGGAGGCCGCGCAGGACTTCCCAATGCGAAGACACTCGCCGCCTTCTGCGCGGCCTCCAATTGACTTCCCTGGACCCCGTCTTAAACTGCTTGTGAAATTTTTCACAAAGTCGAGTCCGAGGATCTTGCCCCCAGCGTAGCCCTCACAGGAGTCAATTTCATGAGCCAGGAAACCACCACCGCCCCAGCCACCGAGCTGCCCAGCAGCCTCGAATTTCCATTCGATCTCGTCCGCGAGGATTTGGAGGCGGTTGAGTCCGAAATCCTGGCGCAAGCCAAGGAGTTCGATCCAGCAGTGGAAGGCTATGTCGCCTACGTCTGCGGCACCAGCGGCAAGCGCATTCGGCCCGCTCTGTCCACTCTCATTGGAGGAGCCACCGGAGGCTCAACCGATGAGCACCGCCGCCTCGGAGTGATCCTTGAGCTCGTCCACATCGCCAGCCTCGTGCACGACGATATCATGGACGGAGCCGACATCCGCCGCGGAGCCCCCACTGCGAGCGCTAAATGGGGAAGCACCATCAGCGTGCTCCTTGGAGACTGCCTCTTTGCTCACGGCCTCCGGCTTGCGACGACTTTCGAAGACGTCCAGGTAAACCGCCTCATCGCACAATCCGCGCTCGATGTCTGCCAGGGCGAAATCCTCCAGACGCAACGCCGCTTCGACCTCAATCTCAGCGACGAGGATTACTACAAAATTATTCGCATGAAAACGGCGGCACTCTTCGCCGCAGCAATGCAAGTGGGCGCTCGCCTGAATGGAGCCAGCGAAGAAATCCAGCTTCGGATGCGTGATTTCGGCAACCGACTCGGCACCGCATACCAGATTTACGACGACTGCATCGACCTCGTGGGAGATGAAGACGAAATTGGGAAGACTCTCGGGACAGATCTCCAGAAAGGAAAACTCACTCTCCCGATTCTCAATCTTATCAACCGCGCCAGCACCCCGCAGCGCGAGAAGCTAGGCCGCATTCTTCTGGAGAAAGAGCCGATCGACATCAGCACCCTCGCAGGAATCGCAGATTACGATGGGGCCCTCGAAGACGCTCTGAATACAGCACACGGAATCCTCGTGGAAGCACGAGCCGATCTCGACGTCCTGGATGATTCGGACGAGAAGAAGGCACTGATTCAAATCACGCGCTACCTCGATGGCCTTCTCGACGGCTGTAAATTCTCCTAATCGGAAGTTCAGCCTCTCCTTTACGCCCAGCCGTGCGCATCGCGCACAGCCATCATTGACTTAAGGATCACGTTCCACGTTTCCTGCTGCTCCAAAATTGCATTAGGGAACATGCAGCCATCCCAGCAGATGTGCTTCATCCCACGCTCGGCAGCACCCTCGAGCCAATAGCCTGAGCACTTTACGATATCGAGTTTACCATTCGGATCATCGGCTGCGCAGTGGCGACCCGTCTTATCATGATCACCTGCCCCGTGCACGGAGCCATCATTCTGAGCGACGTGGAAATCAAAAGTCCACGGACGCAGAGCATCTGTCATTTCCTTATAAGCCGCCCAGAATTCATCTTCGGAATAGCCCTCTTTGAGTAAGCGCTGCTCTGGCGCATTGTAGCCTAAGAGATAGAGGTAGCTGTGGGCAAGATCCGCCTGAAAGCCGACAATTTCCGGCATGTCCACCCGCTCAAGGAGTTCGAGCATCGATTTCCATCCGTGCATTCCACCCCAGCAGATCTCCCCCTCTGCGACAAGGCGCTCTCCGTGATCCGCCGCAATCCGCCCCGCTTCGCGAAACGTCTCAGCAATGACCTTCGTGCCCTCTTTGGGGTCGACGGCCCACTCTTGGACGCTCGTCGCGGAATCGATCCGAATAGCTCCGTATTGGCGCACACCGTGTTCATTGAATATTTTCGCGATGCGACAAGCCTTCTTGATCGCGAGGATATATTTGCCACGCGCCTCTTTGTCGCCCATCGCGGAATCGCCGACGGTGCCCTTCCAAATCGGCGCGACCACCGAGCCTACATTGAGATTCTTCGAAGCAATCAGATCGGCGATCCGACGCAACTCGTCTTCGCTAGCATCTGGGTCCGTGTGCGGATGAAAAAGGAAATAATCCACACCCTCGAATTTCTGGCCATCGACCTCAGCATTCGCGGTGAGCTCGAGCATCCGCTCCAAACTGATTGGCGGCTCCATGCCTTCACCATCTCCTTTTCCGACGAGGCCAGGCCACATTGCATTGTGAAGTTTAGGAGCAAGATGAGACATGATTAAGAAAGAGGTTTAGAATGAAGAGGTGTCCCTATACTACGGCCCCGAAAACTGAAAACTGCCAACTGAAAACTCTTAATGATTTACGACGCCCACATGCACACCCCTCTGTGCAAGCACGCCCTAGGCGCCCCCGAAGAATACGCTGCGCACGCCGTAAAGCGTGGCCTCAAGGGGATTACCTTCACCTGCCATAGCCCAATGCCCAAGGGCTGGTGGCCACGCGTAAGAATGGATGAAGAGCAACTCCCGGTCTATCACGAACTCATCAAACAGTGCGCGGAAGAATTCGAAGGGAAGCTTGAGGTGCGCGTGGGCATGGAATCCGATTACTTCCCCGGCATGGAGGATTGGATTGAAAAACTCCACCGCGAGAACCCCACGTTTTCCCACTGCCTCGGCTCGGTGCACTACTTCGGCCCCGAGTATATGGAGGCCTATTGGGATGATGATCTCGCCGCCTTTCAAAAACTCTACTTCACCCATCTCGCCGATTCCGCTGAAACTGGGCTCTTCGATACTCTCGCGCACCCCGATCTTATCAAAAACCAAGATCCGACCTACTACCTCATCGATGATCTCGAAGACCACATCGGCACTTGCCTCGATCGCGTCGCAAAATCGGGCGTCGCCATGGAGCTGAACACCTCAGGCCTCAACAAGCGCTATCCCGAAATGAATCCTGGACCGCAAATCCTTCGCATGATGGCCGCTAGAAACATTCCGGTCGTGATCGGATCCGATGCGCACATCCCCTACCGTGTCGCTGCCGATTTCGAAGAAGCCCTCGCTGTAATCGAACAATCAGGATTCACCCACACCTCGACGTTCATCGAACGCGAGCGGGTGGATATTTTGATTGGCGATGCTCGAGACTCGCTGGTGAAAGAATCCTCCTAAGCCAGCGCAGCCCCTTTGAGCATCCGGCAAAACTCCTTTTTTGTCACCGTTCGCAGCTCCCCTTCTTTCGTTGTTGGATTTGCCATGGTCTTGAATTCGATCTCTGTCCGCGCCCACCGCACGATGCGGTAGTATTCTTTTCCTTTTTTCCAAATCTGGCCCTGTTCGAGTGTCATAAAGACTGCTAGCACCGTTTTTCAGGAAGGAAGCTTTTGAATTGGGAAGATCTCCACGGCAACGCCGGGGCTAAAGCAGGCGTGAATAGGATTTTCCTGGGGTGCGGAAAATCCATTCCAGGCGATGGGAGTTGGATCGAAGGTAAGGTTGCTTACAGCGGCGAACGCATAAGGCTCGTGGTGGACGCGACCTTGATAGAGCTGTTTCCGTGAAGCGGAGTAACTGTAGAGAAGATAGCGCTCAAGGAGGAAAAATTCGAGACTGCCCGAATCTGCGGAACTCAGATCAGATTCTGAATTAAAGTCATATATTGCAGTATCTTCACCAAATCTTGTGAGGGTGTACTTTAGCGCCTCCTCAGACATTGCCGACCAGACATAAGGTAGGCTAAAAAAGGTCTTAGCAATCCAATGCGCAAGCCACCGATCGGTATCTAGGGAGTAGAACCAGACCCCAGGAGTGCCGGTATCATCATGAACGTAGGTGCGGACGTTTGATTCGAGGAAATTTGAGATCCAAGGCACGGGAAACAGCCCAGCAGGCCGAACGGCGCGCATCTTGAAGGGAACGATGGCGATGTAAGCTTTACCATGATGAAGATCTACAGTGAGCCCCGGAGGCAGGGTTGCCTGGATGAGAGCTGGTTCAATTTCCCAGTGGAGAAAGAGGAGGTCGTCCCAGCGCTGCCTCATGACAGGTCTTCCGGGAGGGCGGTTTTGCAGCTCAGTGCGCTGAGAATGGGTGGGCGTGGGCACGATTACTTCAGGATACGGCGAGCTTGAGGTCCTGGACGAATTGCAATGCTTCTTGCTTTCGGCGCTCCACATCAGGAAGACGCAAAAGATACGAGGGGTGGACCGTGGCGATGACGCGTGGCGCTAGCTGAGATTGCTCGATGAGACCGCGCTCTTTGGTGATTTTGAAGTCGGGCCGAATGACGGCACGGGCTGCGGTGGCTCCTAGGAGAATGATGGTATTCGGCGCAATGCGAGCGATCTCAGCTTGGAGCCATGGCTTGCACGCGGAGACTTCGAATTGATCGGGGGATTCATGGAGGCGGCGCTTGCGGCCAGCCCCTGCGGGCGAGGGCTTCCACTTAAAGTGCTTCACGGCATTCGTGAGATAGGCCGCGGAGCGATCGATCCCGGCAGCAGCGAGACACTCATTCAAAAGCTGCCCCGCAGGGCCAACGAATGGCTTTCCTTGGAGGTCTTCAGTGTCGCCAGGTTGCTCGCCTACGATCATGAGGCGGGCGTTTTCTGGACCTTCACCGAAGACTGTCTGGGTGGCATTTTCCCAGAGTGGGCAGGCTCGGCAAGTGGCGGCGACTTTCGCCATTGCAGAGAGTGATTGGTCTCCAGGATCGAGCGGAATTTCACTGAGCTGAGGGGCGTCCTTGAGAGTGTGGAGAGACTGGATGTAGGCGTTTTTTGGAACGGGCGTGGGAATGGTGGCTTCTGCGGCGACCATGGCATCGCGGCGGGTGGAGGCCGCTTGGATGAGTTCCTGGATGAGCGGAGCCTCAGGGAGATTCTTCCAATACTTCTTGGGCATCTCGGCCTGCATGGCTTTGACCTTGAGCCGCGCAGGATTGAAAATGCTTTTGTAGTAGCCGCGCCAGAGGTCGTCGAGAGCATCTTCGGTGGGAGCCTGGGATTTATCGACACCATCGGTGACGTGGAGTTCTTCCCCATCCCAGTGAATTGATTTTTCAGGCGTGAGAATACTCCAGTCCATTCCTGTGAAACGCTTAACGAAGAAGGGCGCGGTGAGTTCGACGATATGATGATCAGGCTCGAACCAGGCGACAAATTGCTCGCGCTTGGTATCAGCCGTTTCCCCGACCTTTCGAAAGCGAACGAACGCCTTCATCTTATGGCGGTCGCGGCGGACGGCTTTGGCCATCATTTCGAGTGTGTGAATTTCGTGATCGGTGTGCTTTTTGAGCAGATCCCGGTCGCCACCTATTTTGATTCGGTAGAGGACAGAATAGAGCCGCGCCCATCGGTCGGGATTTCGGTGGCACGCGACGAGCTGCGCAAAATCTACGAACGCTCTTGGTGCGGAGAAATTACCTTTTTGCTCATTGATTGACTCGAGGTCGGCGAATAGCGAATCTTCTGAATTTGACGAATCATTCCAGGCAATTTCTTCAGGAGGGACTTTGGCGAGGATCAGATCGCGCGCTTTTTCACGCCATGAATCAAAGCCGGGATCAATGGAGACGGTACGCATCAGACCTGGCCGGTGCGCGCACTTTCCTTGGCGCTGCCAAACTCAAATTCGAGCTGTTTCGCCTTCGGCTGAAACTGTGCCCGGAGCCGATCGCTATCAAGCCCGAGGCGGGAGGGTTGGTGATCGGAGGTGATGATGAATGGGAGACACTTTTTGATGTTTACCCGCATTTTGACGAGGTCTTCGAGCCGGAGGGCGGAGTAGCGCCGCGCGGAGACGATGCGCTTGGCATTGCGCACGCCGAGGCCGGGGATGCGGTAGAGTTCATCGAGCGGAGCGCGGCCAATATTGATGGGGAAGCGGTGGCGATTGCGAAGTGCCCAGGCGAGTTTGGGATCGATATCGAGGTCGAGCTTCCCGGCATCGGCTCCATCTTTCGGGGTGATTTCACCGACTTCGAAACCGTAGAACCGCAGTAGCCAATCCGCCTGGTAAAGACGGTGCTCACGAATGAGCGGCGGTGAGACTGAGGGAAGTATTGCCGAGGAGTCAGGAATTGGGCTGAAGGCAGAGTAGTAGACGCGACGGAGCTTGTAGGAGGTATAGAGGTGATTGGAACGCGTGAGGATGGCGCTATCATCGGAGGTATCGGCACCTACGATCATTTGGGTGCTTTGGCCGTTTGCGTAACGTGGCTTACGCGCGGAGCGATCTTCATTGGATTCTTCGATGCGGCTGCGAATGCCTGCCATGGCCTGCTGGGTGCGGCGTAGATCCTTCTCGGGAGCGAGCTTCTTGATGCTCTCTTCTGTGGGAAGTTCCACATTGATGCTGATGCGATCGGCATAGCGCCCGGCTTCTTCGATGAGATGCTGGGAGGCTTCGGGGATCGTTTTGAGGTGGATGTAACCCCGAAAATCATGCTCTTCGCGGAGGAGCTTGGCGACGCGAACGACGAGCTCCATGGTGTAATCGGCATCGCGCACGATTCCGCTGCTAAGGAAAAGCCCTTCGATGTAATTCCGCTTGTAGAAATCGAGGGTGAGCTTCACGACTTCCTCGGGGGTGAATCGAGCGCGGCGGACATTCGAGGAGCGGCGGTTGATACAATAGTGACAGTCGTAGAGGCAGACGTTTGTGAGGAGAACTTTGAGCAGCGAGATGCAGCGTCCGTCGGGGGCGTAGGAGTGGCAGATCCCGGCACCGCCGGCCGATCCTACGCCGGTGCCCGCGATGGAATTGCGCGGTTTTGCGCCGGAGCTGGCGCATGACGCATCGTATTTTGCAGCGTCGGCGAGGATTTCGAGTTTGGACTGAAGGGGCGTGGACATTGCTTATTTGTTCTATTGAACATATAAGCGCCTATTTAACAAGCCTTAATCATCCATCCGCGCGCTCTGTCTTGGATGCGCATTTTGCCTCTATGCTATGCATCGACTTCTGGGCGCGGATCACGGCTGAGTAATCCTGTGACGGCTTCTCGGGCAGATTTCCCGGCGTAGAGGACGTCGTAGGCGGCGTCGATGATGGGGGTGCGAAGACTTGAGCGGCGGGCGGATTCGTAGATGGTCTCGGTATTGGGGAGGCCTTCTGGCGTGGTGCCCATTTCTTCGAGCGCTTGCTGGGTGGTCTTGCCTTGGCCGAGGAGTTTTCCGAAGCGGTTGTTGCGGCTGTGCTCGGAGTAGCAGGTGACGATGAGGTCGCCGACTCCACTGAGGCCTTGGATGGTCTCGGGATGGCCTCCGGCGGCTTTGGCGAGGCGCCCCATTTCGGCGAGGCCTCGGGTGACCATGGCGGCTTTGGCATTATCGCCAAGGCCGAGGCCTCCGGCGATGCCGGCGCAGATGGCGAAGACGTTTTTAGCGGCTCCAGACCATTCAATTCCGGCGACGTCTTTGCTGGTGTAGAAGCGAAACCATGGGGTGCTGAGCGCTTGCTGAAGTGCCACGGCGACATCGTGATCTTTACAACCGATGACGGCGGCGGCGGCGAGACGGTGGGCGATTTCTTCGGCGTGATTGGGGCCGGAGAGGACGGCGGTGGGGTTTTCCGGGAAGATCTCTTCGGCGATTTCGCTCATGCGTTTTCCGGTGCCTTTTTCGATGCCTTTGGAGCAGGCGACGATGGGAACGCCGGGGGCGATGGATTTGGAATCGGCGAGCGCTCCAAGGACTGGGCGGACGGCGCGGGATGGGACGACGACGAGGATGGCGGCGCAGCGGGTGAGATCGTGCGCGCTGGTGGTGGCGCGGAGGCTTGGGGGGAGTTTCGCCCCGGCGAGGTATTTGGGGTTTTCGTGGGTGGTGTTGATGGCTTTGGCGAGGGCGTCCTCGCGGCCCCAGAGGAGCGTTTCGCGTTCGCTTTCGGCGGCGAGGACGGCAAGGGCTGTCCCCCACCCTCCCGCGCCTAGCACACCGATGGGAGCTTTGGGGTTTTCCGTAATGGTCTGCATTCTAGTTTTTCTTCGTCCTGGTGAATTTGTGTTCGGTGCCATCCATGAGGCGTGTGATGTTTGAGCGGTGACGCCAGATGACTAACGCGCCTACGATTACCGAGAAGATAAGCAGGGAAAAACCGGTCGTTTGCCAGATGAGCGCTTGGATGCCGACGACGACGGGGATGGCAACGGCTGCGACAATGGAGGCGAGGGCGACGTAGCGGGTGGAATAAAAAACCGCGAGCCAGGCGATGAGGCCGCCGAGTAATGCGAGCGGGACGAGTGCAAGAATGGCTCCACCGGAGGTGGCGACGCCTTTGCCACCTTTGAAGCGAAGCCAGAAGGTGAAGGTGTGGCCGAGGATTGCTCCAAGCGCGGCAAGGACGGCAATCATATCAGATTCCGGGAAGAGCTGCTGGGCGATAATTACGGGGATGGCTCCTTTGAGCACATCGAGGACGAAGACGGGGATGCCGACGCTTTTGCCGAGGGTGCGAAGGACATTGGTGGCTCCGATATTTCCGCTGCCATGCTCACGGATGTCGATGCCTTTGAGGCGTCCGGCGAAGTAGCCGAAGGGAGTGGCTCCGATGATATAGGCGGCGAGGAGGACGAGGAGTTCGGTCATGAGCATTTGCGCGCGAGCGCGGCTTCGATTTGGCCTAGCGGGAGGCAGTTAATGACGTCGCTGCGCTCTAGCCAACCTTTGCGAGCGGCACGGACGCCGTAGAAAAGATTTTGTAGGCCTTCGGGGCTATGGGCGTCGGGATTAATGGAGGTCTTCACGCCTTTTTCTTTGGCGAGCTTCCACCAACGCCAGTCCATGTCGAGGCGCCAGGGGCTGGCGTTGAGTTCGATGATCGTGCCGGTGGCGGCGGCGGCCTCGATGACGGCAGGGATGTCTACGGCGTAGGGTTCGCGTTTTAAAAGGAGACGGCCAGTGAGGTGGCCGAGCATGGTGACGTGAGGATTTTCGATGGCGCGAATGATGCGCGCCGTCATGTCTTTTTCGGAAAGGGTGAAGGCATTGTGAATGCTGGCGACGACGTAATCGAGGCTGGCGAGTGTGGCGTCGGAGAAGTCGAGGCTGCCATCTTTGAGGATATCGCACTCGGTGCCGGAGAAGAGGCGGAAATCGTCGAATCCGGCATTGAGCGCGGCGATCTCTTCTACCTGTTTTTCCAGGCGCGCTTCGTCGAGGCCATTGGCTTGGAAGGAGGCTTTGGAGTGATCTGCGATGCCGAGGTATTGGAGGCCAAGATCCTGGGCGGCAGCGGCCATCTCGGCGAGGGAGGCTTTGCCGTCGGAGGCGGTGGTGTGGTTGTGAAACGTGCCGCGGAGGTTTTCGAGGGTTACGAGGTTCGGGAGATTCCCATCCTCGGCAGCTTCGATTTCGCCGGTGTTTTCGCGCAGCGCTGGATCGATGGGTGGGAGGCCGAGCTTGTGATAGATGTCGGCCTCGTCGGGGAGTGTTTCCAGCGGAGCTGCGGATTCATCGGTGGGCGCGAGGCGGTATTCGTTGAGGGTGAAACCGTGTTTTAGGGCGCGGCCGCGGAGGGCGACATTGTGCTCTTTGCTGCCGGTGAAATATTGCAGGGCAAAGGGAAAGGATTCGTTGTCGACCGCGCGGAGATCCGCGGGGATCCCCTGGTCTTTCAGATGGACGCTGGCTTTCGTCTTTCCGTGGACGACGATTTTTTCGACGAAGTCTGCGGAGACGAAGGCGTCGAGCACGTCTTGAGGCTTCTTAGTCGCAACGATGAAATCGAGGTCATGGAGAGTCTCTTTTCCCCGGCGATACGAGCCAGCGACACTTACGCGGCTCACATGGGGGTGAGCGCGGAGAAATTCTTCGATCAGCTCGACGCTGGCGGCCACTTCATTTTGGCGGAAACGACCGGCATTCGATTCCCGATAGGCGATGGCTTCGAGGACTTTTTCGGCGGTTTTTTTGCCAAATCCGGAGAGTTCAGCGACGCGACCATCTTCACAAACCGTTTTGAGATCAGCAATGGAGCTGACGGCGAGCTTGTCATGGAGGGCTTTGATTTTCTTGGCCCCAAGCCCCTGAATTTCGAAGAGATCGAAAAGACCTTCAGGAAATTCGGCGCGAAGATTTTGGTGGAACTCGAGCTTTTCGGTGGTGGCAATCTCGTTGAGCTTCTGAGCGAGGGCATCGCCGATACCTTTGATGCCCTTGAGGTCGCCCTCAGCAGCGAGCTTCATGATATCGCCCGAGTGGGTGCGGACGATTTCGGCTCCTGTCTTGTAGGCGCGCGTTTTAAAGGGATTTTCCCCTTTGAGTTCCATGAGAAGGGCAATCTCATCGAGGATGGCGGCGGTGGCTTCGCGGTCGGGCATTTGTGGGCGGGGAAGTAGCGACGAGAGGTTGATCCGACGCTGTGGAGCGCCTAGCTTGAAAATCCGCGAATAGCAACCACCTTCGCCGCCCCTCATGAGTTCACAGACAGAATCCGCCCCGGCAAATGCCGACCAACCTTCCCCCGCTAACACGAATCTTGGAGCAGCAATGACTGGTGCCGAAATCTTGGTCGAAGCCATGGAGCGCGAAGGTGTGGATACAATTTTCGCCTATCCCGGAGGAGCCAGCATGCCGATCCACCAGGCTCTTTCGAAGAGTTCCGCAATCCGCACGATCCTTCCCCGTCACGAACAAGGCGGCAGTTTTGCAGCCGAAGGCTACGCTCGGGCGACGGGACGCGCCGGCGTCTGTATGGGAACTTCCGGCCCAGGCGCGACCAATATGGTGACAGCGATCGCTGATGCATTCCTCGATTCGACACCTCTCGTAGTAATCTCCGGCCAGGTGCCCACATTCATGATCGGACGCGGTGCTTTCCAAGAAACCGATTTTTACGGAATGACGCTTCCCTGCGTGAAGCACTCGTATCTGGTCACGGATATCAATGATATCCCACGTGTGGTGAAAGAGGCATTCCACATCGCCCAGACCGGCCGCCCGGGCCCCGTGGTAATTGATATGCCTAAGGACGTGCAGGAAGGCAAAGCCCAACCTGTTTTCCCTGATTCCATCAACCTTCGCGGCTACACTCCAGAGCGCGAACTCGATGAAGTCGCACTCAATGAACTTCTTGGCTTCGTAAAAGATGCGAAACGCCCGATGATTTACTGTGGTGGTGGAATTATTTCTTCCGAAGCACACGAGGAGCTTATGGAATTCGTGGAGCGCAGCGGAATCCCCGTAGCGACTACGCTGATGGGCGTTGGCTGTTTCCCAGAAACTCACGAGATGTCTCTCAAGTGGCTAGGAATGCATGGCACCGTCTACGCGAATAACGCGGTAAACGAGGCGGATGTTCTTCTCGCCCTTGGCGTTCGCTTTGATGACCGCGTGACTGGCAAAGTCGAAAAATTTGCCGAGCACGGAACGATTATCCATATCGATATCGACAACAGCGAGATCAATAAAAACAAGTCGGTTCGCCTTCCGATCATCGCAAACGTCAAAGAAGCCCTCGCTCGCCTTAACCAACTCCTCGCCGACGCCGGCCACGAGCGGAAGAAGGCTGGCTTCGATGCTTTCCCCGCTTGGTATGAACAAATCGCGACCTGGAAAAAGGACTCGCCGATGAAATACCAAGATTCGGACGAGCACATCCAGCCGCAGTATGCAATTCAGGAGCTCTACAAAGCGTGCCAAAAGGATCCTCGCGAGACTTACATCACCACCGGCGTCGGCCAGCACCAGATGTGGGCTGGCCAGTGGTATGAATACGATAAGCCGCGCCGCTTCATTACTTCAGCCGGTCTCGGATCAATGGGCTACGGCTACCCTGCGGCGATGGGAGTTTGCGCAGCGTTCCCTGATGCAAACGTAATCGATATCGATGGCGACGGATCCTTCCTGATGAACATTCAGGAGCTTGCTTGCGCAAAAGTAGAAAAATTGGCAGCTAAGGCGCTAGTACTCAATAATCAACATCTTGGCATGGTGGTGCAGTGGGAGGATCTTAAATACGATTCAAACCGCGCCCAGACATTCCTCGCCGATCCCGATGATGGCTACGATCCGACCCACAAGGACGAGTCCAAAATCTTCCCCGATTACCCCACCATGTGTGCTGGGTTCCGTGTAGAATGCCGTCGTGTAATTCACAAGAAAGACCTCGCTGCAGCAATGGAGTGGTTTGTCGCCGCGAAAGAGGCAGTTGTACTTGAAGTCATGGTTCCCTACACTGAGCACGTGCTCCCGATGATCCCCGGCGGTATGACCTACAAGGATATTATCACCGAGCCCTTCATGGAGAAGCGTCACGAGATCAATATCCCCACTGCACTCTAAGCAGTTTCGGCACACGCCGAAGTATTCCCGCTTCAGAAAGCGCTAGGATTCTAGCGCTTTCTCGAAGCGCTCGATCAAATCCGTCTCGAGCCCGACTCCTACGCGCACAAGCCAGCGGCTTACGCCACAAGATTCAGCCCAATCAAGCTCAGGGTAATGAGCAAGGAGCGTATATGGACACGCTAGCGTAAACCGTGTTCCAAAGCTCGGCCCCTTGGACACACGAAGGCTATCGTAAAACTTCGGAGCAGCCACAGCGGCATCCTTGAGAATAACGCTGAGAAGCCCACCACCACCACCACCATTCGGTCGGCGAATCTGATCGTAGAAAGCGGGAGTCTCCCGCGTCGGATAGTACACGTGCTCGATCGCTGGATGCGACTCTAGCATAGCGACCAAATCCTCCGCATTCTCATTAATCGCTACCATTCGCTCCGAAAAATCACGTGATCCCGCAGCAAGCACCGCCGCATCCGCAGGGTGAAGCGCAAAAGAAGAAACTTCCTGGCGAAGCCAAGCGCGCATTTTGGAACAAAAGGGAGATGCGCGATTAATAATGATCGCGCCCGCGAGGACATCTCCCGAGCCCGCAAAATATTTAGTAAGACTAGTCGTCACGATATCAGCAAATGGGAAGACATCGGCATTTACTGAAGTCGCGATGGTATCATCAATCGCAAGCGGGACTTCGGCGGCACGGCAGGCCCTACTCAGCTCCTCAAGGTCGATACTACGCATCAGTGGATTACTCGCGAGCTCACAAAATACCCCACATGGGCGCTCCTTTTCAATCGCAAGAATCGCCGCAAAAGACGCATTTGCCACAAAAGTGCCACCTTCCCAGCCGAATTCGGATTGCACCTTAAGCACATCCACATAAGGAAACTCAAGCTGAAGCGGCCCACGCTTCGGTGCGAAGTCTTGCAACATTCTATGAACAGTAAATGTCGCAGCCATCCCCGAAGGGAGCAGAAAGATATCCTCAGTAGACTGCCCAGTAAGCGCAGCAAGACGACCAATCACCTCTTCATGATCACCAGTAGGAGATGATACAGCACCACCCACCTCAGCCGCTCTACTACTTACAATCTCACCTGAAAAACGCCAGTATTCCAGTGCCGCACGCCTTTGATCCGCAGGTGTAATAAGCGTCGTCCCATCGGCAGCAATCCGAGCGCCATTTAGCCCCTTATTTTCTGCGAGAAATCTCAAAGCACGGCCAGCCGCCCGCTGATCTGGAAAAGCGAGAGCACATTCACCCGCCCCCTTAGCATATTCTGCCTCAAGCCGGGCGTTGAGTTCGCGAACACGTGGATGGAGAAAAAACCGTGGATACCCACACTGGAGTTTTTCCAGAATCTGAGGATCTTCTTTTTCGTAGCCCACGACATGATCCCAAAGTGGCATCGCCACAGAAATTGAATGCTCTGAATCAGGAAGCGGCAGGCCCAGGTCTTCGGCCTGCCAAGCAGGGTTGGTAATAAAATCGCGCATCTTAGAATCGTAGGCGCGCACCTAAAACCCAGATGGGACTTTCGGAAACTAGAGTTTTCTTATGAGCACCTCCAGCCTCATCGTAGGCGCTGAATGGAAAAAAATTCAAATGCTCCTCAAAAAGTGCGCAGTACGCGCCCCCTAAGGCGTCCCAGATACACGCGAATGCACGCAACTTTTTCTGCCTCCATCGCCTTGTTGGCATCATGCTCAACACCCGATCTCGGAGGGCACGAAGGAGTGCAGTTAGCAAAGAGAATCCCCATCCTTCCACCGCTTCAGCGAAATGCACGCGCAGGAGCGGGGACGCCCGTTATCATTCCCAATGAAGCCTACGCGTTTGCCACGAAAACCGCCGTTTCTTCAGAAGGTGAAACGCTCCTACTCGATCCCGACGCGGATCCCACACTTGCCGCCGATTTCATCGCCCCGCTTGCCGCTTACTTCCAAGCACTCCCTGAAATCCGCGACAGAATTAATGGCGTCCTTGTTCCGGAGAAATACCCGCCTGAGGATCGCCTAATTCGCGTCGCCGACACTCCGGGGAAAACACCCATTATCCTTGTCCATGGACTAGGTTCATCGCCCCACACCTGGAAAAAGCTAAGCGCGGCATTCCTCACTTCGCCAGAATTTCGCACACGGTATTCGCTTTGGCACTATCGCTACCCCACCGGTGCACCACTTGAAACAAATGCACGGCGCTTCATTCTTGATCTTGGAGATACATTCGAAGGAGGCAGCGCCCAAGCAGTGATCGTAGGGCACTCGATGGGAGGCCTACTAGCACTCGCTGCAGCGGCGGATCCCCTTTCATCCGAGGATATCGCATCGATCATCCTCCTCGCGAGCCCTGCTTCAGGCAATTGGTTTGCAACACTTCATCAAGCCAAGATTGCATCTAGCTTGCCTGGCATCGCCGACCTATCTTCTTCATCCGAATTCATCACGAATCTGGCGAAACAAAAAATCCCCAAGGAAACTCCCGTCCACATAGTCCTTGGCCGCAAGCTCACCTTCGATGACGGAAGTTTTAGTGATGGAATCGTGCGCTCCACTGATGCCTACACCTCCCCGACCAGCACTTACATCGTTCCCACGCACGGCCACCAGATTCATCATCTCGATCGAGTAATCACCCATGTCACTAAGCTGCTAGGACTCCCGCCCGCTTCGTAAATGTAAAAATTAGCTCCGCAGTGGCTCAAGCTCTTCTCCTTCGCTATTTGCAATCACAACCGCTCCACAGGAATCGGAAAAGATATTCACCGCAGTGCGAGCCATATCCAGCGGGCGATCAACCGCTAGGATCGCAGCAATCGCTCCTGCGGCCCCTTCAATGCCTGTGTTATTTAGAATAATAATGATCGCAACAAGACTCGCCGAAGGCACCCCAGCAACGCCAATACTAGTCATTAGCGCCAGGACAACCACCATGAATTGCCCCGCAAAGTCCATTCCCTGCCCAAGGACTTGCGCAACAAATAGCACCGCAACGCATTCGTAAAGCGCAGTCCCGTCCATATTCACCGTCGCACCAAGCGGCACCGTAAAGCTAGTCACACGCTTTGAGACCCCCGCATTTTCTTGAATGCAACGCATGGACACCGGAAGCGTCGCCGAGGAACTCGCAGTGGAAAAAGCAGTAAGAAGCGCGGGGCGCATCGCGGAGAAATGACGCCAAGGCTTCACTCGTGCGACAAGATAGAGCACTAGCGGAAGGATGATGAATAGGTGAATTCCAAGCGCAGCAACAACGGTAAAGAAGTAAGCCGCAAGTTTCCCAAAAATATCAAGCCCAGTCTTAGCCACAATCGCCGCGATGAGCCCAAAGACACCAATAGGCGCGGTCTTCATAATCCATTTCGTAATAATGAGAGTGAGCGTATTTAATCCCTCGAAAAAACCAAGGAGATGATCACGCGGCGCGCCCGTCATTCCCGCCAAGGCAAACGCCGTCATCAAGGCGACGAAGATGAGCGCAAGCATTGCACTGTTATTAGACGCGGCGGCAAGGATATTCGGAGGTATCATCCGCTGAAGTAAATCGGGGACAACACCGAGCCCCACCGTGGTCGCACTTTCCATCTTCATCTCAGCCGCAGCGAGCTTTTCAGCCGATTGGTTCTGAATGATCGCTAAAATCTCGGGATCAGGCTGCCCATTTGTAAGACCCGGTTTTACCAAATTCACCACAGCAAGCCCCACCACGATTGAGAAAAAACTCGTGAGCGCGTAATAACCAAAGGTCTTAGCTCCAAGCCGCCCGAACCCCTCAATTTTCCCAAGCCCGGCAATCCCGACAACGATTGATGAAAAAATCAGTGGGACAATCACCATCTTGAGCAGCCGCAAGAAAAGGTCGCCAATGAATTGAAACGAAGCAGCCCATGATTCGGAGCCACCCGTCTTATTCACGACTAGCCCCACAATCACGCCAAGGATAAGTGCAGTTAAGATCCACCAATGGCCTTTCTCAGCGCGTTCGTTTGTATTGGTCATTCAAGAGACTCCGCCGCGAAAACCGCCTTTTCAAGCAGCGTGCTTCCCGCCTCCATCGATTGCGCAAGAGTCCACCCCTCCGGCATAATTTCCGTCGCCGAATCAAAAAATGGCTCCACAACCTCACGATTAGCCACACGCCCAGCAAAAGCATGCACCGGGACGCCCACTTTTTTCGCCAAGATGCCAACGCCTGCAGGCCCTTTTCCAGATGCCGTCTGCGCATCAAGACTCCCCTCCCCGGTAAGCACGAGGTCTGCCCCACTAATCTTAGACTCAAGCTCCAACGCCTCCGCGACAAGATCGAACCCAGGCTTAAGCGCGCATCCAGTAAATGCCATCAACCCAAATCCCAATCCGCCTGCAGCACCAGCGCCCGCTGATTCGCGCAGCGATTTGCCCAGTCCATCTTCCACGACGTCCGCCAAGTGCCTCAATCGTCTTTCGTGAAATTCAGCGTCCACCACTCCCTTCTGCCGGCCAAAGACATGGGTCGCACCATTTCGCCCCAAAAGCGGATTCGTCACATCACAGGCCGCCACTAGATCGGAAGCCTCAAGCACTCGCGAAGTATCAATTTTCCGAATTTCTAGAATATCCCTCGGAAGATCGAGCAATTCTTCGCCAGCTCCATTGAGAAATAATACACCCATCGCTCGCGCAAATCCCGTCCCCCCATCATTTGTCGCACTCCCGCCGATCCCGATGAGCACAGAAGTCGCGCCCGAGACTTGTACGGCATGACGCACCATCTGTCCCGTTCCATAAGTCGATGCCACGTCAGGATTACGCTCATCCGGGTCACAACGCCAGAGTCCACTAGCCTCACTCATCTCCAGCACCGCAAGGCCACTATCCGTAAAAGCATACCTCGCCGCCACCTTTCGCCCAAGCGGATCATCCACCTCCACCGAAACCCACCTACCACCAAAAACCGCCAGCAACGTCTCCGCAGTCCCTTCGCCACCATCCGCAATCGGGCACACATGCGTTTCCGCCAAAGGCCAGCGTCGTTTCACCCCCCTTCTCGCCGCCTCGCAAGCTTCCTCCCCCGAGAAAGAACCTTTAAATTTATCAAACGCGATGAGAACCGAGCGGGGAGTTTCCATAGTAAATTCAAGACTTACCGCAAGAATCCAGCCAGTATTCCGTAAATTTAAAACTTGCGGGTTCTCCGAAAAAACTCCTGGCACATTCCCGCACCCGTCCTTCATTCAATCATATTACCCCATCATGAACAACGACTCCACTCCCTCCATCAACGGTCTCCCGACCATGAACCGCCGCTCGTTTGCGCAGACGGCGGCGATCGCCGGTGCTGCCGCCTCTCTTCCCCTGTCTGCACGCGGCAATTTCTCTGGCAGCGACACCATTAAGCTCGCCGTTGTCGGGTGCGGAGGACGTGGCTCTGGTGCCGCAAACCAAGCAATGAACGGTGAAGGCGTCGAGCTCGTCGCCATGGCAGACATGTTCTCAGATCGCCTAGAGACCTCCCTCTCCAACCTCAAAAAGCAGCACGAAGGCAAAGTAAAAGTTGGCGACGATCAAAAATTCATCGGCCCCGACTCCTACAAAGACGCGATCGCCCAAGCCGATCTCGTAATTCTAGCCACACCTCCAGGCTTCCGTCCGATTCACTTCGAAGAAGCCATTCGCCAGGGGAAACACGTCTTCATGGAGAAACCCGTCGCCGTAGATGCGCCCGGTGTTCGTCGCGTCCTCGCCGCCGCCAAAGAAGCTGATAAAAAAGGCCTTAAAGTCGTCTGCGGCCTCCAGCGCCGCTACCAAAACGTCTACAAAGAATCACTTAAAAAAGTCGCCGAAGAAGGTGCCATTGGCGACATCGTCTCCGGCCAAATCTACTGGAATAGCGGCGGCGTCTGGGTTCGCTCACGCGATGCTGTAGAAAAAGCCCTCGGCCGTCCCGCCACAGAGCTCGAATACCAAATGTACAACTGGTATTACTTCAATTGGATGTGCGGCGATCACATCGTCGAGCAGCACGTCCACAATATCGACATCGCCAACTGGTTCATCGGCGCTCACCCCGTCCACGCCCAAGGCATGGGCGGACGCGAAATCCGCAAAGACGAATCCGACTTCGGCGAAATCTTCGATCACCACTACGTCGAATTCCACTACCCCGGCGGCCAAATCATCAATAGCCAATCTCGCCACCAGAAGGGAACCTATTCCGCCGTCTTCGAGCAATTCACCGGCACAAAAGGCCGCCTCGAAATCAGCGGTCGCCCCAAAGCAAACATCACCGGCCTCGACGGCTCAAAAATCTGGCGCTACCGCGGCAAAGAAGATCCCGATCCCTACCAGACCGAGCACGACGTCCTCCAAGAGCACATCCGCCAGGACAAGCCGATCAACAACGCCGTCTACACCGCCGAATCCACCTTCACAGCAATCCTTGGTCGCTACGCCACCTACTCCGGCAAAATCGTAAAATGGGATGAAGCCATGGAGAAAGGCACCGAACTCTTCCCCGGCCTCGATAAGCTCACTCCAGCCAGCGTCCCCCCCGTAAAAGCTGGACCGGACGGCCTCTACCCTGCCCCCGTTCCCGGCCAATTCGATCCATTCGCATAAGCCTCGAATCCTCCACACTCTCAGACGCAGCCCGCCACTCTTGGCGGGCTGCGTTTTTTTTGTGCCCGCTAGACGGTTGCCACTCCCAACGACAGGGCTACCATCCTGGGGAAACTCCCTTTTTTGCCGATTTAAGACCCACACTCTATGAAGACCACTTCCGCCACCGGATTCGCCTTTCTATCCCTCGCCACCGTTGCACTCGCCCAGCTTGACGTCCCCGAAATCACGGAAGCTCCTGAGACAGCCGAGGCTCCCGAGGCAACTGAAGCTGTCCCCGAAATCGAGCTTCCCAAAGGCAGCGTCACTTCCGTTACGTCGCAAGAAACAGACCCCGCACTCGCAGATCTCACCAAAGAAGATCGCGAAAAACTCGGCAAGCTCCTCGACGACGCCTCTCGCTTCATCGGAGGCATCCGCCTCCAAGAAGGCCTATCCAAGCTCATCGACGCCGAGCAAATCGCCCCAGAACTCTTCCAGATCTACAACCTCCGAGGTGCCGCCTACACCAAGATGAAAGACTTCGAGACCGCACGCAAGCAGTTCGAAAAAGCCATCGCACTCCGCCCCGGCATCTTTCACGCCCAATTCAATCTCGCCGAAATCGAATTCGTCACCAAGGAATACCCAAAATCCGAAAAAAGCTTCAAACAACTCCTCACCGATTTCCCTGAAATGGATCTCGGCACAAAGCGACTCCTCGAATTCAAGCTCATCATCTGCCGCTTGAAGCAAAACGACATCCAAGGAGCCCAAGCCCAGCTAGACACCTTCACCTACCTCGACGACACCCCCATCTTTCACCTCGGCCACGCCGCCATCGCCTACGCCAAAGACGACACCACAGACGCAGAATCCTGGATGGCCTCCGCCAACAAAATCTACAGTGTCGGCCAAATCGAAGTATTCCGCGACTCCCTCATCGAAGCAGGCTGGATCGACACCCTCTAATCCCCGCAAGCGCTCACAAGGCACCACCGCAATCGAACAACTCCGTTCGTAAGCACCCTACTCGCCGAAAGAAAATCTTTCGGCTCCCGCTCAAAAATTCGCTTCCCTCCAGGCTCACCCTCGCCACCCTCTCCCTCCCATGGCAGTAGGCACCCTTCCCCGGCAACCACGCGTCTCCACAAGCGCGCGCAATACCATCGCAATCATCGCGAGTGTTTTTAACAAACCCTACGTCGATGCCCTCGTCGAATCCGCCAGAGCGGAAATCGCCGCCATCATCCCGAACGCCATCGTCCCCGTATACCGCGTCCCCGGAGCCGGTGAAATTCCCGTCTGCGCCGAATTTGTCGCCACCCGAGCAAAGCCCGACGTCATCATCACCCTAGGCCTCATCGTCCAAGGAGAGACCGCCCACGCCGATCTCATCGCCCACACCGCAGCCTCCGCCCTTCAGGACACCGCCAAAGCCCACCTCAAGCCCGTGATCAATCAGATCCTTCTCGTTGAAAACGAAGCCCAAGCCCACGCCCGATGCTTCGGCACCGAAATCAATCGTGGCACCGAAGCCGCCCGCGCCGCCCTCAGTATTATGGATCTCTTCACCCAGCTCGAAACCACTTACCCTGCTAATTCCTAGATCATGGGAGTCCGCCGCGATGGCCGCGAAGCAGCCGCCCAATTCCTCTACAGCCGCGACATTGCGCCCGGGGCAGACAGCTCCGCCGAAGCCGAAGCCCTCGCCCAATTCTGGACGATCCGCACCGCCAAAGACAACGTCCGCTCCTTCGGAAACGCCCTCATCAGCGGCGTCCTCCAGCACATCGATCAAATCGATCCCATCCTCGAAGGCGCATCCGAAAACTTCTCACTCGAGCGCTTCTCCACCATCGATCGCAATATCCTACGCGTCGCCGTCTACGAAATTCTTCACACCTCCGATGTCCCCGTCCCCGTCGCCATCAATGAAGCCATCGAAGTCGCCCGCCGCCTCAGTAACACCGAAAGCGCAAAATTCGTAAACGGCATCCTCGATCGCGTCTCCAAAGACCACATCCGCGCCTAAGCGCACCCACGCGTCCCCCATGTCGTTCTTCCGTAAACTCGTCGAGAAATTCTCAAGCAAACCCAAAATCGATTGGGACGAACTCGAAGAAACCCTCATCGCCGCCGACCTCGGAATCAAGCTCACCACCGAAATCATCCAAGACCTCTCGGAATCCAGCCGCAAAATCACCCCCGAAGACCTCGCCGAACACTGCCGCAATCGCATCCGCACAATCCTCGAAAAAGACGGCGGTGATCCCGATCCCCTCACCCCCCGCGCCGACGGCAAACCCACCGTCGTCCTCATCGCCGGAGTCAATGGAGTCGGGAAGACCACCTCCACCGCCAAAATCGGCCACCACCTCAAAGCCCAAGGCCACACCACAGTCCTCGCCGCCGCCGATACCTTCCGCGCCGCCGCCATCGAGCAACTCCAAGCCTGGGGAAACCGCCTCCACATCCCCGTAGTCGCCTCCGAATACGGAGCCGATCCCGCCGCCGTCTGCTACGACGCCTACCAATCCGCCCTCTCCGCCAACGCCCCCTTCCTCATCTGCGACACCGCAGGCCGCCTCCACAATCGGCACAACCTCATGGAAGAACTCGCCAAGACCAACCGCATGCTTGGCCGCCAGGACCCCACCGCCCCCCACGAGACCCTCCTCGTCGTCGACGCCACCACCGGCTCAAACGCCCTCAATCAGGCACGCGAATTCAGCAAAATTCTCGATCTCACCGGCATCATCGTCACCAAGCTCGACGGCTCCGGAAAAGGCGGCGCCGTAATCGCCATCCGCCACGAACTCGGCCTCCCCATCCGCTACATCGGCACCGGCGAAGAACCCGAAAAGCTCGAGCTCTTCAACGCAGAACGCTTCGTCGCAGAAATTCTTTAGGAAGAAGGAGCATCAAAGATTTAAGGCTAAAGCTTAAAGACCCACAAGCTTCTCCTCCCGAAGCACCAGTCTTACATCTTTAGCCTTAAACCTTTCACCTCCTCCCAATGAATCTAGAACAGTCTCGCCTCCGCGCCGCCCACGAAAGAACCGAAGACTGGCAGCGCTGGGGCCCCTACCTCAGCGAACGCCAATGGGGCACCGTCCGCGAAGACTACAGCGAAGACGGCTCCGCATGGGAAAGCTTCCCCCACGATCACGCCCGCCGCCGCGCCTACCGCTGGGGCGAAGACGGCCTCCAAGGCTGGTCAGACCGCCAATGCCGCCTCTGCTTCGCCCCCGCCCTCTGGAACGGCCAAGACACCATCCTAAAAGAACGCCTCTTCGGCCTCACCGGCAACGAAGGCAACCACGGAGAAGACGTCAAAGAATGCTACTACTACCTCGATTCCACCCCCACCCACTCCTACACCAAAGCCCTCTACAAATACCCCCACGCACGCTACCCCTACGCCCACATCCGTGACGCAAACCTAAAAGCCACCCGCCAAGAAAAAGAAATCGAACTCGCCGACACCGGCATCTTCGATGAAAACCGCTACTTCGACATCACCCAAGAAGTCGCCAAACGCGCCCCCGAAGACATCCTCTGGCGCATCTCCGCCACCAACCACGGCCCAGACGCAGCCCCCCTTCACCTCCTCCCCACCCTCTGGTTCCGCAACACCTGGAGCTGGGGCTACCCCAACGGCCCAATGCGCGAAGTCGAAGAGAAGCCAGAGATGGCGCTCCGCGATGGGGCCGTCGTCGCCGATCACCCGGTCGCAGGCCAATACACACTGGCCGCCGAAGACCGTGTGGCCTGGCTCTTCACAGAAAACGAAACCAACAGCGACCGCCTCTTTCAACAGCCGTCATCCAGCCCCTACACCAAAGACGCCTTCCATCGCGCC
>CALAIY010000034.1 GCA_937922595.1 uncultured Verrucomicrobiales bacterium | reverse complement strand
GTTGCTGCCGAAGGCTTCGGCTAGGGAGGCGAAGCCTTGGGGCTGGGGTTTTGATTTTTTGCCGGCTTTGGGGGCGCTGGCTTTTGGGGTGAAGAGGATGTGCTCTAGGCGCTGGATTTGATCTGGGTGTTGGTGGCGGTAGAGGGCGGCGACGCCGAGGGGGTGGTGGGTGGCGGCGCAGGTGGGGCTGGGGAAGAGCTGGAGGATTGGGGTGCCTTGGGCGGAGGCGGCTAGGGCGGGGTAGCCGGTGGTGTGGCGGTCGATGGGGGCGCTTTGGGGGAGGTCGCCGAAGTCCCATTCGGTAACTTGGCGGCGCTCGAATTTGCCGTGGGAGATTTTGCTGAATCGGGCTTTTACTTCGCCGGCGAGTTCTTTTTGGAGCTTTTGGAGGTCTCTTCCGGCTCCGATGAAGGTTTGTTTGTCGTCGTAGATTTCGAAGCGCATCCGGAGGTGGGTGGGGAGGCGGTCGTAGTCTAGGGATTCGGGGTTTAGGCCTAGGGAGGTTTCTAGGGGGGCGTGGGGGTTGTTTTCTACTAGGTCGCGGAGTGGATTGAGGCGGCGGGATTCTTTGGGGAGGCAGCGGTGGAGGGCTTCTATTTTTTCTTCATACCAACCGTGGACGAGGCGGTCGCCGAAGTGGGCGGGGAGGTGGGGGAGGTCGGCGAGGGGGAGGTGGCAGGTGATGCCATCGGCTTCGTGGGCGGGGTCGTGGAGGTAGGTGATTTCGTAGATGGTGTCTAATTCTTCGGAGATGATTTCATCTGGGTAATTTGCGTGTTGAATAGGTTCGAGCTGGGGGACGATGCAGTCTTCTAGGGTGAAGCTGAGGGATTGGGCGGGTTGTTGCTCGGCCCATTTTTCGAATGCTTTTTGGGTGCAGATTTCTTTGGGGAGTTTTTCCCGGTAGAAGTCTGAGGCCATGGCGGGGTGGACGAGGCCATCGCGGCGGCGGAGCTTGTGCTCGAGGCGCTGGGCTTCGGCTTCGGTGTGGCGGTTTTGCTCTAGTGCTTTTAGGGGGGCTTTGGTGTTGCCGTTTACCAATGCTTCTAGGATGAAGATTTCGCGGGCGGTGGCGGGATCGATTCTTCCGAAGTGGATGGGGCGGCCTGGGATGATGGGGAGGCCGAAGGCGAGGACGTGTTGCTTGCCGTAGACGGCTCCTTGCATCATGTCCCATTGGGGCTCGGTGTAGCGGTAGCTACAGAGGTGGGGGGCGACTTGTTCGATGAGGGCGGGGTCGACTAGGGCGGCGTTTCTTGCGTAGAGCTTGGCGGTCTCGACGCGTTCGAAGGCCATGATCCAGGGGGGGGCGGTGCCGGCGAGGCCGGAGCCGGGGAAGAGGAAGAAGTGTTTGTCGCGGGCGCCTTTGTAGCCGTTGCCTTTTCCTTGTTTGTCGCGTTGGTGCATCCCGATGTGGCTGGGGATGGCGGTGAGGATGGAGCGGTGGAGGGGGATGGAGTAGGTGCCGGCGGGGTCGGTTTCTAATTGGTTTTCTCTGGGGAGGCCTTTCCACTTCATGTCGCGGAGGGTGTTTTTAAGCTCGCGGTGGAGGTTGAACCATTCTTGGAGGCGGCGGTAGTTTACGAAGTGATCTTGGCAGAATTTGCGGAGGGAGTTGTTGGAGGATGTTTTGGCGGTTTGGACGGCGTGCCACCAGTTGAGCCAGGTGGTGAAATCGGATTGTTTGTCGCGGAATTTTGCGTGGGCTTGGTCGGCTTGGGTGCGTTTTTCCTGGGGGCGTTCGCGGGGGTCTTGGATGGTGAGGGCGCTGGCGATGACGAGTGCTTCGGGGAGGCATTCTTCTTCGGCGGCGGCGATGAGGATGCGGCCGATGCGGGGGTCTAATGGGAGGCGTGCTAGGGCGTGGCCGATGTCGGTGAGGGTGCGGTCTTTTCTGGTGGAGGTGATGGCTCCGATTTCTTCGAGGGTGCGGTAGGCTTGGGTGATGCGTTTGGGCTGGGGGGGATCGACGAAGGGGAATTTGAGGGGGTCGCCGAGGTCGAGGTGCTCCATTTGGAGGACGACGCCGGTGAGATTGGAGCGGAGGATTTCGGGGTCGGTGAATTCTCGGCGGTTTTCGAAGTCTTCTTCGTCGTAGAGGCGGATGCAGATGCCTTCGGAGACACGGCCGCAGCGGCCGCGGCGTTGGCGGGCGCTGGCTTGGGAGATGGGCTCGATCTGGAGGCGTTGGATGCCGGAGGTGGCGTCGAAGCGGGACATGCGGGCGATGCCGGAGTCGATGACGCTGCGGATGTCTGGGATGGTGAGGGAGGTCTCGGCGACGTTGGTGGCGAGGATGATGCGGCGGGTGCCGGGGGTGGGCTTGAAGACGGCTTGCTGGTCGTTTCCGGCTTGCCGGGCGAAGAGGGGAAGGATGTGGGTGCGGGGGTAGCGGCGGCCTTCGAGGATTTTGGCGCAGTCGGTGATTTCGCGTTCGCCGGGGAGGAAGACGAGGGTGTCGCCGGTGGGGTCTTGGTGGGCGAGTTCTTCGGCGGCGCGGGCGACGTGATCGGCAAGGCGTTCGCCGTAGTGGGTGGGGGGGAGGTAGCGGTCTTCTACGGGGAAGGTGCGGCCTTCGACGCTGATGACGGGGGCGGGGGAGCCGTTTTTATCGGCGAAGAAGGTGGCGAAGGTTCCGGCGTCGAGGGTGGCGGAGGAGATGAGGATTTTGAGGTCGGGGCGCTTTCGGAGGAGGCGGTGGAGGTAGCCGAGGATGAAATCGATATTGAGGGAGCGCTCGTGGGCTTCGTCGATGATGAGGGTGTCGTATTGGCGGAGGGTCTGATCGGCGCGGGTCTCGGCGAGGAGGACGCCGTCGGTCATGAATTTGACGCGGGTGTGGTGGGAGGTGCGGTCGTCGAAGCGGATTTGGTAGCCGACTTCTTGGCCGAGCTCGACTTTGAGCTCGGAGGCGACGCGTTTGGCGACGGAGGTGGCGGCGAGGCGGCGGGGCTGGGTGCAGCCGATGCGGAGGGGGCGGGCTTTGGGATCGGAGGAGGGGGCTCCCCGACCGAGCTCGAGGGCGATTTTGGGGAGCTGGGTGGTTTTCCCGGATCCGGTGTCGCCGCAGACGATGATGACTTGGTGGTCGCGGAGGGCGGTGGCGATGGTTTCGCGGTGACGCGAGACGGGGAGGTCTGGGAAGGTGAGATTCACGGGGCGTGCAGGCTAGGAGATGGGATCGTTCTAAAAAAGCGCAAAGGGAGCCCAAATGGAATCTTTGCTTAGGCGGATATGCGGCTGCGGCGGAGGACTGCTGCTGCCATGAGGGAGAGGATGGCGGTGGCGAAGAGGGCGAGGTAGGGGATGAAGTGGGGAGGGATGGGTACCATGAGGATGGTGGATGTGGTCTCGAGGATGACGAGGGCGAGGATTCCGAGGAGGAGGAGATCGCGGGGGGCGTGGGCGGCGACCCAGGCTCCGATGGGGGCTCCGATGGCGACGATGGGGATGCAGGTGAGCCAGTAATCCCAGACGATGGGGGGGATGGGCTCGGCGGTGCTTGCGATGCGGGCGATGAAGCCGATGGCGGAGATGGTGGCCATGAGGACGACGGAGGTGGCGATGGCGCGGCGCTCGGGGAGGCCGTAGCCGAGTGCCATGATGGTGAAGAGGGTGAGATCCATGCCACTGCCGTGGATGGCGGCGAAGCTGCCGCCGATGAGGCCGCCGATGATGAGGGTGGCGCGGCGGGCGGGGGTGTGGACGGGGAAGGGGGCGTTTTCTTTGGGGTGCCAGCGGAGTGCCCAGCGGGAGAGGGCGAGGGCGAGGCCGGCGCAGAGGATGAGGGTGGTGAAGATGAGCTTTGGCGCGGCGGGGGGGAGGTCGCGGAGGAGGGTGAGGCCGATGAGTAGGCCGATGATGCCGGAGGGGAGTGCCCAGTGGAGGACGCGGCGGTAGAGTGGGATGCGGCGGGCGAAGATGAAGAGGGTGGCCATGCCCATGCCGATGGTCTGAATCATGAGGCCGAAGGTGCGGGCGTCATTGGGGGCGACGCCTAGGAGCTTGGTCATGACAGGGAAGGCGATGGCGGCTCCGCCTGCGGGGGTGGATCCGGCGACGAAGGATCCGGCGACCATGGTGAGGGCGATACTCCAGTGATTGGCGAGGGTGGGCCATTTATCGAGGAGGGTGATTGCGGTGACCCAGGTGATGGTGAGGAGGGCTAGGGCTGCTAGGTAGAGGCGCAAAGGGGGGGAATAGTAAACAGTGAAAACTGGGTGGCTAGACGAATGCTAGGAGCATGGCGCTGCGGGCGGACCAGAGGAGGGTGCGAGGCCAGTTGGTGCGGACGAGGCGATTTACGGTCGTTTCGGCGTAGCCGGATTTACAGAGCTGATTGTGGCGGGGGACTGAGAAGAGGGCGGTGGAGAGCCAGATCAGTGCGAGAAAGATGGCGGGGATGAGGTGGAGGGCGTCTCGGTGGATGAAGAGGAGGGCGGCTGCGGTGGCGGCTTCGACGAGCATGAGGGGGACGACGACGAAGCCGGTGCGGGAGGCGTTGCGCTGGTAGTATTGGGCGGGGGCTCCAGGGATGTGGAGATTTGGGTAGTGGGCAAGTTGTATGAACCAGATGATGCTGGTCATGGCGATGGTGCAGAAGATGTGGGCTTGAGTGAGCACGAGTGGCAGGGAGGGCGTAATACTTAAGGCCTTGGAGGGGGAATTCGAGAAATGTGGCAAATACGGTTTACAATTTCCATAATTGTGAGATTTATTAAAATATTGGAGGATATGAAGACGACAAAATATACAAAACGTGCGGCTGCGGTTGCTGGTTACCTGATAGTTGCAGGAATTTCGGGAAGTGAGGCGGGAACGCTAGCGATGCCTGATCCGCTTAATTTTACGCCGGGGGTGAATTCGTTTTCGGTGACGGTCGCGGCGAATACGATTGAGTGGTTCTCATTTAGTGTGCCCACGATTTTGAGTCCTGATCACCTCGATATTACGGTCGGGACTGGCGGATTGTTTTCTGATCCTAAGATTGCGCTCTACACTGCGCCTGGGGGGACTTTGTTGATCGAGGATGATAATGGCGCTCCTGGATTTTTAAATTTCGATTCTCTTTTGAGCTTTGGTGATGCCTCGGCACCGGGTGGTGGGGTGAATGGCTCGCTTTTAGGAGGTTCTTATTACCTTGCGGTCGGGACGAGTAGCGTGTTTGGGATTTTTGGTGGGACGAATTTCACTCCTGATGCGGCTTTAGCGACTAGCACTGGGCCGGCTTTCAGCGGAACGATTGGGATTAGCTCGACGGTTCCTGCTGCTGTGCCAGAACCGGCACGTGCGGGTCTTCTTTTGCTCGGGCTTTGTGCTGCGGGTGGGATTGCTCGGAAACGGCGTTAGTAGACCTCCACACACACACTGGTTCTTCGAAGAGTTCTTTTCCTGCTAGGTATGGTATTGCCTAGAGATGACCAGCGAAGTTCTTTCTGCCGAAAATGCCGTCCCGTCCGGAGCGGTGCTGGAGCAGGCTCCTTAGCGTCTTTGTGCGACCTTAATTCATAGAGTCCGTAATATCTAGCCTGCCTGGTGAAACAGATCTTGTGCAAAGCCGCAGAGTTCGCAAAGCCAATTCTTTGAAAGGATTTGGACTGATCCAGATATTAAATTTCACCAGAAAAGCCATTGGTCTTTTGGGCGCTACGTGTTGTGCTTGGGATTTGGGTTGGCTCGAAAATATCATCGTATGTTCTTGCGATGCTTTTTCCAAGGTCAAGTCGCAACGACTCATGCTGCCACATGGCCGTTTTTTAAACTGTTTTGTGAAGCGCCCGAAGGCGATGAGGGGCAGTGTAGAATGGGAGTTTTATTGGTGCTTTAATTGCGGCGTCTTCTGCGGTGATCGATTTTTCCATCACCGTCCCGGTCTTCGCCAAATTCTATTGCCATCTCTATCTTCTTGCCAGTTCTTCGCCCGGTGGAGACGTGCTCTGAATGGTTTTTCTTTTCCGTGGTTGCGGCGAAATGTTTGTTAGCACGGGCCATTGCGGCTGCGATTTTTTTCGATGAGCTATCGAGGGAAAGTCGCTCTATAACTTCACCTTTGAGTCCATAGGGGGCGGGGTGAATTAGGAAGATTCCGTTGTTGTGTCGTCCCCTTTTTGATAGTGCTTCTTTCCACATTTTGGCATCGGTTTCTAGGTCGTATTGGAAGCGTCCGATTGCGTTTTTAGACCAAGCGAGGGAGCGTAGGCGTTTTTCGGTGTTAGCCACTTCTGCGTTGTTTCCTGCAATGAGTATTAATACTCGCTGATCTGCTGATGCGACATTGAGTGCGAGCTTGAAGCTGTTGAAATCGGGGATTTTGGATTCGGAGATGTGGCCTTTTGGTTGGTAGTCTTGAGCGATTTCTAAAATGCGATCAAGATCCAATGATACCTGGCGGGGACTGCGGCCGGAGCGTGTGAGGCGCTCCTTACCGTCCGGCGCGAGGATACAGAAGGCGGTGTTTGCGAAACGCCCTTGAAGGTGGCTGCGGACGATGTTCTGAGTCTCTTTACTTTCGTAGGATTCGATTCTTACGCATACGAAATTTCGGGAGGCTTCGATTACTTCTGTGTCGCTGAACAAACTGTTCTGCGTTTTGGTGTAGCCGGGTCAGAAGATGCCGGGAACTCCGCGGCATTGGGAGGCTGCAGCCATAAATAAGATCGGGCGGTTGGTTCGTTTGGCCTCGGCTATGCCATCTTCTAATCTAGGATACCAAGCGATCCCTGGTTCTCCGAGTGGTAGCGGCGATTTTCCTAGATCATTGGGTCTTGATCCAGGAGGCTTTGCGGAGGCTATGGCGAAGTTGGTGAAGAGGGCGATTGAAATTAGCAGGTGGGGGGTGCTCATATGGAATTTTACCTGCGGGTGATGATGGTACGATGATGGAGGGTGCCAGTTTTCTGGGGTTGTTTAGTTTGGAACGATTTCGTTGACGTTGATCTGGCGCGCGGCTAAAACGGCGTCCCGATGCGTTCGATCAAAGCTCAGTTTTTCCTTTCTTTTGGTGTGATTGGGAGTCTTGCTCCGCTGTTGCCGGTGTTTTTGACGGAGGAGAAGGGGCTTACTTCGGCGCAGCTGGGGACTTCGATGGCGCTGATGAGTGGGGCTTCGCTGCTTTCTCCGGTGATTATTACGATGCTTGCGGATACGCGCTCGGATGCGAGGCGCTTGCTTGGGGGCTCTTTGTTTGCGGCGGCGATTGCTCTTGTGGCGCTGTATTTTGCGGGGTCGCCGGCGGTGGTGATTGGGCTGATCGGGGTGTATGGGCTGGCGCTTGTGGCGGTGATTCCGCTTCAGGATGGGTTTTATTTTTCTGCGGCGCGCTCGCCTGGGACTCGGCTGCCTCCGCCTTCGTATCCGGTGGTGCGGGTGTGGGGGACGATTGGGTTTATTGTGCCGAGTGTGTTGCTGTATTTTGCTTTGGAGAGTGGGGCGCCGGTGCCGGTGATCTTGGGGGTGGCGTTGGTGTATTGTGTGCTGGGGTTTGTGAATTCGTATATGCTTAAGGCATTGCCGGAGATTCCTAGTGATGGTGGGAAGGCGAAGTTGCCTACGCTTGATGCGGCGCGGGTGCTTTTTGGATCAGAGGCGCGACTTTTTTGTGTGGCTTTGGCGCTGGCTCATGCGGCGGCTCCGGCGTTTTATGCGTTTTTTCCGGTGTATCTTAAGGAGCGGGTGGGGGTGCCTTCTTCGGTGATTGGGTTGATTTTTTGCTATGGTGTTTTCTTTGAGATTTTTATTAGCTTGGCGATCCCGAAGTTATCCGCGCGCTTTGGGTATAAGCCGCTTTTTTTGGCAGGGTTTGGGGCGTTGGTTTTTAAGATGGTGGTGATGGCTTCTTCTCCGGGGCTGGGGATGGTGATTGTGGCGCAGACGTTTCACGGGGTGGAGGTGATGGCGCTTTATATCTTGCCGGTGATTTATTTGAATGGCTTGGCGGCGGATCGCTTTCGCAATTCGATTCAGGGTGTTTATGGGATGATCGTTTCTGGTGGGGCGAAGATTATTGGCTATCAGGTGGCGGGGTTTATTGCGGTGAAGAGCTTGAGTGGGGTTTTTGTGTGGGGGGCGGGGCTTGCGGTGGCGGCGATGGTGATTTTTGCGATTGGCTTTCGACCTGTGAGTGAGGGTAGCCTTGCGGGACGATGAAGTGGGGGAGGTCGTGGGATTCGATTTTCACCATGATGCATCGGTCGTTTTTTTGCTGGGTGGGGTAGGGCTCTAGTGGGATGTCTTTGAGGAGGTTGAGGGGGACGGGCCAGAGGGGCTTTGGGATGATGTGGATGTGGGCTGTTTTTCCGGCGTATTGGGTGAGTTCTTCTTGGTGGAGCCAGTGGCCGCGGCGGCAGTGTGGGTGGATGAATTGGGCGGTGGCTTGCTGGGTGGCGTGGATGTGATCGAAGAGGCAGCCGTAGATGAGGTGCTGGGGGTGGATTTTTTCGTGGCGGTATTTTTCTGGGAGGTGGTGTTGGAATTTTTGGGTGAGGATGAGTTGGTGTTGGCGGAGGCGGGCGAGTTTGCGGGGGTAGTTGTCGCGGGCGTCTGGGCCGGGGAGGTGCCAGCTTTCTGGAGTTTTTACTGCGAGGTAGAATTTTACGGCGAGCTCGAGGTGGATGAGTTTCTCGGGGGTGCGGATGAGGAAATCGAGTTCGCCGAGGGTGTGGTGGATGTCGGAGCGGATTTGGAGGTTTTTTTCGGCGAGTTGGGTGGTGCTGGAGGATCCTAGGATGTGGGCGGCGAGGTCTTCGTAGAGGTGGCCGAGCTTTTGATCGAAGTTTGGCTGGAAGCTGGGGGGAGGTGATTCCAGGTGGGCTCGGTCGAAGTGAGGGGCTTCGGGAAAGTCGCCGCAGAGGAGGGGGCTTTGGCGGAGGCTTTCGAAGAGGGCGTGGGTGATGGTGGGGGAATCGATCAAATTTGGAGAAGATGGTCGCGCAGAGGCGCAAAGTCGCCAAGGCTGAAGTCTCCGCGATTTATGACGAATAACGATACTCTCCGCCGCTTACGCTTTGCCCTCGATATCAATGATACGAAGGTTGCCAATATCATCGCTCATACGGGCAGGGAAACGGTGAGGGCGGAGGTGGATAGCTGGCTGAAGCGCGATGATGAGGCGGGCTTTACGGAGCTTTCAGATCGGGATCTTTGTGGATTCCTTGATGGCCTGATTATTGAAAGGCGGGGTGCGCGTCCGGATGGGGTGGTCCCGGTGCCGCTGGAGTTTCTCTCTAATAATGAGATTCTAAAAAAGCTTCGTATCGCTCTTGAGCTTCGCGATGATGATATTAATGCGATTTTCGAGGCTGCGGAGTTTGTGGTGACGAAGGCTGAGCTGGGCTCATTTTTTCGCAAGGAGGGGCATCGCAATTACCGGAAGTGTCCGGAGCAGGTGCTGCGGAAGTTTATCGCGGGGATGAGTGTGCGGCCGAATGGGGTGGAGGGGAGTGCGGATTCGGAGTGAGGCGTTTTCTTAAGATTTGCGGCGGGTCCTTCTGAGGGTGGTGGCGAGGGCTAGGCTGGCGAGGAGGAGGGTGCTGGGCTCGGGGACGGGCTGGAGAGGTTGGGTGGTGAAGCGGATGTCGGTGAGCTGAAGGCCGGAGCCGGTGGCGAGTGATTCCAGGTCGCTTACATCGCCTCCGCCGGTCCAATCGATGGTGAGGGTCTCGCCGGGGGTGGTGGTGGAGAGGTCGATGGGGTAGGTGAAGAATTCCCAGGTGGTGCTATTTGATGGGGTGAGGATTGGTTGCTCGGCGATGAGGGGGGCGGCTGATTGGGTGGTGATGGCAATGGTGGGGCTTTCGCCGAAGCCGGTGCGGGTGCCGGCGAAGAAGCTGAGGGTGGCGGCAGAGGTGGAGGTGTCGAGGCTGGCGGGGAGGGTGATGGTGGCGGTGAGGGTGACGTCGGGGCGTTCGCCGTTTATTTCGAGGGCTCCGGGGATGGCGATGGTGGAGGTGGAGGGGTCGTTGTCGTGGTCGTAGCCGGGGCTCATTTGCTGGCTCATGGCTCCACCCGCGCCGTAGATTTCGTAGGGGTTTGGTGAGTTATCGTAGGGGACGTCGGTGGTGGTCCAGGTGACGGAGGGGGTGTTGGTGGGTTGGTTGGTGTTGAAGTCTTCCTGGATGAGAAGGGTTTGCGCGGAGGCGGTGGCTAGAAGAAGGGGGGCGGAGATGGTGAGTAGTGGCAGTGTGTTCATGACTGGTGTTTTTCTAGCAGTGGGTGGGGCGGATGTCAGGCTTCGAAGGTGGGTTTTTCGCGAAAGGCGTGGAGGCGGGTGCGGATTTCGGAGAGGGTGGCGGGTGGATGGCCTGCTGCGGTGTTTTTCTGGCCAATTTCGAAGCAGTGG
>CALAIY010000033.1 GCA_937922595.1 uncultured Verrucomicrobiales bacterium | reverse complement strand
CGCTCATTGCTCGATGCCAGAAGTCCCCAATCTCGAATCCACCACCGCCCTCATCCACGCCCGCCGAAGCCTTAAACCCACGGCAATGGACGCGGAGCGCCCGATTCCCCGCCCGCTCCTGGCCAATCTTCTCGAAAATGCGACCTGGGCACCCACCCACGGGATGACCGAGCCCTGGCACTTCGAAATCTATGAGGGAGATTCCCGCGCCCGCTTCGCGGAAACTCTCCAATCCCTCTACGACGCCGCCACCCCACCCGAACACATTCGCCCGGAAAAACGCGCCAAGCTAGGCACCAATCCCCTTCTCGCCCCCACCCTAGTGCTCCTCGTATGCCGCCCCGGCGGAAACTCCAAAATCTCCCTTACCGAAGAAATTGAGGCCGTCGCCTGCGCCACGCAAAACCTCCACCTCACCGCCACAGCAGCCGGTCTCGGCGGCTTCTGGTCCAGCCCCCCCTGCCTCGGGCACGAAACCGCTCCCACAGCCCTCGGCCTCAAGCCTAGCGACCAAGCACTCGGCATTTTCTACCTCGGCTGGCCAAAAACAACCATGCCCACCGCACCAAAACGCACGCCCTGGGAAAAAAAATCAGTTTTCCACGCGTAGCCCTCCATCCTTCACTCCTTCGTCCCTCCTCATCTTCTGGAAATCACACTCGAAATCACCGCCTGGATCGTTGCAGGCATTCTCATGCTCATCGGCTTCTTCGGCACAATGCTGCCGATCATTCCCGGCCCCTTAGTGATTTTACTCGGAGCTGCCGCCTACTGGGCGATTCTCCAGACAGATTCCGGAATCGGGCTTGTCGGTTTCATCATCCTTACATTACTCACTCTTGCCGCGGCCATCATCGATTTCGTAAGCGGAGCACTCGGCGCAAAATGGTTTGGTGCCAGTAAATGGGGTGCATTCGGCGCACTCCTGGGAGGAATCATCGGGGGCATCGCCTTCTCGATACCAGGACTCATCGCAGGTCCAGTCCTCGGAGCGATCGCCTTCGAGATTTTCTTCGATCGAAAGGAAATCAAACCCGCCGGCAAATCCGGACTCGGAACCATCGTCGGAGGCGCCGCAGGAATTGCGGGCAAACTCATCATCGCCGCCGGAATGGTCATCTACTTCCTCGCCGACGTCCTATTTATCGATCGTTTCTAAACCACCTAATACACGATTCCCCACTCTTATGAACCTATCTGGAGCCACCTCGACCGGAGCACCTCGTTCCGCCTCTTCCGTGCTTCCGTGGGTTTTATTCGTACTTGCCTTGATCTTCGGATCACTGGTGCGCCTTCAAGACCTCGACTCCCGCCCGATGCACACCGACGAGGCAGTCCATGGAATCAAGCTCGGCGAGCTACTAGATAGCGGCACCTTCATCTACGACCCCGTCGAATACCACGGCCCCACCCTCGCTTTCTCCACCGCCACACTTGCGAAATTATCCGGGAAAACTGCCATCACCGAGATCGGCGACGGGCTCCTCCGCCTCGTCCCCGCCCTCTATGGAATCGCATTGATTGCAATGCTCCCTCTCTTTCAGCTCGGACGCTGGCCTACCGTATGGGCCGCTGCCTTCACCGCAGTTTCCCCCATGCTCACTTACTACAGTCGGTATTTCATCATGGAGATGCTCTTCGCATTTTTCCTCGCCCTCGCCATCGCCGCAGGCGCGCGCTACTGGCAGACGAAGAAGCCATCCTGGATACTACTCGCCGGAGCAGCCATCGGCCTTACCCACGCCACCAAGGAGACCGTCATCATCCATCTCGGTGCAGCCGGTCTCTCACTCGGCATCCTCTGGCTTTGCGCCAAACGCCCCCCCCTCCCCTGGAAGCACCTAGCACTTGGAGCCCTAGCCACCGCCCTCACATCCGCACTCCTCTTCTCCTCCTTTGGCACCCACCCACAAGGCATCTGGGATTCCATCGATACCTACCGCCACTACCTCACCCGCTCCGGCGGCGAAGGCCACGAACAACCCTTCCTTCACTACGCCCAACTCCTCGGCTGGAGCACACGGAGCGGCATCACCTTTTCCGAAGGCGCAATTCTCACTCTCGCCCTCATTGGTGGCGTCACCGCCAAAACCAGCCTCACCCGCTTCCTCTCGCTCTACACACTTTTCAGCTTCCTCGTCTATTCCACCCTGAGCTACAAAACTCCCTGGACCATCCTAGCCACCTACCATGGTGCTATCATCCTCGCCGGCTGCGGTGCCGCCTGGCTCCTAAGCCACCGCTACAAAGCCATCATCACCGCCGTCCTCGCCCTCACCCTCTGGAATCTCGCCACCCAATCCACACGCATCAACGGCCGCCTCGCCGCCGACCCGCGCAACCCCTGGGTCTACTCTCACACCACAACGAATTTCCAACGCCTCGTCCAGCGCCTCGATGACTTACGTCCCCTCTCCGAGAAACCACTCAGCGTGCAAATTGCGCTCCCCGAATACGGCTGGCCACTCCCCTGGACCTTACGCAATCACCCCACCACCGGCTATCAAGTAACAATGCCTGAAGGAATAAAAGCCGACGTCTTCATCACCAATTCCAGCGATCCAATCTCAGGCCACACCATCGACGGCCCCTACGGCCTGCGACCGGGAGTTTTCATCTACGCCCATATTCGCGAAAGCCTATGGCACACACTCCTTGAGCAGCGATCAAATTCTAGAGACCTCCCAATCCAATAAAAAGTCATGTCTCTCTTTAAGTTTCACCACCAAGCAATGGCCACATCCTTCGATCTGCATCTCGCCGATTGCCCCGAAGACATCGCCACATCCGCTGCCGAAGCCGTCTTCAAAGACATCGATGAGCTCGAAGCCGAAATCTCCCGCTACCAACCCGGCTCGGACCTTACAGCCATCAAAGCACTCACCGCCGGCCAATCGCTC
>CALAIY010000032.1 GCA_937922595.1 uncultured Verrucomicrobiales bacterium | reverse complement strand
ATGATTCCTATCCGACTGGTGCGGACGTGGTACGTGTTCGTGCCGTGGGTGAAAAATTCTTCTGGACCTTCCACTATCCGGGAGCAGATGGAAAATTCGGTCGTGTAGACAATTTCTTGATCTCTCCAAGCAATCCTCAGGGAATTGATCCCGAAGATCCGAATGGATTCGATGATTTGCTTTCCAAGAACGTCATGGCGCTGCCGGTGGATAAGGAAATTATTGTTGAGATCACCGCTAAAGACGTGATTCACAATTTGGCACTCCATCCAATGCGAATTGCCCAGGATGCAATTCCTGGCCTTAAGGCACACATCTGGTTTACACCCAATAAGCAAAGCCCCGAAGATGGTTGGGACATTCTGTGTGGCCAGCTCTGTGGAGTCGGGCACGCGAACATGGGTGCCAAGCTATTCGTTTATGACGAAGCCGGTTACGATGGTTGGATCAGCAGCCTTAAACCGCTTCGAGCTGATAAAGTGGAGCCAGCAGTTGCCGCGAAATAGTGTGGAGGCGATTACTTTGATACGATTCGCCAATTTCATGGGCTAAGGCCTGTGCATCCGACAATGCGCCTGAACTCATTCCAGAAGTGGGCGCTTGCGACGTTTTTCGCGACCCTTTTCCTGATCTTTGTTGGTGGCTTCGTCCGCGCTAGTGGCGCGGGACTCGGCTGCCCGGACTGGCCTCGTTGTTGGGGCTCTTGGTGGCCGCCTTCTTCGATGGAGAATGTGGATCCCGCACTCTACAAGATTGCGGAATTTAATAAGACCCTCATGTGGGTGGAGTATGCGAACCGTCTCGTTGGCGTGGCGGTGGGGATCTTCGTGTTGGTGACGGCAATTCTTGGGTTCCGTTTCCGCAAATCGGATCCACCCGTTTTTTGGGGAGGGGTGGCGTCATTGGTTTTGGTGATCTTCCAAGGGTGGCTTGGTGGGCGCGTGGTGAAGAGCGGCCTGCATTCCGGGATGATCACGCTTCACATGGCTCTTGCGGTGATTCTTCTCAGCCTTCTTCTCTGGATCGTTTATCGGACATCATCGTATTTCAAAAATGGCACGGGCTTGGTGGAGTCCATTCGCAAACCGCTTCGTGCGGCGGCTCTGGTGTTGTTTCTTCTCACGGTTGGGCAGATTCTCCTTGGCGCGCAAGTGCGTGAAGCGGTGGATGCGGTAGCGGATGCTGCAGCTGCATCCATTGCGCGAGAGAGCTGGATCGAGGCGACGGGAAGAGTGTTTACCAGTCATCGTACTGCCGCCTGGGCATTGGTGGCGGCGGTGATTGCGCTGATTTTTTATAGTAGGAAGGCAGTGAATGCTCCCGGAGTCCGCCCGCTCATCTGGGCGTCTGCTGCGGGTGTCTTGGCTCAAGCTGCTACGGGTGCTGCGATGGCTTATCTGGCGCTGCCCCCGGCGGCTCAGATTTTGCATCTTGGTTTTTCGACGGTGCTGAGCTCAACGTCGTTTCTACTTGTTCTCATTTTAAATAGGAGGACGCATGAGCCTGCTTAGCAGATTCTTGTCCGCAGCTAGAATGGAAAATCAAGCTTTCAGGGCTCATCTTTTATTGCTGCTTGGAGGCAGGTTCGACGTCTTCGCGTTCGCCGACAAGAATTTGAGGTATCAACAAAATCTGGCAGATCGCTCAATAGCGATTATTGAGCTACGGACAAACCGCTGGCCCGTTCTTAAAGCACTAGAAGCGGGGATTGTTGCGGCGGCCAATACCATTCGACCTGGGTCTTATACCGTGATTAATCCTCCTCAGCTAAGTGCCTAATTGTGGCGGGCAGGAATGTCCGCCTTTCATTATTTCCTCCCCAATGCCTACTCCTACTCTTAAAGACGATTTGATGTCGCTGACGAAAGCGCGTCTTAGCGCGATGGTCGTGGTGACGACAGTGTTCGGCTATTTCCTCCGGGCGGGGCAGGCGGGGGTGGTGGAGGATCCGATGCGGATGTTGCACACGGTTATTGGGACGACTTTGGCGGCGCTGGGGGCTGCGGTGTTTAATCAACTGATGGAGATTTCGCCGGATGCAAAAATGCGGCGCACGGAATCGCGGCCGCTCCCGGCAAACCGAATTCCTCCGGCGGGGGCGTTTGTCCTGGGCTTTCTCCTTTCAGGCTTTGCCCTCGTTCACCTGGGGAAACTGGTGAATTTGGAGGCGGTGCTTCTCACTGGGATTACGATCGCGGTGTATATTTTCGTTTATACTCCGATGAAGCAGCGTTCGGGGATGAATACGCTGGTGGGTGCCGTATCGGGAGCGATTCCTCCGGTGATCGGGTGGGTGGGGGCTGCGGGAGCGGCTCCAGAGGGGACGTTTGTTCGGTTTGGCTTGCTCTTCGAGCCGGGTGCGATTTTTCTTTTCTGCCTGCTCTTCTTTTGGCAGCTTCCGCATTTTGTGGCGATCAATTGGATCTACCGTGAGGAATATATCAAAGGAGGCTTTAAGATGTGGGCGAACGATGATGAATCGGGAAAGAAGACCGGCAAGTTGGCGGTGCTTTTTTCGCTCTGCCTTTTAGCGACCATGGGAATTGCGCCGATTGCGGGAGATACTTCATGGTGGTTTGCGATTCCTGCTGCTTTACTGACAGTCCCGATGGTGGCTCTAGCCGTAAAGTTCTCCAAAGAGCATACTGTGAAGTCCGCTAGGACGTTGTTTTTCTACACTCTCATTTACCTTCCCCTTATTTTAGCCGCCGCCCTTGTCTTATGGAATCCCCAGCCTCTCCCGATCCTACCCTAGCCGAAAAACGCCAGCGCTCAGTCGCGCTAGCGATTGGTCTACTCGTCGTTGCACTTGTGGGCGGTGTTTTGGTGACGTTTAGCTATCTGAATTACTCAGGGAGCCAGGCGAAGAAGCAGGCGTTGCCGAAGATTTCTCGGCTCGAAGATAATTTAGTGGCCACTGAGCGGAGTGGCGAAAAGGTGGAGCTGAAGACGCTGCGAGGTAAGGTGCTTTTGGTGGGACATATCTATACGCAGTGTCCTCGTGGTTGCTCGGGGCTTGCGGAGATTATGAAGAGCTATCAGGAGCAATTCGGGAAGAATGAAAATTTCCATCTCTTGTCCTTCACGGTGAACCCGACGGGAGATGGACCGGAGCAGCTCCGGGAGTTTACCAAGAATTTTAAAATCGATGGGGATAATTGGTGGTTCCTTACGGATCAGGAAAATCCCGATGCTATCGAGAAGTATCTCACGAGCCAGCTACGCTTTGAGCCGATCAGCGATGTGCCTGAGGCGGAGCGTCTCAATGATTTTGATCTCTTCCAGCACGATATGCGCCTCGGCCTTGTGGATCACCAGGGGAATGTGCGTGGGCTTTACCAGGTGCTGAATGCTCAGGCGGGTGAGCTGATCAATAATAAGCTGGCGAAAGATATTAAAACGCTGCTGAAGGAATCGAAGAATAAGGGATCGAGCGGGATTCCTCCGGTGGTTTTCTATGCGATTGTGATTTGTGCTGCAGCTTTCATTATCGGCGTGAGCATCCTTGGGAAGAAGCGGGGAGCCTGATGTCTCTAGCTCTTTTTTGATTTCTTTCGGCTTGCCAGGAAGTTGGGAATTGCGGCTTGGGCTCTGAGGGGCTCGTCCTTTTTCTTCTGCTTCCGGTAGATGTTTTGGAGATCGTGATCGAGGACGCGTGCTTTGACGTTGTCGCGCCACTGGAGGTCGAGGTATTTATCGAATTCCTTCTGGAGGGGCTTGGCGAAGATTGGGCAGACGATTTCGAAGCGCGAATCGAAGTTGCGGGGGAGGAAGTCCGCGCTTGAGATGTGGTAGGTGGGGGCGCCGCCGTTTGCGAAGCGGAAGATCCGAGTGTGCTCGAGGAGTCCATCGACGATGCCTATGGCTTGGATGTTTTCGCTGTGGCCGGGCTCGTCGGGGACGACTGAGAACATACTGCGAATGATGAGCTTCACTTTTACTCCAGCGCGTGAAGCTTCGTAGAGCATGGCGGTGGTCTCGGGATCGGCGAGGTTATTCAGCTTGAGGAATATCTCGGCATTCTTTCCGGCTTGGGCATTGGCGATTTCATTGCAGATCGCTTTGTGGAGGAAGATCCGGAGAGTGTGAGGCGCGGCGACGAGATGGTGAAAGCGCGGGGGGCGGAAGCTACTTTGAAAGTAGCGGAATGCGCGGGCGACATCGTCGCCAATGCGCCGATCGGCAGTGAGGAGGAGGTGATCGGTGTAGAGGCCAGCGGTGGATTCATTGAAATTTCCGGTGCCGACGCAGGCGTAGGCGCGCTCATTGCCGCCTTCAGCGCGGGTGATGAGGCAGAGCTTGGCGTGTACTTTAAGGCCGGGGATGCCAAGAATGACGTGGACGCCGGATTCTTGGAAGAGATTTGCGTAGTGCATGTTTTGCCCTTCATCAAAGCGAGCGCGGGGCTCGATGACGACGGTGACGTGCTTCCCATTTTGCACGGCTGCGATGAGGGCTCGTGCTACGCTGGAGTCTTCTGCGAGGCGGTAGACGGTGACTTGGATGGTGCGGACGAGGGGATCGATACTGGCTTCGCGAAGCAGGTCGATGAAGGTGGAGAATGAGTGGTAGGGGAAGTGGAGGAGGACGTCGTTTTTCCGGATGCGGGAGAAGAGGGAGCTGGGGTTTGATGTGGTGTTTTTCCCGTTTTCCCGATTTACTTCGATGGGGTGGGGGATCTGGCGGAGGCTGGGGGAGACGAGGTGATCGAGCCCAAAATTGGGAAATTTGAGGAGGTCCCGCCGGTTGTGGTAGCGGCCGCCGGGGAAGAGGGTGTCTTCGGCGGTGAGCTTGAGTTTTTTCTGGAGGAGCTTGAGCATGGCTCCGGGAAGCTCAGCGTCGTAATTGAGGCGGACGGGGTTGCCGAGTTGGCGTTCGCGGAGGCCATCGGCGACTTTCTCGTAGAGGGATTCGGTGATGTCGTCGTCGAATTCCATTTCGGCGTCGCGAGTGAATTTCACGGCGTAGGAATCGAAGGTATTGTAGGGGAGGCCGAAGAAAATATCGGGGAGGCCGTGCCGGATGATATCGTCGAGAAACATGACGCGTCGCACGCCATCGGTCTCAGGGAGAACGGTGAAACGGGGGAGGAGATTCGTGGGAATTTCGAGAAGTGCGTGGGCGGGGCGCGAGCGTTTTTCGGACTTAGAAAGGCGCACGGCGAGATACATTGGATTGTCTCGGAGGCCGGTGAGCAGGGAGGTGCCTTTCACCATGATGGGCATGATGTGGGGCTTTACTTTGCGTCTGAAGTAATCGTTTACAAAACCGACAAATTCCTCGGGGATTTCGGTGTCGGTGATGATGTGGATATTTTCTTCGGCGAGATCTTTGAAGGCTTTGCCGTAGGCTTTCGAGGAGGCTGCGTTTTGCTCGAGAATGAGGGCGTTTACCTCTTTAAGTGTCTTTTTGGGATCGGGGACGTTGAGCTTTTTGTAATGTTTCCCTAGGCGGACGAGGCGCTTGAGGGTGGCGACGCGGACACGAAAAAACTCGTCCATATTCGACGAGTGGATTCCAAGGAATCGCAGTCGAGTGACGGGGGGATTCGCGGGGTCGGCTCCTTCTTGAAGGACGCGTGCATTGAAGGCGAGCCAGCTTGCTTCTTTACTCCGAAAGAGGGGCGAATGGACGAGTTCGACCGAGTCTTTGGGGATAGGAAGGGGAAGGATTGGATCGGGGGAGGAGGGCACTGAGGTGGAGGAAAGGGGACGGGTGTGACGGATTCGTTACAAAGGGGCTTTGGCTTGGAGGGGCAACGGGTTTTGTGTGACAATAGAGGGGCGGTGTGGAAGGATCAAATTTCAGCGATATGAGCAATAATAAAAATTCATTTCCTTCTACTCTTCCGGGTAAGACGCTCGGATTCGATCTCGGTGGTACGAAAATGTATGCGAGAGTTTTCAATGAGAAGCTGAAGCCGATTGGCACGGATCGCCAGCCGACGGAAGGGCATCGAGGTACGGAGAAGGGGGTGCAACGGATTATCGAAGTAATGAAGGCGGCGCTGGCTGATGCGAATGTGGATGCTTCGGAGCTGGTGGGGATCGGGATTGGCTGTCCGGGGGTCATCGATATTCGCGAGGGAATCTTGCGGACGACTCCAAATTTGGGCTGGGATGATGTGCCGATACGAAAGGTCTTGGAGAAGGAATTTGGTGTGAAGGTGGTGGTCGCAAATGATGTGGATGCGGGGACGTATGGCGAATATGTGGCGGGAGCGGGGATGGGCGTGCGCTCGCTATTGGGAGTGTTTCCCGGAACGGGCGTGGGGGCGGGGTTTGTCTATGATGGGAAGGTTTTTCAGGGGAGCCGTTTTTCTGCGATGGAGATTGGGCGAGTGCGTTGGCCTGCGGCGGCGCTGATCTCGGCGAAGGGTGAATATCCTACCGTCGAGGCTTATTGTAGCCGACTCGCTATCGCGAGTAGTGCTGCAGCTGAGGCATTTCGTGGGAGAGCTCCGCATTTAATGAAAAAAACCGGTGCAGATCTGTTAAAGATCAAGAGCAAGGCACTAATGCAGTCTTATGCGGCGAAAGATGAGGGGACACGCGCGGTGATCGATAATGCGCTAGATTATTTGGCGATGACTGTGGGGACGGCAGTGAATATGCTGGCTCCAGATCGCATTGTGCTTGGTGGTGGGCTTGCGGAGGCGATGCCTGATGTATTCGTGAAGGGGCTGCGGAAGCGCGTCTGCAAACACGTCTCGGAAGAATACGTCGAAGAGCTGGAGGTCGTGGTGGCCGAGCTTGGTGATGATGCCGCTGCGGTGGGGGCAGCGGCGATGGTGGCAGCAGTTTAATTCAAAAAAGCGATCACTTGCGCCGTGGGCGCTCTCGCGCTCGCTGGAGTAGTGCGCGACCTTCGATTCCGCTCTCTCGCTTTTTGCGTGCGGAGCGCTCTGCCATGGCGTCGACGAAGGCTCCAGCTCCATAGACGATTGCGCCGGCAATAAGATTGGGCGCTTGCATACTGAGGGGGACTACGCAATCGAAGTCGCCTTCCCATTCCGCTCCTCGCGAACGCTTGGGGCTGGCCGAAGGCATTGAGCGCACTTCGTCACAGACCCATTCGACGTAGGATCTCACGGCTTCCATGGATTGCTCGATTGAAGCACCAAGGAGGGTGCAGATTCCGGCGACCGCTTCGGGGTGTGTCCCACGCGCGGCAAGGCAGGCTCCGCACCAAGGCCACATGCGAGGGGATTTCGCGAGGCCTTCGCGGACGGCAAATTGCTCGACCTCACGCGCAGCTTCAAGCATAGCGGCGCGGTCTTGGCTATCGATAAGGGTGCTTTGATAGCGCTCGCACCACGCTGTGCCGACGCGTTTTGCGCGGCGGTTTACCCATTTTGAATAGCGGAGTTTCACTTCCTTCATGAAGAGGCCAAGATCGTGCATTCGTGCGAGGTAGCGACCGCGCTCACCGAGCTTGTTTTTCGTCTCAAGAATATCCCAACGCTCTGCTGTCTCTTCTTCTCCGTAGAGAACGGTGAGCCGCCGCTTCAGCTCTAGGTCATCGACGGTGGCGTCCGCTGCCCGCTTGTGGGGGACGCGAACGAGTAGCCTGATTTCGCGCTCGGCCAGGCAAAAGGTGAGCACCTCGATTCCACAAAATTCAGCTCCCTTGAGGACTCCACGGAGGAAAACATTGCGTTCCATTGCTCCGAATGAGCGAACGCCGTCGAGCAGCCTCGTCGAGACGAGGTAAACGTGCTCTTTCCCCGAAACTCCCGTCACTCGTGCTATTCTCATGCGAACTTTTCGATGTGTTTTGGAGTGAGGTATCTGAGCAGGGTCTTCATTTCATGTATGTCACGATCGAGGTGAAGTGAATGGTCGATAGCTTGAGGGATAATGAAATTGAGGTGAATCATGCCGTCGTACCATTATTATATAAAATTTGGTGACTGTCACCAAATTTCTTGGGGTGGTTTGTTTTGTGGGTTGTGGGGGAGGGGAACGAGGTGTTTTGGGGCTCTGGATTGTGGCTTTGGGGGCGCTTTATTGGAGGCTGACTGCGACGAGGAGTCTTCCTCTGCGCCAGGCTGGGCCGACTACGATTAGGGGGCGATCGGGGTGGAGGGTGGCGTCGGTTTTTACGAGCACTTTTTCTCCGGACCAGACTTGGAGGTCGATGAGGGTGCCTCCCGATGGGGTGGGGCCGCGGGAATCGATTTTTAGGAAGAGTTCTTTTCCTGGGGCGACCCAGCTTTCGTAGTCTTTGAAAATCTGTTCGGTGTGCTGGGCGATTAGGGTGTAGCGCTCGGCGGGGAAAACTTTTTTGAGCCTTGTTTGAAGGGGAGTGAAAGATTTTGGGATGTGTGCGGTGGGGACGCCTTCTACATCGGTATCGGTGGGGCCTGCGTAGATTAGGCCGCCCCACGCGATGGTTTGCGGAGGTTTGGTGTCCGAGGCGGCGGCTGGAATGGCTAGTGCGCCGATGAGGGCTAGGTAGGAGCGTCTAGTAAACATCTTGAATGCGGACTTGGCCGCCGGAGGTTCGAGTGAGAACCATGGAGGGCTGGGCTTGGTCGTGCTTTGCGAAGAAGGCGCGGCTGCCAGAGCCTCCGGGGAGGGCTCGGCTGATGAGGGTTTTGGGGGCGATGGGTTGGTCGTCGGGGATGCTGGCGATGCCATCTAGGAGGATGACGGTGGCTCCGGCTTCTTCGTCTATGTAGACCTTTGCGTCGATGCTGGGGTCTGGGGTGTAGGTGATTCGGGTGGTCGCGGCAGAGTTGTTCCCTGAGTTTAGGAAAAGGGTGGAGGCGGCGGCGATACAGGCTGCGGCTGCGATGGCCCATGGGAGGAGGTTCGTTTTTTGGGTGGTGGGGGCGACGAATGGTGCGATTTTCTCTGCTTCAATTGCTTTGAGGATTCCGGAATTGAAAGATTGGGCGTTTGGAATGTCTCGCTCGATGGTGAGGTTTCCTGAGAGGATTTTGTGCATCTCTCGGGCTTCTTCGGCTTCGGCTCGTAGCTCGGAGTCGGTGGCCATGGCTTTTTCGAAGTTGGTGAGGGCTTCGCCGCTGAGCGTGCCGTCGGCCCATTGGGTGATGTGGTGTTCGTGATCCATGAAGAGGTTCTGGGGGTGGGACGGTTGGGGCGTTCGGGTCATTCACCGGGGGCGGCAGTTTTTTCGAGAAAATTGGCGCGGGCTTCGGCGAGGGTTGCTTGGAGTTTTTTTCGGGCGTGAAAGAGGCGTGACATTACGGTGCCGCTGGCGCAGTCCATGATTTCGGCGATTTCATCGTATGTCATGCCTTGGGCTTCGCGGAGGAGGATGACTTCGCGGTGCTCGGGGGAGAGCTCGGCGAGGGCTGCTTGGATGTGGTCGCCGAGTTCGGTGCGGGCGAGTGCTTCGTCGGGGCGTGGGGTTTCCGAGGGGGCGGTGGGGGCGCTTGAGATGACGGTTTTTGCGTTGAGCTGGCGGTCGTCGAGTTCTCCATCTCCGGTGATTTTGCGGCGGCGGTGGTAGTCTAGGGCGACGTTGTGGGTGATGCGGTAGAGCCAGGTGAAGAATTTTGATCTGGCTTCGAATCGAGGCAGGGCCTTCCAGGCTTTGATAAATACTTTCTGGGCGAGGTCCCAGGCTTCGGTGTCGTCTTTGACGAGATTGACGAGCATGCCGTAGATGCGGCTGCGATAGCGGGTGACGAGGGTGTCGAAGGCTCGGGTGTCTCCGGCCTGGGCGGCTTTGATGAGGGCTGGCTCGTCTGAGATGTCTTCTGTATCCGCCACGTTTGGAAGGTGTGGTTTATCGTGGTGAACTCAAGTGCTTATGATAGCCAGGCGATTTGGTAGGGGAGAAGGACGATGTCTTCGCCTTCGGCTCCTAGCCAGATGAGTTGGCCGGTGAGAGTATCGGTGAGTGGGCCGCGGAGTGGGATGGTGTGTCGGTCGATGCGGATGCGTTTTGCGGTGACGTTGTGTAGGGCAAGGATGCGTTCGCCGGTATCGGTGCAGCGGCGGAGGACTGCGAAGATTTGGTTGTTTAAATCCAGGATTTGTTGGTCGGTATCTGGGTGGAATGCGCGAAGCTTTCTTCGGGTATCGAGGAGGCGGCGCATGCCGGTGAGGACGCGGTGGCGGAGCGAGGTTGGGATTTTTAGTTCAGCTTCGAGGGTGGTGTGGTCGAGTTGGGAGCGGTTGATGCTGCGGAGGCGCTCGGTTTCCGCGACGCGGGTGTTGTCGTTGCGTGAGCCGAGGAGGCTGTGGATGTAGATTCCGGGGATGCCGCGGATGGTCATGGCGATGGCTTGAGTGACTAGGAAACGGGCAACTTCGACTTCGGGTGGGGTTTCCGGCCTGGGGTCGTTTACGGCATCGAAGTAGGTGACGTTTAGCTCGTAGGGGGTGGTGGAGCCGTCGGGATTGCGCTTATAGCTCACTTGGCCACCGTGGGCTTTCGTGGTGTCTACGAGTAGCTGGCGCTCGTCTTCATTTAATATTCCTTCGGTGGGGCGCATGCCGATGCCATCATGGGTGGCGGTAATATTGAGCCAGGTGCAGCCGCGCCAATAGGGGCCGAGTCCTTGAGCCCAGCGAGTGAGCTTTTTGGTGTCTCCTGCGGTGATGGCGAAGAGTGTGAGTGGTGCCAGGGAGAAGTTGTAAATGATTTGTGCTTCATCGCCTCCTTGGCCGAAGTAGCTGATATTTTCTTCATGGGGGACGTTGGTCTCCGAGAGGAGGATCATGTGTGGCGCAGCAAGGTCGTAGATGTCTCGAATGAGCTTGATGATGAGGTGGGTCTCCTTGAGGTGAACACAGCGTGTGCCGGTTGTTTTCCAGAGGTAGGGAATGGCATCAAGCCGTAGCATGGAGGCTCCCGAGGCGGCGTAGAAGAGGAGGATGCGGATGATCTCGAGGAAAACGCGCGGATTGCGGAAATTGAGATCGACTTGGTCTGGGCTGAACGTCGTCCAGAGGGGGTGTTTTTCGCCGGAGGCGAGGGTGAATTCGTGAAGGAGGGGGAGATCTCGAGGTCGGACGACTTGGCTGAGGTCATCACTGGGGTCTGGGGAAACGAGAAAATCTGCAAACTCGGGGTCACCTTTGAGGTAGCCTTGGGCGTATTTACTTTCGACGGAGACGTGGTTGAGGACGGCATCGAAGACGATTCGGTAGTTTAAGCTGAGGTGGCGAATGTCTTCCCAGCTTCCGAGGTCGCTGCGGAGTTTTTCGAAATCGATTACCGAAAAGCCATCATCGGATGAGTAGGGGAAGAAGGGAAGGAGATGGAGAAATGTGATGGCATCGCCGACGTGATCGGAGAGGAATTTTTCGAGGACGGGGAGTGTGGTTTTTTTTCCTTGGGTGATTGAGTCTCCGTAAGAGATGAGAAGTGCATCGGCCTCGGAAAATGGTTTTGAGGGTGCCGAGGCAGCGGTGGCAGTATGCGCGGCTACTGTTTGCTTGAGGATCGCTTCCAGTGTGGGGGCGTCATCCTCTCCATATAGGGTGGCGAGGCGTGAGCGGATTCGCTGCCATTTTTGATTATCGGGTTCGGAGGGCATGAGGGGAAGCTGGGAGAAAGCAGTTTTTTAGCCAGAGAGCAATCTTATTGAGGGGAGGGCATTTTCTTCGGTAGGGCATAAAAAAATTCACTAGTTAGGTTCAATTCTGCTTGCGGAGTTTTCCAGAATTGCTAGAATTGGCAGAGATGAACCTCAGTTTTGCGAAAATGTGCCGTGTCAGCAGCGCCCTTGTGGTGTTTGTGTTATCGACTGGAAGTCTCTGTGCTGAAAAGATTCTCTATCTCGGAGATTCTCTTAGTATGGGTTCGTTTGGTCGCACGATGGATGCTCAGATGCGTGAGGCGGGGCACGAAGTGTTTACTTACGTGACTGGAGGGGCGACACCCTATTATTGGTTGAGTATTTACGGCGTCCAAAAGACGACCATTGGGCATTGGGAGAAAACGCCGGAGAGGGAATCGCGTCGGAAATCGGCCACTGTTCCGAAGGTTGAGAAATTGCTCAAGAAGCATTGGCCGGAAGTGGTGGTGGTTCAGACTGGGGTGAATCTTTATGCGCAGCTTCGTTCTAAGCAGCGTTCGAAGAAAGAGAATATCCGTGAGGTGACGATGCTTGTTCGGAATATGGGAGAGACAATTAAAGCGTCGGGAGCGAAGTGTTTTTGGGTCACTCCGCCGGATTCTCATGTGGCGCGCTATCCGCGCAAACTCCAGGACGAGATGTTTCAGATTATGAAGCTCACGGCATCGCGCTACGGCCCTGTATTTAATAGCCAGGAAGTCACTACATACACTGATCCTTACCCACGCACCGATGGTATTCATTATGGATCGAGGGCGGCGAATGCCTGGGGTGGACTTGTTGCCGAAGAGGTGAACGCGTGGCTCACGGAGCGTAAAGGAAAGTCTGCTTCTCGGCCACTGATGGCGGCTTTCCGGGCAAAACAGCTCGATGGTCCCGGATTGGCTACCTTCGCGGGGCTGGGCACCTCGATACCTGGTGTCGCTTTGGGGAAAAACGCAACGCCGGTGGCAGCACTCGTTCGCGATGCGGAGGGAGCGCCAAAAACGGGAGTCTCCGTGGCAGGGAGTGAGGTCATGATATCGGCAGCAATGAAAAAGACAGAGGACTCAATTGCTGCGGCGGAAGCTCTGGCGGTGGCTTCTGCCAAAGCTGAGCGGATTCGTAAAGAAGCCCTTGAAAAAGAGGCGAAGGAGAAGGTTCGCAAGTTAGCGGAAGCTAAAAAGATCGCTGCGGCAGAGAAAAAAGCGAAAGCTGAGGCCAAAAAGAGAGCTGCCGAACTCGCCAAGGCTGAAGAAATAGCTAAGGCGAAGCAACTTGCTCAGATCGAGGCTAAGAAAAAGAAAGAGGCTGAAGCGAAGAAGGCTGCTGAGAGTGCTGTGAGAGCAAAAATGATCGCTGCAGCAAAAGCTAAGCGCGAGGCGAATGCGAAGGCTGCGCTTAAGGTGAAGGAGGAAAAGAAGGCGAAGGCCGAAGTGGAAGCACGCATAGCTGCTCGCGCTGCAGCTGAGAAGAAAGCGCAAGCGCTTGCCTCGGCCGCTGCGAAACCCAAGGCCGCCGAAGCTTCGGCTCCCGATGTGTATAAAGTGAAGCGTGCCAAATCTAGCACGGCTCCAAGTGATGCTGTGAGCGTAGATATTAAGCTCATCGGTATTTCAAAGACGCCTGCGAAGAATCAAATTAATTACGGCAAGGCGCTCGCGGTCTACGAGTGGGAAGTGGTGAAGGTTCGCTCAGGCACTTATGAGCCCAAGAATATCCGAATCGCCCACACTGTCTATTGGGGAGGGAAACCGACAAGTGCTGCGGGGTGGAAAATCGGGCGCACCTGGAGCCTTGATCTCAAAGTGCTCAGTGCCTACCCGCAGGTGGCGCAGTGGCAGACATTCAATGATCTCGATGTGAACCTTGAGCTTCCGGTGTATCTTCCGAAAATGTAGTCGGCAGGAATGCCGTTCGGCGTTGATTTTGGCGTGGGGTCGTGTCACCTAGCGAAGACACATCGGATGCTGCACTACACTTCCTCATATACCTCCTCGGCGGCGTCTGCCGATAGTCCATGGCGAACGTTCGTACGTACGTTGGCGACGCTCTTTCTTCGAGCAGGAGCAGGGGTGCTCCTTGCGATTGAGCATGTGATTCCTGAATTGGCTCCGGCATGGCGATTCGTTTGGGATAAGCAGCCTTGGGCGTTTGTGGAGATGATCGCGGAGACGGGGACGCCTTTTCCTGCTGTGGTCGCCCCGGTGTATATTCTTGTCGTGTCGCTTGCGATCTTGGCGCTCGTTTTGGGGCTAATCACACGGGTGAGTGCTATTATTCTTACGATCCTCGCGGTGCTTGCATTCCCCACTGCTTATGCAGTGGGCTTCGCAGAGACAGGGCTACTCTATCTTCTTATCTTTGGGGCAATTGTCCTTCTCGGTCCAGGCATTCTTTCGCTCGATGCCATTTTTACCTACCGGAAACCGTCGGCTCCAAAGCGACCGCTTGCGTAATTCATTCACTTATTCCTAATCCTTACATTTAATTTTTTAACATGCGTACTGAATCCGACTCCATGGGCGACATGCAAGTCCCCGACGATGCTCTTTACGGCGCTTCTACTCAGCGTGCCGTGCTTAATTTTCCTGTTTCTGGCGAAGCCGTAGATCCTGGTGTGGTGCGAGCTTTCGGGCTTGTTAAATGGGCGGCTGCGAGGACCAATGGCGAACTTGGGCATGTCCCGAAAGAGATCACCTCGCTTATCGAGAAGGCCGCTGAAGAAGTGTATCAAGGGAAGCTTGACCAGCATTTTCCGGTGGACGTTTACCAGACTGGATCAGGGACGAGTACAAATATGAACGCGAATGAGGTGATTGCGAACCGCTGCTCCCAGCTCGCTGGAAAGCCTGTAGGATCGAAAGATCCGGTGCACCCGAATGACCATGTGAATCAAGGGCAGTCTTCGAACGACACCTTTCCCACTGCGATGCACATCGCCGCGGGCGTTGCGCTCAAGGACGATCTTTTGCCCGCGCTTGAAGGGTTGCATCAGGCGTTGGCGGCGAAGGCGGAAGAATTTCATGACGTGCTCAAGATCGGGCGCACTCACTTGATGGATGCGACTCCGGTGCGGCTTGGCCAGGAATTTGGTGGCTACGCCAAACAGCTTGAATTCGGGATTGATCGGGCGCGCAAGGCATTGAAAGCCCTCCACGAATTGGCTCTTGGTGGCACGGCCGTGGGCACTGGGCTAAATTGCCATCCGGATTTTCCACCAGCGGCGATCGCATTTATTGCGGAGAAAACTGGGATCGAATTTGTGGAGGCCGACAATCACTTTGAAGGGCAAGCGGCGAAGGATGCCTTGGTGGAGGCGCACGGGCAGCTCAATACGATTGCGGCAAGCCTCTTTAAGATTGCGAGTGATATTCGGATTCTATCTTCAGGGCCGCGCTGCGGAATTGGAGAGATTTCCCTTCCGGCGACACAGCCGGGTAGCAGCATTATGCCAGGCAAGGTGAACCCGGTGATGTGCGAGGCGGTGACGATGGTTTCCGCTCGTGTCTTTGGCAACCAGAGTACGATCACGTGGTCCGGAGCAAATGGTCACCTCGATCTCAATGTGTTTATGCCGGTGATGGCAAAGGCATTCATGGAGAGTGTGCGTCTTCTTACTAACGTTTCGACTATTTTTAACGAGAAGTGCGTTTCCGGGATCGTGGCGAATCGTGAGCGTTGCTCCAGCTTGATCGAATTTTCGCTCTCGATGGTGACAAGTCTCGCCCCAGTGATCGGCTATGATCCAGCTTCTAAGATTGCGAAAGATTCGGTGAAAACTGGCAAGACGGTCCGCGAACTCTGTATGGAACAGCTTGATGAGCTCGGGATTACCGAGGCTCAACTCACTGAAGCGCTTGATCCCGCCACGATGGCGGGTGGCTGATCCTGCTTAAGCGATATTCGTGTAGACCGACTGGACGTCGTCATCGTCTTCCAGTCGGTCGATGAGTTCCTCTACCTCGGTCATCTGTGCTTCGGTGATCTCGATGGGAGAGGTAGCGATGCGTTGGTGGCTCGATTTGGTGGGCTCGATGCCGAGTGCTTCTAGCGCGGCATTGAGGGGGCCGAAGCTTTCGAAGGCGCCGTAGGCGGAGGCTTTTCCGTCGTCGTTTACTTCGAATTCTTCGAGGCCGCCATCGATGAGGCCGAGCTCGATGTCGTCCGCTTCGGTGCCTTCGGGGATATCGAATTCGATGACGGTTTTGCGCTGGAAGAGGAAATCGAGGGCTCCACTTTGGACGACTTCACCGCCGCATTTTTTGAAGTGGTTTTTGACGTTTGCGACCGTGCGAGTGGGGTTGTCGGTGGCGCACTCGACCCAGAGGAGGACGCCGTGGGCGGCTTTTCCTTCGTAGTTGGCCTCGGAGATATTTTCTGCATCTCGGCCGGAGGCGCGCTTGATAGCGGTCTCGATATTGTCCTTCGGGAGGTTTTGCGCTTTTGCGGTGGCGATGGCGGCTTTGAGTTTGCCGTTTGCCTCGGGGTCTTCTCCTCCCTCTTTGGCCGCGAGGGTGATCGCCCGTGCGAGCTTAGGGTATAGCTTGGACATATTGTCCCAGCGTTTTTCTTTTGAGGCGCGGCGGTATTCGAATGCTCTTCCCATGGGGTCAGTAAAATTGGTGTGAGGCGGACGATAGGAGGGATCGGGGGAAGCTCAAGTTTGACGTGTGGCCGGACTGCAGCACGTTCGGCGAATGAAGGTAGAACGCACAAAATATATCATCTGGGCAGCGGACATGGGGCGGGCAGTGAAATTTTACCGAGATGCGCTCGGAGCGCACGTGGTGAAGGAATCAGAGGTGGTGAGTGAGCTCACAATCGCGGGTGCAACTATCGGGATTCATGGTGGCGGCGAGGGAAAAAAGACGTGGACGGGGATGAGTTTCCAGGTAGCCGATGTGGTGGAGGGAGCGGCTGAGGTAGTAGCCGCTGGCGGGACATGTGATCGCGAGCCGCAGGATGAAGATGGGGAGGCTCCGCATCTGGCGATGTGCTCGGATACGGAGGGGAATCAGATCATGCTTACACGGAAGCGCTAGGTTCTCCTTCTCGGGGGATTCTGCTGGGCACAAAAAAGCCGGCCACTGGAGGATATCCAGTGGCCGGCTTGTGAGTGAGAGAGGAAGGATTACTCGTTACCGTCGCCTAGGACGTCGAGTACGCTTCTGATGTTCTTTTTGGTGAAGACATTTTTGTCGCTCTTACCGTCAGGCTCGATCGATCCGACTCCATCAGGATTGTCGGTCTTGTAGGTAGCGACAGATCCATCACCAGTGCAGATGATGACGCGGCCATTGGACCAGGTGCGTCCGCGCAGGGTCTGTCCAGCGGCGGCTCCGTCCCACTGTGGGTTGGTGTTTGTATCAAGAGCGTTTTCGAAGATGAGGGGGATTGCTCCGCCAGAAGAGGAGGTGAGTCCATTGACCATCATCCAGTGGTTTTCGCCTGATTCGACGGCTTCGGCATAATTAGGAGCTTCTCCTAAATCGTTGTCGGGGAGGTAAGGGCTACCGGGGCACCCGAAGACGTCTTCTTTCTCGATAAGCTTGTCCTTGACGAGCTTGCGGAACGCCGCGTTGGCGCTGTCTCCGCGAGGGAAGCGACCGTCGTTGTCATTGGAGTAGAGGCTGCATGCGAGATAAATCTGGCGGGCATTGTTTGAGCCTTTGGTGATATTGCCGTTTTCCTGTACTCGTGCGAAGACGGGAACGGAGAGGCCTGCGAGGGTCGCGATGATGGTAATCACGACCAGGAGCTCGATCAGGGTGAATCCACCCCGATTGCGTTTGGTTGTTTTCATTACTTGTGGTTTTTATTATGTATGTTTTTTTGCGTGGGAAATGGCGCAGAGAGCGCTAAATCCCGGGTTTTAGGCTAGCGGGCGAGCCACCTAGCTTCAAGGGTAAAACGTCTATTTAGGCGAGATCTTAGTTGAGATCGTGGGGGTGGCGTGAGTGCACCATCTCTTTTGTGAAAGCGGGCGAGGCGCCTTGGCTTTCATCGTTCTCATACGAAGAAGACGTTACTGCACCCGGCAGGGAAACGTCCTTTAGCGGAGGGGCAATGGCAGCTGAGAGCTTAAACGCTCGTTAGTTACCCATGGGCGGCGCGGTGGACGGCGGCGAGGGTGGTGAGTGTTTTTTCGAGATTGGCTAGGGGGACTTGGTTTGGTCCGTCTGAGAGGGCGTTGGCGGGGTCTTTGTGGGTTTCCATGAAGATGGCGTCTACGCCGGCTGCTACTGCGGATTTTGCGAGGACGGGGGCGAGGGCTCCATCGCCTCCGGTGGTTCCGCCGAGGCCGCCGGGGCGCTGGACGGAGTGGGTGGCATCGAAGCAGACGCGGGCGCCGAGGTCGCGCATCCAGGGGAGCGAGCGCATGTCGGCGACGAGGTTGTTGTAGCCGAAGGTGGTGCCGCGCTCGGTGAGGAGGACGTTTTCGCAGCCGAAGTGTGCCATTTTTTCGAGCACTGGCTTCATATCCCAGGGGGCGAGAAACTGGCCTTTTTTCACGTTCACGGCGCGACCGGTTTTTGCGGCAGCTTCGAGGAGATCAGTTTGGCGGCAGAGGAAGGCGGGAATCTGGAGCAGATCGATGTGCTCGCCGGCGATGGCTGCGTGCTCGGGGAGGTGGATATCGGTGGTGACGGGGACGCCGAGGTCCTCGCCGATTTCGCCGAGGAGCTTGCAGCCGTCTTCAATGCCCACGCCGCGATAGGAGCCTACGGAGGTGCGATTGGCTTTGTCGTAGGAGGCTTTGAAGACGAAGGAGACGCCTACCTTTTCTGCGATGGCTTTGATTTCGCGTGCCATTTCCCAGGTGAAATCTGGGGATTCGATGGCGCATGGGCCGAGGATGAAGAGTGGGAGCGCGGGGGCTTCGTTTTCGGCGAGCGTGTATTTACCGAGGGTGAAGGAGGGGAGGGGGGCAGGCATGGCGTGGAAGTTTTCTCAGGGAGTCGGGCGGCGCTGGCTGGCCGGGCATCTTTTTCTTTTACTGCGAATCGCTTGGAAGTCTTTGGGAAGTTTAGGAGCCGTAGATCTTGGCGCAGTTGGTGATGATCTCTTGCAGGACCTCTTCTTGTGGGCGCGCCCAATGGTGCTCTGAAAATACTTCGATTTCGGTAAAGCCTTTGAACCCGCTGGCTGAGATGGTGTCGCTGATTTCTTTAATGGGAATGCATCCTTCGCCTGGAAGACCGCGGTCGTGGAGGCGATCTGTAGTGGGGGATTTCCAATCGCTGATGTGGAATGAGGCGAAGTCGCCTGCGCGGATGGCGGTCTCGATTTCCTTGAGGAGATCGGGATCCCACCATGTGTGGTGGACGTCGCAGGCGATTCCTACGGATTCGTGGTGGCCGAGAACTTCACAGATGTGATTGGCGTATCGCATGGTGTTTACTGCGGAGCGCGTATCGGCGTAAATTGGATGGAGTGGCTCGATGGCGAGGATGACGCCCATCGAGGCGGCGTGATCGAGGCATTCGGCGATGCCATCGATGATTTGGCCGCGGTTCATTGCGAGCGATTGATCGGTGCGGGAGCCACAGACGAGGACGAGGGTGGGAGCACCGCATTCGGCAGCCTGGTCGATGGCGTGGAAATTTTCGTCGATGATCTTGTCCCGCTCGGCTTCCGTGGGGGCGGGGAAATTGCCGCCGCAGGCAAGGGAGGTCACTTCAAGTCCGGCGTCGCGGGCGGCTTGGCCGAGATCCTTAGGAGAGGTCGATTCGAAGTCTTCGCGCCAGAAGGTGATGCCGCTGATTCCGGCTTTCGAATAGTGGTCGATGCACTGATGGGGAGACCAGGGTTTTGTGGTGATGGTGTGGAGTGAGAGGCGCGGTGGCATTGTTTGATTCTGGGGCTGGCTATGGGATCGTGCAGGTTGTGGGGGAAGGGAAGGGCAAGATTTAGAAAATGAGCGATGAAAAGGCTAGAAGTTCTGGATTGAAGCGACTAATAAAGAGTCCAGGTATTGGCTGTATTATATAAATGTTAAAGAATTATCGTCCGCTCTTAATTCAGGGGCTTGATCTCCGCTCTCCCGGTCTTCGGGTGAAGAAAATTCAGCTTAATCAGGAGACTTCGGGGCCAAAATGGACTGAGAACTCCCATGTGAATCACACGAGGATGATGATTTGTCTGCTCGGGACGGGGCATCAACGAGTCGAGGGGGAGGCGTTTGCGGCGCGGCCGGGATCAGTCTTTGTGGTGCCGCCGGGGGTGCGGAGCCGGCTGGAAAAAAGCACGGCACGGAGGCCTACAAATCTGGTGATCGATATGGATCTTGAGCAGTCATCCTGGCCGGTTCATGTGTGCACGCATCTTCCAGAATCGGAATTGGCGAAGGTGCGGGCGGCGGCGGGAAAGCTTTTTTTGATTCGTGATGAGCGGGCGAAGGAGGTGCAGCTGATGGTGGGGGTGGCCATTTTTGAGATCCTGCATATTGCGTTGAAATGCTCGGGCTGGTTGCGGCCGGTGAATCGCTATGGTGATCGGCGAAATCTGGGGATGACGCGAATGGTCGAGCGTGCTTTTGAGCGGGCGGATGCAGGGCAGGGGGCGGGTAGGGACGCGACTCTTGGCGATATTGCGGCGATGACGGGCTACCAGCAGGATCATCTGAATCGGGCGGTGCGCTCGGAGTGCGGGCTCACGCTCGGCCAGCTCCGGGCACGGCTGAAACTCCAGCATTCTCAGCGTATGCTTGGCGACCAGCGGAAGTCGATCGCGGATGTGGCGAAAGCGGTGGGGATGAAGGATGCGAACTATTTTTCCAGGTGGTTCCGCAAGCAGGCTGGGATGACTCCGAGTGCCTGGCGGCGCACGCCGATGAAGATTGAGCCGCTTTGAGGCTTTATTCTGGGCGCTCTACTTTGAATTGATCTCTCGTGGTGCAGTAGCCGTCTGGTCCGTGCACGCGTCCGATGGGGTGGTAGGCGTTTTCTTCGATGTGAAGGGTCTCGGGATTGAGGATTCCGCTGCGGGTATGGACGTGGAGGACGCGTCCGATGATGAGGCGATTGTCTCCAATATTGAGGGTGCCCCATTCTTCGCATTCCAGGGCGACGGGAGCTTCGGTGATCCGGGGGACGGAGAGGGCGGTCGATGGGGTGGTGGTGAGCCCGACGGCGGCGAGTTCGCTGACGCCGTATGGCCATGAGGCGGCGCAGCCGACCATTTGCTGGGCAATGGATTCGTCCGGCAGATGGACGACAAATTCCTTCGTGCGGCGGATGTTTTTCGCCGTGTCCTTGGGGATTCCGGGTTCGCGATCACCTGGGGCGAATCCGATGATCGGTGGACTGGCGCCTAAAACATTGAAAAATGAAAACGGTGCAGCATTTATTGACTTATCCTCATTTAATGTCGTGACGAGCGCAATTGGGCGAGGGGTCACGATTCCGGAGAGGATTTTGTAGGCGTCTTTTGCGTGGGTGGTGGTGAGATCGAGGTGCATGAAGGGGAGTTTTCAGTTTTCAGTTTTCAGTTTTCAGATCCAGGGTGGTGGATGCTTCGGATGATATTTTTGGTGATTGTGTGGGGGTGTCTTGCGGGGTGCTCGCGGGATGTGGGGCGGGGAGGTTTTGTGTATGAGTTGACGCGGAGGGGGGAGGTGTTTTTTCTTGGGGGCACGATTCATGTGCTTCCTGAAGAGTATCGGAAAATTGATCCTGTGTATGCTGAGATTCTTGGTCGAGTGGATCGGCTCGTGTGTGAGGTGGATGGGAGTTCGGAGGCTGGGGAGGTATTTGCGCTGATGGCGGGGGATGATGTGCCGACTTCTGTGCTTTTGGGAGATGATGTGAGTGCTGAGCTTCGCGGGAGCCTTTCGGACGGGGGATTTGATCCTTCTTATGTTGATCGTATGCCTCCGCATATGATTGCGATCTCGCTCACGATGGAGGTTTATCGAAGGATGGGGGCGGATTCGGAGTATGGGGTGGATCGTTGGCTGCGCGAGGGGGCGAGGCGCGGTGGGGTGGATATTGTGCCGCTGGAGACGGGGGAGTTTCAGGCGGGGCTTTTTGGGGGGCTTCCACTGGAGACGAAGATGGGAATGCTGCGGTCGGTAGTTGGTGACTTAGGGGATCTGCGTGGGCAGGGGGAGGCGCTTCTTTTGGCGTGGAGGGATGGGGATGAGGTAATTTTTACCGAGCGCTTATTTGCGAGGGCGGAGGAGATTCCTGGGTTGATGGAGCGGCTGCATTCGGAGCGCAATCGGGATTGGGTGGGAAAGATTGAGGTGCTTGTGGCTGATGGGAAAACGGCTTTTGTGGCGGTGGGTGGCGCGCACCTTTTTGGTGAGTGTGGGCTTTTGGCGTTATTTCGTGAGCGGGGCTGGGTGGTGAGGCGGATTGATAGGAAAGGCTTGCCGGATGCGGGGGATGGGGCGTGAATTGTGGTGATGAATTCGAATAAGAAACCGATTCGCATCGCTCTCATTCAGATGGCGATGGCGGAGGGGGCTGAAGTGAATCAGGAGGAGGCTGAGCGTCTGATCCGTGAGGCGGCTTCTGGTGGGGCGCAGATTGTGTGTCTTCCGGAGCTTTATCTGGGGCGCTATTTTTGCCAGACGGAGGATCGGCAGTTTTTTGATCAAGCTGTGGCGTATCCTGGTGAGCTTGCGCCGCGAATGGCGGCTCTGGGGAAGGAGCTGGGGATTGTGCTGGTGGTGCCGTTTTTTGAGCGCCGGGCTGCGGGGGTGTATCACAATTCGGCGTTTGTGGTGGATGCGGATGGTGAGATTTTGGGGCTTTATAGGAAGATGCACATCCCGGATGATCCGGGGTTTTACGAGAAGTATTATTTTGCTCCGGGGGATTTGGGCTACCAATCGTTTGCGACCAAGTTCGGGAATGTGGGGGTGCTGATTTGTTGGGATCAGTGGTATCCCGAGGCGGCTCGGCTTACGGCATTGCAGGGGGCTGATGTGTTGTTTTACCCGACGGCGATTGGTTGGCATCCGGAGGAAAAGGAGGCGCGTGGTGTGGAGCAGCATGGTGCTTGGCAGGCGGTGCAGCGCGGCCATGCGGTGGCGAATGGGTGCTATGTGGCGGCGGCGAATCGAGTGGGGAATGAGCCGAATCCGGGTGGGGGGCATATTCAATTTTGGGGGCAGAGCTTTATTTCGGGGCCGGCGGGGCAGTTGCTTGCTGAGGCGTCTGTCGAAAATGTGGAGGTGCTTTTTGCGGATCTCCCGCTGGATGAAATTGAGGTGCAGCGGCAGGAGTGGCCGTTTCTCCGCGATCGCCGAATTGATAGTTATGGCGGAATCACTGAACGATTCGGGAAGCCGTGAACGCGCCTGGAGAAGAGGGTTTCCGTATGCCTGCGGAGTGGGAGCGGCATGAGGCGGTGTGGCTGAGCTGGCCGCATGCTGATGGGGAAAGTTATCCGGGGAAAACGCTGGATTGGGTGATGCCGGAATATGCGGGATTTGTGCGCGAGCTCACGAGGTGGGTGCGGGTTTATATTAATGTGCGTGGGGATAATGATCGCAGGGCGGCGGAGGTCGCTCTGGATGGGGTTTTGGATCGTGTGACGTTTTTTGATATTCCTACGAACGAGCCTTGGGTGCGAGATCATGGGTGTATTTTCGTTGTTGATGATAGGGGTGGGCGTCGTGCGGTGAGCTTGAGATTTAATGCGTGGGGCGAAAAATATGAGCCTTATGCCGATGATGCGGCGGCGGGGGCGCGAATGGCGGAAGCGCTAGGGGTGCCGGTCTATAGGTCGAGGCTTACTGGGGAAGGGGGCGGGCTTGAGGTGAATGGTGGCGGGGTGCTTTTGTCTACTGGAAGTTGTTTTTTGGCGGAGAGTAGGAATTCGACTTATAGTCAATCTGAGGTGGAGCATGAGCTGAGGATGGCTTTTGGGGTGGATCGTGTGCATTGGGCGGAGGCGGCGATTCTGGGCGATGATACGGATGGGCATATCGATACCACGACGCGTTTTGTGCCTGGTAACCGGGTGTTGGTCTCGGTGGCGGAGAAGGAGGCGAATGCGGATTATTCAGTGCTCCGTGAGCATGCGGAACAGCTGGCACGCAGCGGATTTGAGGTGGTGCGGCTGCCGGTGCCGGAGCCGTTTTCTGTAGAGCCGCCGGAGGAATGTGGTGAGAGCTGGTGTGTGCCTCAGGCTCCTGCTGGGTATGCAAATTTCCTAGTGACGAACGGGGCGGTCCTTGTGCCGACTTATGGAGACCCTGCAGATGAGAGGGCGCTGGAAATCATTGCGAGCTGTTTCCCTGATCGTGAAGCCGTGGGGCTGGAGAGTGGGCGATTGATTTGGGGGCTGGGGAGTTTTCACTGTCTTACGCAGCAGGTGCCGGTGGGTGGTACGGGGAAGGGGGCGCCTTTGAGGCGCCCGCTTTAGACTGCTTTGCGTGATCGAGTGTTGAGGCGCTATTCGGAGGCTGCCTCGATTTCCCAGGAGGTTTTTTCGGCGTCGTCGCTCACGGCTAGCTTGATCCATTGGCCATTGGCGGAGTGGATAGGGGAGCCGCAGGCAAAGGCTGGTAGTCACCAGCTTCATTGGCGACGAAGCTGAAGCTGACGAGGGCTTGATCGATGTGGACGTGGTTTTGTGTGACCCCATGCTCCCTTTTTTGGTGAGCGCGCCACTGAGGAGGCTCCATGCGTATGCTGAGCCGATGCAAAGGTGGATTGCGATCGATGCAGGCGGGACGCGTCAGCGGTTGAATCCGGGTGGTGCGACGATGGTCTCCTTGAGGAGGAACTTGGTCTCGGATAAAAAATGAAGACGGGGGTTTCCCCTTGAGTTCAGCGATTTCGGGGGATGGAGTCGAGGTTTAGATGTCTAGAAACAGCGAAACTGGGCAGTGATCGGAGCCCAACACATCGGGGTGGATGGCAGTTTCCTGCACGGCAGGGAGGAGGCTTTTTGAGACGCCGAAGTAATCGATGCGCCACCCCACGTTATTTGCTCGGGCATTGGCGCGATAGCTCCACCAAGAATAGTGGTCGGGCTCGCCTGGGTGCTGATGGCGGAAGGAATCGATGAACCCGGCGTCGAGAAGTGTGGTGAAAGAGGCGCGCTCCTCTGGGGAAAAACCGGGATTTTTCTTGTTCGTCTTGGGATTCCGAAGGTCGATTTCCTCATGGGCGACGTTTAGATCACCACAGAAGATGACTGGTTTCTCTGCTTCGAGCTTCTTGAGATAGGCGAGAAATGCCGCGTCCCATTCGAGGCGATAGGGAAGGCGCTTGAGCGCGGCCTGGGAATTTGGCGTGTAGACATTTACGAGATAAAACGCGCCATGGTCGGTTGTTACGACGCGTCCTTCGGTGTCGTGCTCGGCGATTCCGATGCCCGCTGTCGCGGAAACCGTCGGAATTTTAGTGAGCGTGCAAGTGCCCGAGTAGCCCTTTTTATCCGCTGAATTCCAGTGCGCTGAGTATCCGAGTTCCTCTGCCCAGGCGAGATCCACCTGCTCCGACATCGCCTTTACCTCTTGAAGGCAGAGTACGTCCGGCATCGTCTGTGCCACCCATTCAGCAAAGCCTTTGCCCATCACGGCACGGAAGCCATTCACATTCCAAGAAAAAAGTTTGAACATTCTGATGTCTTCGGTAATCCGATGTTTAGCAGGGAGCTATGGGAAAAGGTGCGCTGTGCGGAAAAAATCTTCTTGAAAGAGGTTTCGCCCCCACCACTCTTGCTCCCCTCCAAAATTCAGAAATACTCTGATTCTTAAGTTCCTTAGCCCCTACATACCCTTCTGATTCACGATGATTGAAGTCACCAACTTGACGAAGACATTCGGGCCCAAAACCGCAGTGGACGATCTCAGTTTCTCTGTGAAAAAGGGCGAAGTCCTCGGATTCCTCGGACCCAACGGTGCCGGCAAATCCACCACCATGCGCATGGTCACCGGATATATTCCCGCCACCAAGGGCACCATTCGCATCGGCGGCGTCGATATTGAAGCTGATCCAAACGCAGCAAAATTTAAGATCGGCTACCTCCCGGAAAACGCTCCACTCTATGAAGACATGACGGTCGCTGGCTTCATCGGTTTCTGCGCAGAAATGCGCGGCCTCTTTGGCGCTGATCGTGACAAAGCCGTCGATAAAGCCATCGAGACCACCTTTCTCCAGCCCGTCCGCAATCAGAGTGTGGATACGCTCTCAAAAGGATACCGGCACCGCACCTGCCTTGCGCAATCGATCGTGCACGACCCCGAAATTCTGATTTTGGATGAGCCCACCGACGGACTCGACCCCAATCAGAAGCACGAAGTGCGCTCATTGATTAAACGCATGGGCGAGACCAAGGCGATTATCTTCTCCACGCACATTCTCGAGGAAGTCGAAGCGGCCTGCTCGCGCGCCATCATCATTGATCGTGGCCGCGTTGTCGCTGATGGCACTCCCAATGACCTTAAAGCTAAGTCCAGCAAGGCTGGAAACGTCCACATCACCATCGGCGCTGAAGCAGATGTCGCCCGCGCTGCTCTCGCGGCAAACCCCGCAGTAGGTAGCGTGACGCCCACTGAATCCTCCAATCCTGGATTCTCTGCCGAGCTTTGCCCCGCCAAGAAAACGCAAACTGGCGAACTCGCCGCCGCCGTGGCCAATCTCTGCGGCGAAAAAGGCTGGACTCTCAGCGAACTCCATCAGGTCGAAGGACGTCTCGACGACGTCTTCCGCGAGATCACCCGCCCGGATACCGAGGCTGCCTAATTCATTCAATTCAGTAACTTCGAAGCACTTCCACAAGATGCCCGCACATAAAAACATCCTGTCCGTCTTCCGGCGTGAACTAGGCGGCTACTTCAATAGCCCGCTCGCCTACGTCTTCATCATCATCTTTATTCTATTTGCAATGGGATTTGCCTTCCTTCTCGGTGGATTCATCGAGCGCCAGGAAGCCGATCTCTCCGCATCGTTTTTCCAGTTTCATCCATGGCTCTTCATGATTCTCGGGCCAGCGGTCGGAATGCGCATGTGGTCCGAGGAAAACCGCCTCGGCACCAGTGAGCTCCTTCTCACCATGCCAATCTCTCCCTGGACGGCGATCGTAGGTAAATTCCTCGCTGCCTGCGTCGTTCTTCTCGCAGGTCTCGTGCTTACCTTCCCGATCGTCATTACCGTAGAGTATCTAGGCGATCCGGATTACGGCACCATCTGGGCTGGCTACATTGGAAGCTTCCTCATTGGTGCTGCGACACTCGCTGTCACCAGCGTGATCTCCGCATTCACCCGCAGCCAAGTCGTCTGTCTCATCGTTAGCGTCTTCGTCTGCTTTCTTCTTACACTCATCGGGATCCCCCCACTGATAGAATTTGTCCGCGATCTTGGGCTAGGCGGCCTCGCCTCCTTCCTCCAAGGCAGCAGCTTCTACGAGAACTACGACGATCCGCGCCAAGGACTCATCCGGATGCAAAATCTCGTCTACTTCCTCAGCGTGATTACTTTCTGTCTCTTCGCCACTTCCGTCGTCATCCGCGCTCGCCGCGCCTAATCTTCACCTAGCACTACTAACTAACATGAGCAGTCCTAAAAAAGGTTCCTCGGCCTTCCTTTATTCCACCATCGGCCTCGCCGTCGTGATCGCAATTCTTGTCGCGGTGAATTACATCGCCAGCGCGATTCCTGGAGGAATCGATTTCACCGAAGAAAAAGTCCACACCCTCTCTAAGGGCACCCGCACCATCATCAAAAAGATCCCCGGTGATGAAAGCGATGAAGTTGTCGATCCCGTCACCCTCGATTACTTCGTCACCCGCGATACCGATATCCTTCCCACCGAGCTTCAGACCGTCGCTGAGCGGATCGGGAGTTTCCTTGAGCAATACGCCCAGATTGGCGGCAAGAAAATCCAGCTGAAACGCCACAACCCTGAGCCGGACACCGACGACGAAGATAGTGCCCGCCTCGCCGGGATGCAGGCACAGCGTGGCGCACGTGGTGAATACTACTTCGGCCTCAAAATCTCGTATCTTGAGAACAATCTAGTGATCCCGTTTCTTCCGGCAGTTCCCCAGGAAACGCTCGAATACGAAGTCTCGCGCGCCATCAGCCAGGTCGTAAGCACGGATAAGCCCGTGGTCGCTGTGGTAAGTTCCTACGAAATCAGCGGTAGCTTCGGCAATCCAATGATGGGCGGAGGAGGGCGGACTCCAGCGTGGTATTTCTACGAAGATCTTGAGCGCGATTACGAAGTCCGCACCCTCGCTGATGACATCGAACGCGTCCCCGATGATATCGATGTCCTTATTCTACTTCACACCGGGAAGTTCACTCCCACCGCCCTCTTCGCGATCGATCAATACGTGCTCGGGGGAGGTAAGTTGATGGTCTGCGTTGATCCGCTTTCCATCACCGCACAGATGAGTAAGTCCCAGCAGACGAATCCGATGCAGCCCTCACTTGGTGGAGCCCCGGAAAATTCGAACCTAGAAAAAATTCTCTCCGCTTACGGCTACACCTTCGGCGAAGAGATCGTGACCGATCTCAATCTTCGCACGCCAATTCGCGGAGGTCAGGAAAACCCAGCGCTCCTCTCACTTACCCGAGATTTTATCAATCAGGATGACCCTGCCACGAGCCGTCTTAGCGATATGCTCCTCCTTTTCGCCGGTGAATTCAAAGGTGAGCCGAAAGAAGGGATCAACGAAGAAGTCCTCATCCACACCTCCGAAGCCTCGTCCACCACGGACAAGACGATGGCGCAACAAAGCCCGCAGGAAATTATGCGGAAATTTGAAAAATCAGGTGAGAAGAAAAAGCTAGCGCTTCGCCTCACCGGTAAGTTCCCCACCGCATTCCCCGAAGGTGAGCCGGAAAACCCAGATGCACCGGCACCGGAAGAAGGTGAAGACGGCGTTGCCGATGCAGAAGACGCCAAGCCTGCAGTGCTCACCGAAGGAAACGGCGAAGGTATCGTGATCCTTATTGGTGACTCCGATTTCATTAACGATCAGTTTGCCATCCAAACGATGGACTTCTTCGGCCAGCGTATTGCTCAGATGCGTAATCAAAACCTCCCGTTTTTCCAGAATTCGACCGAGATCCTCGCTGGTGATTCGAACCTTGTTTCGATCCGTAGTCGAGCCTCTGCGATCCGTCCGTTCACACGGATTAAGGAACTCGAGGAAGAAGCCAATGAGCAAATCCGTGAGGAACTCGTCGAGCTTGATGAAAAACGTAAAGAAGCAGAAGCTCGCCTCAATGTTCTTCAGGCTCAAAAAGACGATACGCAAAAGACGATCCTCACTCCCGAGCAGCAGAAGGAGATCGAGAAATTCCAAGAAGCCCAGGCTGAAGCAATGAAGCAACAGCGCCAGCTGCAAAAGGACGCTCGGAAGAAGCTGAATTCCATGATCGCATGGATCAAAGCTGGCAACGTTGCCCTCACTCCACTTCTCGTCGCAGTCGTCGGAATCTTCATTTCCGTAATGCGGAAAAAGAAAACTTCCGCTCGCTAAAATTCACAAAAATCCGTTTTACCTGACTCCATAGACAATGAAGCCAAAACAGATCGTAACCTTAATTGGTATCCTCGTGGTGTGCGTCCTCGTGGCCGCCATTCTTCGCTCGAAAAAATCCGCCACTTACACCGAGCCCGCCAAAAACGTGGGTGAGCGCCTATTCCCCGATTTCCCGGTGAATGACATTACGAGCGCTAGCGTGATTGACGAAGGCGAAGCCGTAACTATCGAGAAAAAAGAGGGCTCCTGGACCGTCACTGATCGTGATGGGTATCCTGCAGATTTCGAAAAAGTAAGCGAATTCCTCCAAGAGGTGTGGGGCATTGAAATCGTAGAAGCACAGAAGGTAAGCAAAGCGGGAATTACCCGCCTCAAGCTGGATCCTCCAGTAGCTGATGCTGCGAAGCCTGAGGACGAAGACTCCACGGGCACACAGCTGCTCTTCGGGAAGTCTGAAGCCGGTGATGCCGCCAAATTCGTGATCGGTGAATCTGTGATGTCTGGCACTACCGTGGGTTCCGGCACTTCAAATGCTGGTGGGATTTTCCTGAAGCCCGAAGCTAGCGGAAGCGATGTTTATAAAGTAGCCACTTCGTTTGCTGGCTTTCAGCCCCGCCCAGCCGATTGGCTCGACAAATCCTGGGTGAAGACATCCAAGATTCTTCGCTTGAAGGTGACTGCTCCCGATGAAGCTGATTCTTTTGAACTCATCCGCGAAGATTCAACCGGCAAATTCGAATTCGCGAATCCTCGTGAGAATGAAATGCTCGACGAGGCAAAGACCGGCCCACTGAAAAACAGCTTCGCTAACACAGCCTTCAAAGACATCCTCGTCGGTGATGAAGCCCAGCCTTCAATCGTCGAAGGTGGTCCGGTATTCGAAATCGAAACTGCTGATGGCTTCAATTACACGATCAAAATCGGTGCGAAAATCGAAGAGGATAATGTCTATCCCGTATCTATCGAAGTCTCCGCAGAGATCGATACCGAATATGCCGCCGAGCCCGAGGTGGAGGATACACCGGTAGAAGAAGCTTCGGAAGAGATGAGCGACGAAGATAAGGCCGCGAAAGAGAAAGAGATCGCTGAAAAAAAGGCAGCAAAAGAAGCTGCCGCAGTCGCAAAAAAAGAAGCCTTTGAGGCCAACGTGAAATCTCTTCAAGAGAAGCTGGCTAAGGAGAAAGAATACCAAGGCCACATTTACCTCGTAAGCAGCTGGTCACTCGATTCGCTTCTCAAAAAGCGTTCTGATCTCCTCAAGGAAGAAGAGGAGCTTCTTGAGGCTGATGAGGATAATTCGGGAGCTCCCCGGAAACCGATTTCGGCGGTGACACATCCAATTGAGATTCCGATGCCTACGCCAGCTCCCGAGACGAGCCAGGAGTAAGCAGGGGGCGGATTGGGGGGTGGAAGGGGCGGCTATTCGGTTGTAACTCAGTCCGATTCGGGAACGTAAAGGACTGTAGCTCTTCGATCATGCCCTCATCCACCTCCTCTCAAAAACAGACCTCGCGCAAAAGCGTCCGCACTTCGGTGACGCTCGCGATTGTCGCGGGCGGGTCCTATCTGGCAGTGATGGTCCTGCTCTGGGTGGTGCTACGCTCCGAGGCGGCGGAAGCGAGCGAGTGGGTAGCATTTCTAGGTAGATTTCACTTTCTCATCCTCCACTTGCCCATTGGGTTCCTCACGGTTGCACTCTTCCTTGAGGTTGCGGGATGGTTTATGAAGCCGCTTCGGGCTGCAGGGGCTGCGATCACGCCGGTCCTTTGGCTCACGTTCTTTGGTGGAGTCGGAGCTACGATCTGCGGCTTTTTGCTCTCCAAGACTGGTGGGTATAGTGAGGAACTTCTCAATAATCATATGCGGGGCGGCATTACTCTCGTCGGAGTGACGCTACTGACATTGGTGGCCAAGATAATTTTTGATCGAGATAGAGCCAAAATGATCGGGCTTGCCTATCGTGCCCTTCTTTTCCTTTCGGGAGGCCTCCTCGCTTTTTCTGCACATCACGGAGGTTCACTCACCCACGGAGAGGGTTTCCTCACAAAACACACCCCTCCATTACTAAAAAAATTGCAGGGCATTGAGGATCCGGTGGTTTCGCCAAATCAGCCAAAGAAATTGGGCGAGATGGAAGTCTATCACGATCTCATTGTCCCGGTGATGGAGGCGAAATGCTGGTTGTGCCACAATGAGAGTAAAATCAAAGGGGAGCTTCGAATGGATACCTTTGCTTTACTGCTAGCAGGCGGCGAATCGGGCAGGGAATCGATCATTCCCGGCAATCCAGATGAGAGTGAGCTGTTTTACCGAATGGTCACCGATGATGAGGATGAAATCATGCCGCCGGAAGGGAAGGATCCCATGACGCCTTCCGAGATCCAGATTGTGAAATGGTGGATCCAGAACGGGGCGAAAGAACATGTGACGGTCGCTGATCTAAATCCCGATAGCGAGATGATACCCCACCTCGAAAAACTCCTAATTTCCCCGGCTCGGAAAGCTTCCGAAAAAAAGGTCGCTGAGGAGTCGTAGTCTTTTAAATCGCCCCAATTTCTATTCATGCGCATTCCAGCACTAGTATTTACGGCCTTCATTACGCCGCTCGCCGCCTTCGCCGAAGATGCTCCAAAGACGGAGGCTCTAGGAGTCTATCACGAGGTGATCGCACCGATCTTTGAATCGAAGTGTGTCTCATGCCACGGCGAAGACAAAGTGAAAGGAAAACTCCGAATGGATTCTTTCGAGGCTCTCATGAAGGGCGGCACCTCCGGTGAATCGATCAGTCCCGGCGATGAAGATAGCGAGCTGATCTACCGAATCATCACCGATGATGAAGATGACCACATGCCGCCTGCCAAAAAGCCTCAACTCTCCGCAGAGGAAATCGAGGTTATCCAATGGTGGGTCGTGAGCGGTGCCGAAGAGGAAAAGAAAGTAGGGGAGCTTGCTCCCGATGCTGCGCTTGTAGCAAAAATCCAATCGGTCGTCGCGGCAGTTTCGGCTGGAGTGATCGCAGGGGATGTGTCAGCTAAGCCTGCTGTGGACAGGGCAGCACTTGCTGCGAATGCCGAAAAAGCAGCAGCTGTGGCGCAGGCAGTTTCTGAGACTTTGGGTGCTCCAGTGTTGGCCATTGCAAGTGGGTCGGACAAAGTGCATTTCAGCGCCGTGAACCTGAGAGATACATTCGGCGATTCAGAAATTGAGAAGCTTGTACCGCTCGGCGAATCACTCGTGGATTTGAATCTTGCACGAACTCAGGTGACTGATGCCGGTCTTGCTACGTTAGGCAAGATGGTCTCGCTCAAGAGGCTTCGTCTCGAAAATACGAAAGTAGGAGATGAAGGGCTCAAGCACTTAGTGAATCTTGGCGATCTTGAATACCTCAATCTCTATGGAACCGGAGTGACGAACGATGGCATCGCATCGCTCTCAAAGCTCAAAGGTCTCAAAAAATTATTCGTCTGGGAAACTGGGGTCACCCGCGAGGCAGCAGAAAAGCTTGCCGAGGAAGTGCCTGGTCTTTCCATTAATCTTGGCTGGGATAATGAAGTGCCGGGCGCATCACCAGCTCCAGCGAGCACCGACAAACAGCCGGAAACTGAAAAATCTTCGTGAAACTTCCTACCCTTTTTATCGCCGGAACGGCATTCACCCTAGTTTCTTGCGGGAAGCAAGAAGCTGCGACCCACGAAATCACTCAGAGCCGCCCTTACACTGATGAGGATGCGGGGCTCGTCGCGGTGAATTCTGCGGCAGAGCGTTTTGGCCTTGTTGCTCCCAGTAAAACGGCACCGGCTGTTTCCGAAGGTGCTGATAATCCATTTCGTTGGGTCACTCCAGGAGGATGGGTGGAAGTAGCGGGGAGCAGCATGCGTGCGGTAAATTTCAAGCTTGGAGCGTCCGGGCAAGGCGAGTGTTATCTGGTCGCCATTCCAGGAGGCGCGGGTGGTATGGCGGCCAATGTGAATCGCTGGCGCAAACAGATGGGGCAGCCTGAGCTTTCCTCAGAGGAAATTTCGGCGCTTCCCAAAATGGAGTTTTTTGGGGCAGGAGCCACTCGGATCGATATTTCGGGCAGTTTTGCCGGAATGGGACCGCAGGCCGGGGCGAAAGATGGATATAGAATGCTTGGCGCGATCAAAGCGACCGATCAGTTCACCCTCTTCGTGAAGATGACTGGTCCCGCCGATCTGATCACGGCAAACGAAAGCGAATTCGACGCATTTTGCGCTTCGCTTGGAATTAAAGATACACCCGGGCGACCGCCTGCTGCCGAGTGATCTCTCGCTTCGAATACCGTAGGCGCGTCGCATTTTCCGAGACGGATATGGCGGGGATTGCACATTTTGCGAATTTCTTCCGATATATGGAGGAGGCCGAACACGCGCTTTTCCGTTCGCTTGGCGAATCCGTCCACCCGCAAGGGGAGACAGGGGCACGCACTGGCTGGCCGCGGGTCGAGGTGCAGTGTAAATACCGCGCACCGCTGAGGTTCGAAGATGAGATGCTAATCGAAGTATTGATCGGTCGCTTGGGGCGCAAATCGATCACCTACCACCATAAAGTTTGGGGGCCGGGAGAAACGCTCTGCGCAGAAGGAAGCGTCACTGCCGTATGCTCTTCAGTGGATCCTTCCACGGGAAGGCTCACCAGCATCATGATTCCTGAAAAACTCAAATCACAGCTCGCGGAAGCACCTTTCGAGTCTTAGATCCTCTTAGATATGAAATGGCTCCTCTTTGCTCTCGTCACCGTCGTCTGCTTCGGCCTTTATGGAATTTTTCTCCACAAGGGCTCGATTAGCATGTCCGACCCGACTCACGGCCGCTTCAAAGCATTTCTCGTTGTAGGCATCGCTTACTACATCATCGCGATTATGGGATCACTTGTGATTTTACTCGCAAATGGGGCATCATTGAGCATGACCGGTGCGGGCTTCAAGATGAGCTTGATCGCCGGTATTCTTGGTGCCGTTGGTGCTCTATTTATTCTATTGGCTTTCGGAGCTAAAGGGTCGCCAGCCGTAGTGATGTCGATCATTTTCGCTGGAGCTCCGGTAGTGAACGCGATCGTCTTTATAGCAATGAACCCCCCGCAGGGCGGCTTCTCTGGAATTCCTTGGCAATTCTATGTAGGCATGCTGATGGCGATCACGGGCGGGACACTTGTTACCATTTTTAAGCCAGCCCCGTCGGCTTCTGCCAAGCCGGCGATTACCGCCAAAGTCCAGCCTTAGCCAGTGAATACCACCGCACCAGATGATCCCCGTGCAGTTCTTCGAGAAGTGCAGTTGGGCAAGATTCGCCGAATCGTGAGGGCTGCCCTCGATTCGAATGCGTTTTACCAAACGAAGTTATCCGAAGCTTCGGTGATTGCCCCTCCCAGATCGCTGGCTGAATTCGTTGAAAAAGTCCCTACAACATCAAAGGCGGAGCTAGTCACCGACCGCGAATCGCAGCCTCCCTACGGCTCGAACCTCACCTATCTCCCCGAGACTTACACTCGCTTTTGCCAGACAAGTGGGAGCCGTGGTGAGCCGCTTCCATGGCTCGATACCAATGAAAGCTGGGCATCAATGCTCGATTGCTGGGAAACCGTTTTCCGCGCAGCGGGGGTGACCCCTAGTTATGATCGCGTTTTTTTCGCATTTTCATTCGGCCCGTTCCTCGGTTTTTGGACGGCTTACGAAGCGGCAGCTAGAATGGGCTGTCTCACCTATCCGGGAGGTGGAATGTCGGGTGCCGCAAGGCTTGCGTGCATGGAAACGAATGCGGCGACGGTCCTTTGCTGCACTCCCACCTACGCTCTCCGTCTCGGATCCGAGCTCACCGCAGATAACTACCCAGATTTAAATGTTCAGCGTATCATTGTCGCCGGCGAGCCCGGTGGGAGTATTCCTGCCACACGTGCGCGGATCTCTGAATTATGGCGCGGTGCAGAAGTCTTTGATCACCACGGGATGACTGAGGTTGGGCCGGTGAGTTTTCCTGAAAGAGACGCCCTTGCTGTCATCGAAACGCATTACTTTGCGGAAATTTTGGATCTCGATTCTGGGAAAGAAGTCGAGATAGGGGAGACCGGGGAATTGCTCCTCACCACCCTCGAGCGTGATGGATGCCCTCTTTTACGCTATCGCACCGGGGACCTTGTAAAAAAAGAATATTTTGAGCACCCTGAATTTGGGATCACACTTAGCCTCAAAGGAGGAATTCTCGGACGGATTGATGATATGGTCATCGTGCGAGGCGTGAACATTTATCCCGCGGCAATTGAAAGTATCATAAGAGCATTTGCCGAAGCCGGAGAGTACCAGGTAAGGCAGGCCTCAAAGAATGAGATGGCCGAATTGGAAGTCGTGGTAGAGCTCGATCCTAAAGGGGATGCGGAACAAATTGCCCGGGAACTTCGCTCTGCATTTGGCCTTCGAATTCCTGTGATTGCTGTTCCTTTGGGGACGCTCCCAAGCTTCGAATTCAAGTCTGATCGGTGGATCGTCACAGAATAACCTAATTTCACAGCTAAATTGAGGCATCTAATTCTTTGGATGCTTCGTGGCAGCGCCCGTTTTTTGTGAATTGAGGGGGCTGAAAGGCCGCAGACGCTGGGTGCTTTTCCCGGATGAGGCGCGCCGAGGAGAGGGGCGAGTCTGTGCTCCCTGTAATAACATCGCTGTGGGGGAGCCTGAATATCGAAGTGAATGGTGGCGGCATCATTCATTGTGCTGGTTATGTGAATGTCTTTGGGCGCTTTTAGTAAGTATAACCTGTTTATTTTAAGATAGTTGTTATTATTCTCGATATTGAGTCTCTCTTGTGCTGCAATTGTTCAAATTTTAGATAAAAGACTAGCTATCGGCACGATGTTCGATATACACTGTTACTTAATCAGACCCCAAAGGCTCAGCATGAGTCGAAATGTTGTCGTTAGCGTTGCGTGGATCTAGGGATATTGAGGTCTCTGTGTCATGCCAATATTTTTCGCAATTCCTGCAAAATTTACCCTTTCAAAACCCCTCTAATAAACAAAAAAGCGCTACAGATGAACATCAGATCCCGCTCTCAAATTTTTCTAAGCAAATACATTTCGCTTTTCCTGCTAGTTTTCTCGCTAGTCGCTTCTGCGAGTTCGGTAATCGCGCAGTCTATTCCTAATTTTGTCCCTTGGCCTGCTCAAGTGAATACGCAGGGCACGAATTTCACATATGATGGATCGTCTCGTATTTTTTATGAAACTCGAGGGAATCTTCCTCGGGACATTGAGGAGTCGCTACTGCCATTGGCTGCGGTCTTAGCTGAGGAGCTTGAAATGGTCACCGGCATTAAGCCACAAGTCATTCGGAAGTCTGGCGGAAATCAGCCAGGCTCAAGAGATATCGATCTCGGATTCGATTCAATCAGTGGAGGCTTTGCCGTTACTGAGGCTGAAGAAGATCAAAGTTACACTTTTAATTCCTCCTCTGGTGGTGTTGTTATCCGTAGTGAATATACGAAAGGAGTGGCCTATGGCACTTCAACCTTGTTACAAGCCATTCAAGACAATTCCGGCTCCTATCGGATTCCTGGTCTCGTCATCGCTGATGCTCCAGCGTCCGGCTATCGTTCCATAATGTTGGATCTTGGTCGCTCTACGATCACATCTGATATCATCAAGGATGTCATCCGTCTTGCAAGGGTCTACAAAATTCGATACGTTCATCTTCACCTCACTGAGGATCAGCGTTTCACATTCCCGTTTGCTCCCGTTATCGATGGTCTAGCGGCTAATGGAGTCACTAACTTCTCTTACGGTCGGCAGGAGCTTATCGATGTAGTCGGCTATGCAGATGCGCGCGGTGTGACACTGATTCCGGAAATTGAGCTTCCGGGTCACTCGACCAAGTTGAAGCAATCGGGATATCTGAGTCCTTTCGATAATAACGATCGTGAGATCGCTGCGCCTCAGAATTTCAGCAAGATCAACACCATGATTGATGATGTGCTTGGCGTCTTTCCTAATAGTCCCTACTTCCACATGGGCGGCGACGAGTCGGGTGCGGGAAGCGCCCTTGAGCCTCTGGCAGCATCGATCAATGAGCATCTACGTGGTTCTCCTCCAGGAGGAAAGCGCAGGCTTATTATTTGGGAGGGCTTTGGCGGTTCCCCGACTACGGAAATTCCAGCAACAGGAGATGATCGGGTTCTTGTGATGGCTTGGGAATCTACTTACAATGCGCCATGGGATCTTCTTGAGTCAGGTTACCAAGTCATTAATGCTTCGTGGAAGCCTACCTACGTTGTTGGTGTTCTTGGTAATCTGAAATTCAATCTAGAAGATATTTACGAGTGGGATAAAGATAGTTTTAGTCACTGGGAGAGAGGTCGCCCAGTCTTTGAGGATCGCGGGCCAAATGATCCTGATCAAACCGACAGCATTTGGGATGCCAGCTATATCAATCGGCAGAACCAGGTTGTTGGAGGTTCCATGCAGCTTTGGGAAATCAGTGAAGCTGCATTTGTTGATCGGCTTCGTTCAAGAACTGCAGTTCTTTCCGAGAGGCTTTGGAATCCGAGTACTGGCCAAAGCTACGATAGCTTCAGGTCTCGTTGGTTAGCAATTGATGATCGGGCAATGACTACGGTTCAGCCTGTTGCAATTTTGCCTTATGAGAACGAATATCGTGGTGACACAGACCCGAGGCATCCACCGCGTGATTTTTTCGCTTCGACTAATTTGGCTGAAACTCAGGTGACGATGGTAAATCGAACCAAGATTCCAGGTGTGATTCGTTATGAGAGGGGAAGCGCTTCAACGCATACAGATGGTCGATCCACCTCGATGGTTACTTCATCCTCAACTCGATACAATGGCGTGATCGATGCCAGAAATGGAGGAACTTTCAGAGCTAAATTATTCGGTAATGGTGGAACCGTTGTCGATGGTGATACATGGCAAAAGATAGGGAAGCTTGCTCCTAATCGTGTGCGTTATGTGGAGTATGATCCAAAGGCAAAAGATACCCTTCGCCCAATTCCGTATCTAGCAGACTATAGCTTGCAGCCTGTGCTCCGGGAGTTTGAGCTTCCAGTTCTGCTTGGATTTAGTTCTGAGCGTGGATTCAGATTGCAGCAGATGGACTCCATTCTTACGGCTGATAGGACGGGTACGCATCAATTGAGTTATCGTATCTATCACGGTGGAACGAATATCTATCTGGATCTCAACCAAGATGGGGTTTGGCAGGATAATGAGGTGATTGCTCGTAATACTCCCGGTGTTGATGAGCGCTTTAGTATCGATATTGATCTTGTCGCTGGTCAAAGATATTGGTTCCGCATAGACCATTCTAGTGGGCAGCCAAATAGGCGCTGGTCAGTCGGCTTGATCCGCCCTGGAGAGAGCAATGTAGCAACAATAGAAGATTTTCTTTCACTGCCTCCCGCTGGCGATAGTGGGCCAATTGACGGGACTTCCTTCTTCGGCGGTGGAGGAAGCTCTGATGTGAGCTTCATCTCCCCAAGCCCGGCGAATAACGCAAACTTAGCAGTAGGCTCGGACATCACAATTGAGGTCGATGCGCCGAGTAACACCGCCACAGTAAGCCTCTTCCGTAACGGCACTTTAGTGCGTGTGGAAGGAGGAGCTCCTTACGAGTGGAATGCGGCGGGGCAAAACGATCCACTACTGCGCAACCTTGCCGCAGGAAGCTACACCTTCCGTGCAGATGTTACTTCGAAT
>CALAIY010000031.1 GCA_937922595.1 uncultured Verrucomicrobiales bacterium | reverse complement strand
AAACACCACCCCCCTCCAGCACGATTCCACCCGAGCCCGCATCACCTACCACAGCACCCCGCTCGACCTCTCCTCCACCGAATACCACCTCCTCACCACCCTCTGCTCCCACCCCGGCCGCGTCTTCTCCCGCACCCAGCTCATGGACGCCGCCTGGACCGACCCCGGAGCCGCCCTTGAGCGCACCGTCGATGCCCACATCAAATCCATCCGCGCCAAGCTCAAAGCCATCGCCCCCTCCCAATCCCCCATCCAGACCCACCGCGGCCTCGGCTACTCCCTCACCGAGTAATCCTCACCTCACTCCGTGAAAACATTCACCCCCTTCCTCGTCTTCGCCGCCCTGCTCGCCCTCGGCTTCGGCCTCCTCCTCCACAAACTCTGGGACCGCGTCGAACGCCAATACCTCGAAGCCGCCGAAGAGCCCATGGTCGATACCGCCCACCTCCTCGCCTCCTTCATCGAGACCAGCGGCCCCTCCCCCCTCGCCCCCACCTTTCAAGCCGCCCATCGCCGCACCTTCCAAGCCCAAATCTACTCCTTGGAAAAAAGCCACTTCGGCATGCACGCCTACGTCACCGACGCCCAAGGCACCGTCATCTTCGATTCCGAAAACACCCGCACCGGCACCGACCTCAGTGAAATGCGCGACGTCGCCCGCACCCTCGTCGGCCTCTACGGAGCCAGAGCCACCCCCTCCCCCGACTCCCGAATGTACATCGGAGCCCCCATTCGAGCCCCCGATGGCAGCATCACAGGATGCGTCTCCATCTCCAAGCCCACCACCAGTATGCTCAGCTTCATCACCGAGACCCGGCACTACATCCTCGCCCTCGGCTGGATCACCTACCTCGGCGTCCTCGCCGCCACCGCCCTCGCCCTCTATTGGTTCTCCCGCCCCGTCGCCCGGCTCGCACACTACGCCACCGCCGTCGCCTCCGGCCAACGCCCCACCCTCCACCGCTCGCGCAACCCCGACGTCGCCGCCCTCGGCGACGCCCTCGAATCCATGCGCGACGCCCTCGAAGGCCGCCGCTACGCCGAGACCTACGTCCAAACCCTCACCCACGAAATGAAGAGCCCCATCGCCGCCGTAAAAGCCGCCGCCGAACTCTTAGAGGATCCAAAAATGCCAGCCCATCAGCGAGAGAAATTCCTCAAAAACATCCAGCAAGAAACCACCCGCCTGGACAACACCACCGAACGCCTCCTCGCCCTCTCCACCATCGAAAGCCGCCGCGGCCTCACCGCCGCCACCCCCACCGACCTCAGCGCCCTCGCCCACGAAATCGCCAACACCCTCGCCGACCCAAGGCTCACCACCCAAATCCAACCCAAAATCCAAGCCCTTGCCGACCGCTTTCTCCTCGAAATCGCCTTCTCCAACCTCCTCCAAAACGCCCTCGACCACACCCCACCCGAAGGCCAAATCCACCTCTCCCTAAGCTCCGCTCAGAAAACAGCCACCCTCTGCATCCAAGACACCGGCCCCGGCATCCCCCCCTTCGCCAAAGAAAGAATCTTCGAGCGCTTCTACTCCCTCCCCAATCCCCAAAGCGGCAAAAAAAGCACCGGCCTAGGTCTCTGCTTCGTCCAAGAAGCCGCCCAACTCCACAACGGCAAAGCAACCCTGAAAAACTCCCCCTCTCCAGAAAAGGGAGCCATTGCCAAATTCACAATTCCCCTCACCTAATTCCAAAATTTCATATTACTAACCCACCTTCAACGCGAACCCACCAAATCCATACACTATTATCAAGGCTTCATCTTCATTCAGAATACTCTACCTCTCCTTGTAATGCCACAATCCCATCAACATCGTATTGCTCAACCAAGCTCTATTCGCACCATCAACCATATCTATACAAACAAGCATCGGGATGCCTTGTCGTAATGCCTCAAAAACAGATTCAGTTCAAACCGCCTCTTGCCGAACAAGCTAAACTCCTCACCGTAATGCTAAACGCCTTACTCACAACCACTCCGTCATGTAAAATCGCATCTGCTCGGAAGGTATATTTTCCCTCCGCGAGATTCATCAACAGAGGATCATTTTGACCCACTGCATTCCACTCGTAAGGCAATCCTCCTTCGACACGCACAAGAGTGTCGTCGCGAAAAAGCTCCACAGTAGCAGTGTTACTTGGAGCTTCCACCTTGATCGTGATATCCGAGCCAGCCGCTAAGCTTGCGTTATTCGCAGGGCTTGGGGAACTAAAGCTCACATCCTTTTTTTCTAAGCCACTACCGACCGTGACACTGAGAGACTCACTTATCACGATTCCCTCATTCGAGATAACATCCGCACGGAAGGTATATCTTCCGGCCGCGAGATTATTCAGTAGAGGATCATCTTGATCCTCCAAAATATTCCACTCGTAGGGGCGTCCCCCTTCAGTTCGAACAAAAACGCCATTCCGGAAGAGTTCCACAGTAGCCGTATCACTTGGAGCATCAACCGTGATCTTAACATTTGATCCCACCGATAACATTGCATTATTCTCAGGGCTAGGCGAAACAAATCGCACTTTTAAGCCTCCATCAGGAAGACCTTGCCCAACATCAGCACCTGACGAGCCAACTCGCGACCCATCTACAGCAGCCTCACCAGGGGCGCACTTCTGTGATCGGAGCCTCAGCTCTCTAGAGCTATCGCCCACACAATCAATATCTGTTCCGTAATTCAAAACCGCAGCGGTCTTTGGTAAAAAAAACTGATCCCACCTATTCCCACTCTCTGAGCCAGCAACGAAGCTTCCTTCAGTCCGATTCGATGAACAAGGATCTGGAACAAAATTGAGGCAAACCTGAGCGTCAACCGCCGTCATGAACGCCAACAGCGAACATTGTAAAGACAAAAACGAAACGCACTTTGCCCTGAATCGCTTGGATTGAGAATTAAGTCTCATATATGGCACTACTTAAATTATTAAACTTAACAGAAAATCTGAATTTCCACAAATATCCCATAAATCATATAAAATTCAAGGCAAATTCTCAATAAAAACCGGCTTACGCTGACCCACTTCGCGAAAATTCGTTTACTTCCAGCCCTGCCCTTGACCCTAAATGTAACTCAGCTTCGACATCATTTCATCCGTGGAAGAGTGCATTTGTTCGCCTCCCTCAACAAAATATTTAGAACCCCACCAACATCTAAAACATGAGCCGCCAGCACACAACTCTCGTAACCTTTATCTACCGACGCCACCGCCTCCTTCAGGTCGTTTCCGAGCAGGTCTGCTGCATTTTTCACCTCGCGTTCGTTTACCGAAAACCAATAGCAGTGCGACGAGCTTACCTCTCGCGTCCACGGAAGCGCTGAGCTTCAAGTTCCCGCCACCATTACTCTTTTCCGAGTGCCTGTTTTTTCAGACGACCCGACAGGTGGTGGCCTGCATCCTGGTACGCCTTAAGGCGGGTTGCATCAATCGAAATCCGCGCGCTCCTCCACTATCGCCACTAGCAGCCTCAGCCAGAGTCCACCACGACTCCAACGCAGGTGTTGTCAGTAGATCGCACCCCATTTCCTGCTCCGTTGCGGGAGCTAGATCCACAGGCTCACCGGTGCGCAAGAAGCCTCCAGCTCCTATCGAAGGTCTTCCTAAAGTCTTTTAACTTCCTCCATTGAGTAGACTTGTCAGTATCCTGCACCCAGGCATCAAGATCATTTTTTTGCCGCGCATAAAGTGGAGCATGTATTTCATCCGCTAGGGAGCCATTCGAAAAGCGGGAGACCGGGAAAGCGCATCTAAACCCAACCCATCTCTAAACCCGAACCCAAACTAACACACCACCAAAAAAATCCTAAAGAACACCCGCTTTTACAGAAACAATGCGGCTTAGTCCTTTTCCACTACGGGAGACACAATCTGAGCCCCAAATAGCTTCACAAAAATCGGACGAGAGCCAAAATTACGACATAACAAATTACAGCCCCTAGATCATCGAATCACGAGCCTATTCCTCTTCCCCTTCGTTTGCGACTACCGGAATATTTAGATCATCCGTAAGGTGCCGTAGCTCATACGGTATCGTTTCGCTCACCCATATCCTCTGCTCACCACCAACTTCATGCTTGATTCGATAGCGCCAACGCTCGTTCGGTATCTCTTCGAATTCTATATCATACACCCTTTCTTCACCTGCCGACAAAAAGCGCTCATCCGTGTTCTTAAGCGAAGCAAACACCTTCGCCCGATCCTCACCAAGTACATTTGCTAAGCGAGTTCGAAAATCTCTACTGAGGCGCGACATCATTGCCACATTATCAGGAATCACAATCCGAGCGGATCCATCATCGAGAGACTCCGCCTGTGCCTTAGCGACCTCTAAATCACGAACCTGCTGCCGGACATTTCGCCAGCCTGTCTCGATTTCCGATTTCTCGAAATCCGTGACGCCCAAGCTCTCTGCGATCACATCCTCTTGATCAAAGAGTGCACCCTGCACCCATTCCCCACTTTTCGATGGGCTTATATCCCGCAAAAGCGAAAGAGGTATCGTCACCACCTCTTCTTCTGGCAACTCTTCTCTCCCAGACCAACTGTCGTTTAAATTCACGTTCTCTTTCCTGCTCCTTTGCTCGTTGAGCTGGTTGTTAGAACCTGTAACAACGGGCATAAGCACGACCTCTTGCTTCGAAACAGAAGCAACAGCCCCCCCTTTCTCGCCACGAGGGACTAGAAGCCCTACTCCAACTCCTAGGAAAACGCAGGTAATACAACTCAGTAGAATGCGAAGGGAAGCCATGGAAAAAATCAGTTTTACTCGAAGACGATGTATCCGACTTGCTCGGTTGTGTGATTCCTTTCGGCATCTACCATCCTATCTTCATCCACGGCCATCGTGAGTTCGCTCTCGGTAAGTGGGCTCGCCCCAAAGAGCACTGCCCAGCAACCATCGCCTCCGTCCATGCCCGCTACGCTGATCGCCGCTGCACTTGCTGAG
>CALAIY010000030.1 GCA_937922595.1 uncultured Verrucomicrobiales bacterium | reverse complement strand
CTACATCATCGAAATCATCTACGATGATGCCGACCCCGGCTTCGGCGCCTATACCGTCTCTCTAGAGCAACGGTAGCCCCCACTTCACAGGTCTGAAAACTGAACACTGAAAACTGAAAACTTCCTCCCCATTCAATCTCCAGTCCCCTTACGGTCCCGCTGGCGACCAGGCGCAAGCCATCGCCAAGCTCACCAAGTCGATCAACGCCGGCAATCGTCACCAAACGCTCCTCGGCGTCACCGGCTCAGGGAAGACCTTCACGATGGCAAACGTCATCGCCAACACCGGGAAACCGACATTGGTGATGTCGCACAACAAAACACTCGCCGCCCAGCTCTATTCCGAAATCAAGAGCTTCTTCCCGGATAACGCAGTCGAGTATTTTGTAAGTTACTTCGATTACTACCAGCCCGAAGCCTACATCCCGAGATCGGATACCTACATCGAAAAAGACTCCTCGATTAATGAGGAAATCGAGCGCCTCCGGCTATCCACGATGTCCTCCCTCCTCACGAGGAAGGACGTCGTCGTAGTCGCCTCGGTCTCGTGTATTTACGGCCTCGGTTCGCCCGAAGACTACGCCAAGATGATGCTCCCCGTCCGCGTGGGCATGGAATTTGATCGCGATGATTTCCTCACCAACTTAGTCGAGACACTCTACGAGCGAAACGACATCGCCTTCGCTCGAGGTAAGTTCCGCGTCCGTGGCGACGTCGTAGAAGTCTTCCCCGCCAACCTCGATGACAAAGCAATTCGCATCGAATTCTTCGGCGATGAAATCGAGCGCATCACCGCCTTCGATCCCCTCACCGGCAACGGCACCGAAAACCTCGAAGAATTCACCCTCTATCCCGCCAAACAGTTCGCCACCCCGGCGGACAAAATGAAGCGAGCCATCGGCACCATCAAAATCGAGCTAGAAGCCCGAATCAAAGAGCTCGAAGAACAAGGCAAGTTACTCGAAGCCCAGCGCATCCGTATGCGCACCGATTACGACATCGAAATGATGAACGAAATGGGCTTCTGCCAGGGCATCGAAAACTACTCCCGCCACATCAGCGGCCGCGAGCCCGGAGCAACCCCCAATACCCTCCTCGATTTCTTCCCAGAGAATTATCTCTGCCTCATGGACGAATCCCACGCCACCGTCCCCCAAGTCGGCGGTATGTACGAAGGAGACAAATCTCGTAAAACCACCCTCGTCGATTTCGGATTCCGCCTCCCCAGCGCTCTCGATAACCGCCCGCTGAAGTTCCAAGAATTTATGCGGAAAACCGGTCAACGTCTCTACGTAAGCGCCACCCCCGCATCCTTCGAAATTCTCAATTCAAAGCCCGGCGTAAAAAGCTACATTAAAACCGGTAAGTTCGCGGCAAGCACCGCCCCCACAATCAAGCTCGATTCCAGATCCATCGAAGTAAGTGGAGCCGCCGAGCCCCTCGAAGCCTTCGATGTAAAATCCGACAACGCACCACTCGTCGTCGAGCAAATCATCCGCCCCACCGGCCTACTCGATCCCACCATCGAAATCAAGCCCCTCAAAGGCCAGATCGATGAGACCATGGAGCTCTGCCGCCAGCGCATTGCCAAAGGACAACGCATCCTCGTCACCACCCTCACCAAGCGCACCGCCGAAGACCTCACCGATTACCTCCGCGACCTCGACTTCAAAGTCCGCTACATCCACGCCGATGTCGACGCCATCGAACGCGTCGAAATCCTCCGTAGCCTCCGCGCTGGCGAGTGCGACGTCCTCGTAGGCATCAACCTCCTCCGCGAAGGCCTCGACCTCCCCGAAGTCTCCCTCGTCTGCATCCTCGATGCCGACAAAGAAGGCTACCTCCGCAGCGAAACAAGCCTCGTGCAAACCGCCGGCCGCGCCGCCCGCCACGAAGAAGGCAAAGTCATCCTCTTCGCCGATCAAATTACCGGCAGCATGCAGCGCCTCCTAGACATCTGCACCTACCGCCGCGAACGCCAGATGGCGCACAACGAGAAACACGGCATCACCCCAAAAAGCGTCGTCCGAGGTATCCAAGCCTCCCTCAAAGACAGCATGGCCGGAGCCGAAGTAAACGACGGCATCCTAAAAGAAGACAACGCCGGAGTAGACGTCCGCACCGTCATCATGGAACTCCAAGGCGAAATGCAAGAAGCCGCCACCAACCTAGACTTCGAACGCGCAGCCCTCCTCAGAGATCAAATCAACGAACTCCAAAAGCAAGTAGGCGACGCCCCCACCCTAGGTCCACCCAAAGAAGGCAAAGGAAAATCAAAGCCCTACGGGCGGGGCAAACGGCGCAAAAAATAGAATCCCGTTTCCGCTAGCCGAAGCGCTCCTCATAAACTGCCTCCAGCTCCCGAAATATCCATCTCAGCGAGAGACTTTTTCACCCGAGAGACCAGCAAAAACACTTAGTAAAAACGAAACACCTAAAATATAAGTAACTCATAATAATGAAATTACACCACCGAGAACGCCTATAGGAACGCTTCAAAGTAAAGATGGACATGGCCGCGTGAATGTGTGTTCCTTCAACGATGAAATTTCCTATATTATTATTAAGCGGAGCGATTATTGGGACCGCTTTTGCGGCCGATCCTGCGGTGCTTTTGGTGAGTCCGCCGGAGTTGGAGGAGGCTTGGATTCAGTATGCTGAGGAGCGAGGAAATCAGGGAACCGCGATGAAGGTGGTGACGACCACTGAGATCGAAAAGACGTTTAAGGCAGGAGATCTGGCAAATAAGATCCGTCTTTGCGTGCGCAAGCACGTGGATAAACGCGGATTCCATACCGTAATCTTAGGGGGTGACAGTACGCCTGATGGCGGCCTCATTCCCGATCGTGATACCGCTCACGACAATATGTGGGGCGAGGATCAGGACATTCCCACTGATGTTTATTTCCTGAGCCCTACAAATTGGGATCTCGATGGCGATGGAATCTACGGCGAATTCGAAGATGACCGAGAAGCGATCACTTATCCTGATGGAAAACTCGCCATTGGGAGAATTCCAGTAAGAACTGCCGAGGACATCAAAGCATACGCAGCCAAAGTGAAGTCTCATCTCGCAAGTGAGCCGAGCGGACAGCTGGCAATGACTTGCGCCGTGCGGGGAGCCTATCCAAAGGTTCGCCGGAGCGGAACCGAGGTGATTCCAGCAGCTTGGAAAGAAGGAGAGGTATCTCTCTTCTTCAACGACATGACCTCGTGGGATGAAGCAGACGAGGAGGGGAAATTTGACCTGAATTGTGAAAATCTTTCGGCAAAATTTTCGGAAATCAATAAATGGCATCTACACGGCCATGGCTTAATCAATCGATGGGTTCTGGAGGGGCATGAAGCCTTTACCTTCAGTCATGTAAAGAATCTCAAGAATCGGGAGAACCCCTTGGTGATGACCACAGTATCATGCTTCACCGGTCATTTTGATGCCGAGCAAGACCCCTGTATCACCGAAGCAATGCTACGCGCCGCCGAAGGAGGTGCGGTGCTAATCGTTGCTCCTGCACGGGAGGGAAAACCCCACTTTCATGATCCCGACAAAGACTTTCAATTGATGTCCACGGAAGGAAAACTTGATGGCACGACTCAAACAATGGCATCATTTTGGGTTGCCGCCTTGGGCGAAGATAAGATGGCGGCGGGTCATGCGCTGGCAGCATCAAAAGCCGGGCTCGCAAAGGATGCGGAGAAGTCAGCAACCTATCATCAAGGCATGTGTGAATTAAATCTCTTGGGCGACCCAACATTACCGGTTCGCTAATGCTTCGAGCCTTTTTAAACTAGGCTAAAAAGCCACATTTCGATTTCTGTTATCTCCAATTTTTTGCTCCCCTCTCATGAAAGAAAATCGTGAAATCTACCTTGATGCGAACGCCACAACTCCCGTCTTGCCAGCTGCTGCCAAAACAGCACTTGAGCTTATGGAAGATTTGTTTGGAAATCCCAGCAGTTCACACATTGCTGGGCTAAGAGCTCGAGGTGTCTTAACGAAGGCTCGCGCTTCTGCCCTCCGGGTTCTAGGAGCGAAAAGCGGGCGCATTGTTTTCACCAGCGGAGCGACCGAGGCGATTCAGACAGCGGTTTTGTCCGCGATGTGTGCAATGCGTGATCGCCCAAGCGATTCTGGTGATGAGGTTCGCTACTGTCTTTATGGAGCCACTGAGCACAAAGCGGTGCCGGAATCACTCCGTCACTGGCAGAGCATTCTTGGGGTGACCCATGAGATAATCAAAATTCCCGTGGATTCAAAAGGGCAGCTGGATCTCGATTTCCTTGCTCAATATGCCGGGAACGCCGATCTGGTCTGCACGATGGCGGTGAATAATGAAACGGGAGTCATCCACGACCTTGCGGCGATCGAGAAAACGATTCGCTCGGCAAACCCAGACGTTCTTTGGATGGTCGATTCTGTCCAAGCTATCGGAAAGGTCGATCTACAGTTTTCCTCCCTATCGATTGATTACGCGGCGGTGAGTGGACATAAGCTCTATGCCCCAAAAGGGATTGGCCTTCTTTATGTGAGAGAGGGGGCACCCTTCAAGCCCTTGATGGCTGGAGGTGGCCAAGAAAGTGGAGCCCGCGGTGGGACAGAAAACCTCCCAGGTGTCGCGGCGATTAGCGCGGTCTTCGAGGCGATGGAAAATGGCGATTTTCATGCTCCGGAATTAATGGCGCGTTTTCGTGATTCCCTAATCGCGAGTCTTCGAGTCGCTTTTCCCGAAATTGTTTTTAGCAGCCCTTTAGAGTCCTCCGTTGCGACGACGCTCAATTTCGCAGTTCCCGGCTTGAGCAGCAAAGAAATCCTGGACCTTTTTGATGCCGCCGATATTCGAGTAAGTTCGGGTTCCGCTTGTGGATCAGCTCTCCTCGGCTCTTATGTGCTTGAGGCAATGGGCTTACCAAAATGGCAGACAGATGGAGCAATTCGCCTCTCCTTCGGCCCATTATCTACTGAACTAGAAATTGCCACAGCTTGTAAAAAAATCGAAGAAGCTGGCCGGGCACTGCGCCACTCATGCTTGCTTGTCCGAAATGAAAATGAGCCGCCTTCGGAAATGGTTGATGGCTTAATCCAGCTGAAGCAGGGCTCGATGTGCTCGTGGATTTATATCGACTCCGAAAGTTCAACGGCGATCATCGTTGATCCATTTGAGGAACTTGCCGATCGGATTGAAACTATCATCCGCTGCCAGGGCAATCAAGTCCTCGCGATTTTGGATACACATATGCACGTGGACCACGAATCTTGCCGCAGTGAATTAATGCAACGGCTTTCCGATTTCCTGGCACCTACCGCACACACCGAAGATCCCCTTGGCTGGCCAATTTCGGAAAATAGCGTTACCGTGGGCTCGGGAGAGGCAGCCCCCATGATGAAGCTTGGCAAAGATCAGATTCTCGCACGTATTGAATTGCCCGGACACACCGTCATTGGCTGTGCCTATCTTCTTGGCACACCTAAAGGTGAGACGCTTGCGCCTGATACGGTTCGTTTCGCGTTTACTGGTGATACCATCCTTATGGGGGGGATCGGCCGCACAGATTTCAACAGTAGCTCGATGGAGGCGCTCTACCATTCCATTCGCAGCCTTCCTAAATTTCTTGGAAAAGCTACGGTTATTTGCCCAACTCACGATTATCACACTGGATTTACCACAACTCTTGAGACGGAGCGCCGGGACAATTGTTTCTTGGGACGTTTACTCGATCCAATTCACACGATGACTCTTGATGAGTTTAGTAAGGAAAAACCCCTACTAGATGAGGGGATTGACGATGAAGGATCTTGTGAACTTATCTGTGGCAACATCGCCGCACCTTCGAAATTTCATGCTCCTCTAAATGTCGCACCTGATGAGCGCCAAAAATTCTTTGAAAACCATAGAGGTGCACTTGTGATTGATGTCCGTGAGCCTCATGAATTTGGCTTCATTCAAGACTGGAATGCATTAGGCCTCACAAAAGCGCCCACGAACGTTCCACTGACTCGCTTCACCGATTATCTGCAATCCCTGCTGGATCAACATGAGGATCTCTCGTCCTTAGAAATCATCTGTCTCTGTCGCAGTGGCACCCGAAGCGCAAAGATCTCTGAAGTTCTCCAACGCTGTGGAATCGAAAAAGCATGGACTCTCAGCGGGGGCCTTGCCTTGAGCCAATCGGCGTATCAAGGGATTAGAGAAGAGGATTACGCAATCTGAGCGCCTTTTCAGAAAATCATCTCGCGCCCAATAATCATCACGCCAGTCACGAGGACGAACCAGCCAAACCCCTTCTGCAAATGAGCGGCGGGAATCTTTTTGCCTAGCTTGAGGCCGATTAAGATCCCTCCCGTGGAAAGAAACAACAGCCCACAAAGAAATGGCCAATCGATGACCTGTGAGCCCTGAAGGTCTCCGATGAATCCAATCAATGATTTTGCGGCAATGATTAAAAGCGAGGTAGAGACAGCTCGCCGGATCGGCAATTTCATAAGCCAGACCAATGCTGGCACGATTAAGAAACCTCCACCAGCACCAACCACGCCGGTGATTCCGCCGACGACCAGGCCTTCGCTGAGCGCTAGCATTCGGATCTTGATACCAGGCTCCCTAGATGCAAGAGCCTCCCCTTCCCTCTTCCGCCCACGAATCATCAGAAAAGCGGCGGCCAGCATGAAGATGGAGAAAACGAGCATGATCAGCCCATCGCGAGTGATCTCGTAGGAGCCTAAGGAGCCAATATTCTGCGGAATGGATGGCAGGGCATAACGCCGAACCAGGTAAACACTTAAAATCGAGGGTAATCCAAACGTAAGAAACGCCTCTAGATCAAAATTCCCTCGAATTGCGTGCCGCACGCCGCCGGTAGCAGCAGTGGCCCCAACCAGCACCAATGAATAGGCTGTGGCGAAGGTCGGGCTGATCCCGAAAAGATACACAAGAATGGGGATCGTAAGAATGGATCCTCCCGCACCGATGACCCCAAGGGTGAGCCCCATAAGGAAAATGGCTGCATAGCCAACTAGTTCGATCAAAGGCATGGCAGAAGAAAATTACTTCGGAAGGAGGCTTAGGGGATTTTGATTTGTAGGAGGTGTTCGAGCTCGTTGAGGGCTTTTTGGGTGTTTTGGTGGAGGTCTGGGTTTCCGAGTTCGGAGGGGTGGAGGTTTTCGGGGTAGTGCTGGTGAACCCAGTGGGTGAGAATTTTGTGGTTCTCGGGGTTGATGATGAGGGCGGTGGGGATTTCTTGGAGCTGGGAGGTGGAGAGGGTGAGCCGGAGGCGGAGGCAGGCTGGGCCGCCTCCGTTGTGCATACTTTGGCGGAGGTCCATGTAGTGGACTTCGTTGAGGGGGTGGGCGCCGGGGAGGAGGTGCTGGTGGATGTAGTCTTTGACGGCGGGTGATTGCTCGCATTCGAGGGGGGCGAGGAGGAGCATGGTGTCGTCTGGGAGGGTGAGGATTTGGGAGTTGAAGAGGTAGGTCTTTACGGCGTCGGGGAGGGAGACGCGGTTTTCTGGGACGGTGATGATGTGGAGGGGGGCGGAGGTGTGCTTTTGGTAGGCTTCTTGGATGCGCTGGAGGGCTTGGGCGTTGTCTTGGAAGGCGTTTTCGTGGGTGAGGAGGAGGTTTTGATTGCCGGTGCTGATGACGTCGTTGTGGAAGACGCCGGCGTCGATGGCGGTGGCGGATTGCTGGAGGAAGAGG
>CALAIY010000029.1 GCA_937922595.1 uncultured Verrucomicrobiales bacterium | reverse complement strand
ACCCCCACCACCTCAGCAAGCCTCCGCCGAAGCTTCGCCCCCGACACCGGCCCCCCAAACCCCCGCAAATTAAAAAGCACTCCCCACCCCCGTGCCAAAATCGACCACTCATAAAAATACTTCGGAAACCACCGATCCATTAAAAACGCTTCAATCTCATCCGCACTCATCCCCGAAGCCGCCAGCCCCGCAATCACCCCTCCCGAAGACGCCCCCGCCAAATGCCCCGGCACCACACCACCCTTCTCCAGCCCCGCCAAAAAGCCCGCATGAGCATAAAAACCCATAAATGACGAACCCATCGCAAGGGCAATTTTAGGATCAGACACTTCCATCACAGCAGTTAGATAGAATCACTACAGCCCCCCCAAAGCTTCCTCAACCCACCCTTAAAAAAACTTGAACCCGCCACAGCCTCAAGCACCCTCAACGCCCGATGGACACACCCGCACAAGCCCCCCACGAAGCGCTCCAAAGCCGCCTCGTCGAGATAATCGGCACCGAAATCATCGAGCCTGAATCCCCCCTCACCCCCGACACCAATCTCTTCGAAGAAGGCCTCGACTCCATGGCCATCATGCAGCTCCTCGTCCTCATCGAAGAAGAATTCTCCACCGCCATCCCCATGGCGGAAGTCATCCACGAGCACTTCGTAAACGCCCGCGCCATCGCCGCACTCGTCCACAGCAAGAGGTGAGCCGCCTCCCCCTAGACCCCACCGGCACCGACGCCTTCATCCACGCCTTCGATGGCTTCATGCACCGCCGGAGCCAAGGCGTGCACCGAAGCCAAAGCATCCTCGTGCTCTCCAAAGTGCCCGAAGCCGCCAGCCTCCGCGCCGCCCTCGCCCAAGTCCTCGCCCTCCACCCCATCCTCACCGCCTGGACCAGGAAAAGCCACCCCCTCGCCATCCCCCACTTCGAGATCGCCCCCGCCCCCGCATCCGAAATCCCCCTCACCATCCACCCCACCACCCAAGGTGAGCCCCACCTCGCCCCCCTCTGCGACCTCCTCCCCCCCTACCCCGCAGCCCCCGGCTACTGCAATATCCGCTGCGACCTCTTCCCCCTCCCCGGAGGCACCGCCTGGTTCGTCCTCACCTGGCGCCACCAAATCCTCGACGCCATCGGAGCAGAATTACTCCTCCAAGAAATAGCCACCCCCGGCACCACCCCCGGCACATCCACCCCACACACCCACAAAAAGCTCGCCTTCTCCGAGCTCTGGACACGCACAAGCCCCATCGTAAACCACTTCTGGGACATCCGCGTTCCCCGCTTCGCCTCCCCCGCCGGCCCCAAAATCCGCCCCGCCCAGCCCCGCAATCACCGCATCACCCTCACCCCCGAGCAATCCCGCACCGTAAAGCAACGCGCCACCGACGCCTGCGGTCTCATCCACACCCCCTACTTCCTCGCCGCCACCACCCGCGCCCACAAAGCCCTCTTCGAATCCCGCGGCACACCACAGCAATCCTACGTCGCCAACATCCCCGTCCAGCTCCGCAAACGCCGCGCCCGCATCACCCCCATCTTTCAAAACCACCTCTCCATGGACTTCTTCCGCGTCACCCCAGAAGAAACCACAGACCTCCAAAAACTCACCGCCGCCTTCCAGCACCTCCAAACCACAGGACAGAAAAACCGCCTCTCCTCTGCCTTCACCGATCTCCTCCAGCTCATGCACCGCATCCCCCCCGAGATCTACATCCGCTTCATCCGCACCCAAATGCACGGCGAATACAACACCTTCTACCACTCCCTCACCGGCGAACTCGCCCCCCGCCTAAAACAATTCCACCACACCGAAATCACCAACGCCTGGCACCTCCCCGCCCTCTACGCCCCACCCGGCAGCGGCATCTTCGCCAACGAAAAAAACGGCCTCCTCACCCTCGTCTTCGCCTGGCGCGAACCCGGCGTCACCCGCGCCGAAATCGACCTCATGGAAAAACACCTCCTCGCCGACCTCCTCGGATGAACATCCTCGACCACATCTTCCCAGCCAAAAATCCCGAAGCCCCCGCCATCATCGCCGGAGACACCACCCTCACCTTCAGCGACCTCGAAACCGCCGTCTCCGCTGCCGCCGAAAAACTCCCCTGCACCCCCCGGCAACGCATCGGCCTCGACGTCCCCAACGGCATCGACCACATCATCCTCTCCCTCGCCATCCTAAAACAACAAGGCTGCCTCGTCCCCCTCCCCAGCGAACTCACCCCAAGCGAACGCCGCACCCTCATCGACACCACAGCCCTCCACGGCATCCTATCTACAGACGGACTCACCACCAACGTCACCACCGCAAAACCCACCTTCCCCGAAGATAACTTCAATCAATTAAACCCCGCCCTCATCCGCTTCAGCTCCGGCACCACCGGCACCAGCAAAGGCGTCATCCTCTCCCACGAAACCCTCCTCGCCCGCGTCACCACCTGCAATCACCTCCTCCAAATCGGCCCCACCGACCGCATCATCTGGATGCTCCCCATGGCCCACCACTTCGCCGTCTCCATCATCCTCTACCTCCTCCACGGCGCCACCACCATCATCTGCCAAAGCCACCTCGCCGAAAACGTCCTCACCGACCTCCAGAAAAACGCCGGCACCATCCTCTACGCCTCCCCCTTCCACTACGCCCTCCTCGCCGCCCACCCCAGCGCAGCCCCCTGCCAAAGCCTCCGCCTAGCAGTCTCCACCGCCGCCCCTTTACCCGCCACCACCGCCACCCTCTTCAAAAAACAATTCCACCTCCCCCTCACCCAAGGCTTCGGCATCATAGAATGCGGCCTCCCCCTCCTCAACACCCGCGACCCAGAAAACCGCCCCGGCGCAGTAGGTTGGCCCCAATCTAACTTCCAGATCAAGCTAGCCAAAGATAGCGAACTCCTCCTCAAAGGCCCCGGCATCTTCGACGCCTACCTCACCCCCTGGCACCCCTTCACTGACGAATGGTTCCCCACCGGAGACCTCGCCACCCAAGATAGCGACGGCTGCATCACCATCTCCGGAAGAAAAAAATCCGTCATCAACGTAGGCGGCATGAAATGCTTCGCCGAAGAAATAGAAGCCGTATTAAACGCCCACCCCGGAATCATCCAATCCCGAGTCACCGGAATTCCCCACCCCATCACCGGCCAAATCCCCGCCGCCGAAATCATCGCCAAAGAAGAACGCCCCACCAAAGCCGCCCTCCTAAAACACTGCCGCGCCACCCTCTCCAACTACAAAATCCCCGCCAAAATCACCTTCGTCTGCAACCTCCCCAAAACAGCCAGCGGCAAACTCAAGCGAGCATAGCTCGCCACCTCTCTCCCTATTTCACATCATAGCTCTTAGGTAAAAGAGGCTTACTCCAGACAATCGGAGGCTCGATCACTTCCCACATCTCCGCATATTTATTCGGAAACAAATAAGCCCGCATTATTTTAATAATGCCCGACTTACACAACTCACCGGCACCATCCGTATAAATAAAATGCTTTCGAAAAGCTCTTATAGTATGATCCCACTCGTCGAGCACTTGAGGCACAACAATCGCATCGCTATCAGCACCGACATCCTCCTTAGCCAGATAGGTAAGAATAGGATCACGAGTTTCTGAAAATTAAAATCTAATCGGAATTGAAAGAGACCTACACAGCAGATCTCTCCAAATGAATACTACAGATCGAGCGGCGCGATTGGGGCACCTATCTTAATGAAGCTAGAGAAATCTTGGTGAGCGGGATTTACGAGGACTAGATATTCACTGGGGATACTTGCAGGAAGGCGCAGTGCTAAGTGTTTTTGAAGAAGGCTGCGGGAAAACTGCTCGGCTTGGTAGATTGTGCTGGTGGCGATCTTTGCTGGGACGAGCAGGTAATCGCGTTGAAGGAGCTGGGGATCGCCTAAGTGCAGAAGTGTTTCTAGGATCGCTTGGGAAGGCGATTCAGCAGCGTAGATTACGGCAGTATTTCTTGGGGTGTGATGCCCGGGGAATTGGTAAGCTTCCTTGGTGGTGTAGGCGATCTCAGCATGGCTCTTATGCACGAGCCGCCAGATGGTGGTGTGCTCGCTCATGCGAAGATACCGAATTCGATACGGCCTAACAGGTCTTCAATTTCGCGCGAACCAGGGGTGGTGTCGGCGGCCTGGAGGGGAGATTGATGGCCTAGGGCGGCTTTGGGCGCAGTAAACCAACGGCGAGCGCTCTCGGGGGTGCCCAGAAGATTTTCAGCAAGACGGAAGAGCCGGGCGATGCGGAAGAGGTGATCGGATTCTTCAGCAGTAAGAGTGCCTTCTTTTTTTCGCCGAGCGAGCGTGCGCGGCGCGAGGTGCATTGGAGCAGCAAGCTCATTGGCGGTGACGCCAAGGGCTTTCTGGAGATGATCAAAGGCGGCTACAGGAAGCCCGGCACGAAGGCGCGCGGTGATCTCATCGAGGGGGCGACCGACGAGGGCGAAGGGATCGGAAGCGATAAACATTTTTTTAATAAGAAACTAAAGAAGATCGATGTGCTCGAGCTTTAGAAGGTGGCGCTTTCGATCTAGGCCTCCGCCGAAGCCGGTGAGGGTGCCGTTTTTCCCGATCACTCGGTGGCAGGGTACGATGATGGAGACGGGGTTGGCTCCGGTGGCTAGGCCGACGGCGCGCACGGCTTTGGGGTTTTTTATTCGATCGGCGATTTGGCCGTAGGTGGTGGTTTCGCCGTAGGGGATTTTGGCAAGCGCGGACCAGACGGCTTTTTGAAAATCGGTGCCTTCAAAATGAACGGGGACGGTGAAGGCGGTGGGGGCTCCTTTGAAGTAGGTTTGGAGTTCTTGGGTGGCTTGGAGGATGAATGCGTTTTCCGGGTCTTTTTGGAGGCGGTGGAGGTCTTCGGTTTTGGTGCGATTTTTGAAGTAGAGGCCTGAAAGTCCTTGGGGTGACGCGGTGAGGGTGAGCGGGCCGAGAGGGGTTTCGATGGTGGCGTAACTAGTGGCACCGGGTGGAAGGCGCTGGGGTTTGCGGCTGGGCTCTTTCATTCGTTTATCGATTGATGGTGAGGGTGCCCGCGGTGGTGCTGGAGGCGGGGGCGAAACGAAGGGAGCTAATGGCGGTGAGAAGGGTCTCGGGGGGGGGCGGGGCGGAGGCAGATCCTGGGATGGCGAGAAGGTGGGTGACGTGGCCGGTGGGGGCGAGGGCGATGGAGAAGACGTGATGCGTGCCGGGCTTGATGATGGAAGCGAGCGTATCTAGAGCATCACTGGGTGCTCTAGATTGGAGGGTGGGAGAAAATGCCAGGGTGGGTGATGGAGTTTGCGCCGGAGGTGCGGGTATAGGCTCGGGGGCGATTACTGGCGGGAGAATCGGCGTGCTCGATTGGTGGATTGGTGGAAGAGGCCGTGTGCGATCAGGCTCGGGGAAGGGACGGAGCTTGGGCTGGTAGCCGGCGTAGCTGGGACTGTAGGTGGGGGCGAATTCAGAGAGCTGGAGGGAGCTGCTGGCGGCACTGCGGAGGCTGCCGGTGGTGGCGGTGGCGCGGTCGATCAGGCGCTCGATGAGTGGCGCGGCGAGCGGATGGGAGGGGTGGAGCAGGGTGACGCTCTGGGGGCGAGGGACGGGGGTCTCGCGGGTTCCGGTGGCAATGCGGAAGAGGTAGAAGAAGCCGATGTGAACGAAGGTGGAGAGGAAAATGAAGAGGAGTAGCCGGGCACGATTGGGGCGGCGGGCCGTTTTCCACTGAAAGGTGGGCTCTTCGGGGTCTACGACTTCGCTCACGGGAAGGAGAAGGGTGCGCCGGGGGCGGGCGAGGCGGCAAGGGCTACAGTGAAGCCTTTCGTGAGCGCAATATTCTGGACTTCAAAGACGGTGCCGTAGCCTGTGAGCCGATCTGCGCGGATGACGAGAGCGGCGGATTGTGCGCGGCCTGCTTCGAGAAGGTCGGCGAGCTCGGGGAGAAAGAAGGGAGTGCCATCTAGGGTAAGGGTGGCGGGCGTTTCCGCTGTGGCGGCGGAGATGACGATTTCGTGTGCCTGCTTGAGCGGACGAAGGACGGCGGGAGATTCTGGAAGCGTGACGTTCACTCCGGATTGGAGGGTGAAATTCGATCCAAGAAGAAAGAAGAGCAGAAGCATCAGCACACCATCGATCACGGGGACGGTGTGGAGGAAGCCGGATCGGCGACGGAGCGTGCTTTCTAGCTTCACCTGAGTGGGGGCTTTTTAGCTTTTGGCTTTACGCCTGCGCCCAGCTTTTGGTGTGTCGTCTTCTGCTGGGCGGTTTTCGCCGAAGGCGATGATATCGGAGTCGCGGCGTTCGCGGGAGTCGCAGATGATATTGACGACTTCGGTGCCGGCGCGCTCCATATCATGAATGAGGGTGCGGGCGCTGGCGGAAAGATAGGTGTAAAGAACGTAGGTGGGGACGGCTACGGCGAGGCCGGCGGCGCTGGAGTAGAGCGCTTTGTAGATACCCCGTCCCATTTCGGAAGGGGTGGCGTAGCCATTTCCAGCGATGCTGGCGAAGGCATCAATCATTCCGAGCATCGTGCCAAGAAGACCGAGGAGGGGGGTGACGTAGGCGATGGCGAGCAGGGCATTCAGATAGCGCTCAAGGCCGGGGACTTCGAGCTGCCCGGCTTCCTGGGTAATGGCTTTGAGATCGGCGCGGGGGGCGTGATGGCGGCGGACTGCGGCGTGAATGACGCGGGCGACGGGACCGGGGGTGCCGGCGCATTCATGGAGGGCTTCGGCGTAATTCTTACGCTGAATGAGATTGCGCAGGCCGTGGAGAAAATCCGGGACGTTGATCGTCGCACGATGATAGGTGAGGAAGCGCTCGGCGAAGATGCCGAGACCTACGAAACTGCACGCCAAAATAGGCCAGATGAGGAGGCCGCCTTTGGAAATGAGTTCGAGTAACATACGTTCCTTAGCCTATCTTAAATGGTTTTATGGTGCAAGCTTTACCGCTAGGCAGCGGCGGGCTCGTCGGGGAGATCGAGTTCGAGTTCAGGCTTGAAATCGGCGGCGTGATAGGAGCTGCGAACGAGCGGCCCGGAGGCGACGTGAGTGAAGCCTTTCTCAAGGGCGATGACTTTGTAGCGATCAAACGTCTCGGGAGTGATGTAATCGACCACGGGGAGGTGTTTTATCGAAGGTCGGAGGTATTGCCCAAGGGTAAGCACTGTGACTCCGGCAGTGCGGAGGTCGTCGAGGGCGGTGATGATTTCTTCCTCAGATTCGCCGAGACCGAGCATAATCCCGGACTTGGTGGCGATTTTACGCTCTCCGCCGGCGAGCTCTTTGGCACGCTTGAGGACGTGGAGCGAGCGGTCGTACTTCGCGCGCGAGCGGACGAGTGGGGTGAGCCGCTCTACGGTCTCGAGGTTGTGATTGAAGATGTGGGGGCGGGCGTCGATGACGGTCTGAAGCGCATCGTCACGGGCGTTGAAATCGGGAACGAGGATCTCGATTGTGATTGAGGGGTTTTCCTTGCGGACGGCTTCGATGGTCTCGGCAAAGTGGAGGGCTCCGCCATCGGCGACGTCATCCCGGGCGACTGCGGTGATGACGACGTGATTGAGGTCGAGACGCTTGGTGGCTTCAGCGACGCGCTGAGGCTCATCAGCTTCAAGAGCGAGGGGCTTGGCGGTTTTCACTGCACAGAAACCGCAAGCACGCGTGCAGCGGTCTCCAGCAATCATGAAGGTGGCGGTACCAGCGGACCAGCATTCCCAACGATTCGGACACTGCGCTTCTTCGCAGACGGTGTGGAGCTTGAGATCCGAGACGAGACCTTTGGTGGACCAGAATTTTGGGTCACGCGGAAGGCGGACTTTAATCCAGGGCGGCTTTTTGTCCTGATGGAGTGCGGCGTCGATCTTAGGCATAATGCGGGGGGGGGGAGGACGTTGAAGTGGAAAGGGGAAAGAGTGAAATAGAAAATCGGGGAAATTTTAGAGCGCCCGCCGCCCGCCAAGGGCACGAGCCAGAGTGAGTGCGTCCGCGTGCTCAAGACCACCACCTGCAGGAAGCCCCTGAGCGAGACGAGTGACGGAGATCCCTCGCGGCGAGAGGAGTTCCGCGAGGTAATTCGCGGTCGCCTCGCCTTCGACATCCGCTGAAAGAGCAAGGATGACTTCACGAACGGCGGTTTCGCCGGAGGCTCCCGAAGTGATACGTGCATCAAGCTCAGCGATGCGAAGGTCTTCAGGCCCGATATTATCGAGCGGGGCAAGACGCCCACCAAGCACATGGTAAAGACCAGAAAATGCCCCAGAACGCTCCAGCGGAAGAACGTCGGTAGGCTGCTCTACTACACAGATCGTGTTCACTTCGCGCCCTGACGCATCGCAGACCGCGCAGGCATTCCCCTGTGAAAGGTAAAAGCCACAAGTAGCACATGCCGAGATTCGCTCCGCAGCCTCGCCGAGGATCCGAGCACAATCTTCAGCAAAACCGCCACGATCTTGTAGCACCCAGACCGCCATCCGCTCGGCACTCCGCGCGCCAATTCCAGGAAGGCGTTTCAGCTGAGAAACAAGTGCCCGAACTTCAGGCGGGTAATCAATTTTTTGCACCGCACTCCTCTACTCTCCCACAGCAGTGATTACAACGTCCGGGAGCTGCGAACGTGACTCGTTTTCTGGACGCCCCCTTTGCCACCTTTTGACCGGCTCTTTTCGGGAGAATCCCCAGCATATGCCCGCCTAGCTAGCCCAATAAAATACTCCAGTGGGGAATCCGTAACCTCACCGCTTCGAGCACGCTCAAATTGAGCCAGCGCCTCCTCCCACTGCCCCTCTCGAAATAGAACAACCGCCCTCCAAAACACCTCCCGACGCTCTTCCGCTTCATCACCCAATTCGCCAGCAAGTGCGAGCACCTCATAGACTTCGCTCAGCGACCCAGAATGTGGATCCGATAACATCTCCATCGGACGCACTGCCACGGAATCACCCGCAAGCTGATGAGCGCGGTTTCCGAGAAGAAGCTTACTTCCATAAATCGCGTTCGCTCCGGCAAGCCTACGACCGACATCCGTCACTGCTCCCACCACTCCAAATTCATCCCTCGCACCAGCAGTCTTAAAAACTCCCGCCACCGCCATCCCCGTTTCCACCGAGATACCCACGCGCACTTCCTCGCGGAGCTTATCCGTAAGCGCCATCGCGACGGAGCGCACTCGTTCACGCACTTCAAGAGCAGCTCCAATTCCCGAGGCAGCATTGCTCTCAGCACTTCCTCCGAAAGCTCCAAAAATAGCGCAGACACAATCGGGCGCCGAACGATCCAGCAGCGCCCCCGCCCCAAGCAATTTTGCACTCACCGCAGTATCAATCGCCGCATTCACATCAATCACCCCCCACGGCTCCAAACCTCCCACGAGATCATCCACACCAAGCAATCGAATCGTCACCACCGTCACCTCACGCCGAACCGGACTTTCAATCCCACCCCCAGTATCCACCGCCATCGCCACACTTGCCGAAGACGCTCGCCCTGCGAGAAGCGCCCTCGCAGCGCTTCCCCGCTTCCCAGGCTTGGTAAGCCCCATCCCCACACCTATCACACACACTATTAAACACGATACCATCGCAGCGAAAGGAGACACCAGCACCCCCAACACCGCCAGCACCAACGTCCCCGTAAAAACCAAAAGCCCCGTCACCAACGGCACCCAGACAACTTCCCTCAGCCTCACAGCCAAACTCACAACCCACGCCGCGAAAAGCGACGCAAGAATCGTAGCCAATACCCCCAGCGCCGGCAGCGAAATCGCCCCCTCCCCCACAATCCCCGCAGACTCCATCCACCCCGCAAATGCCTCCGAGGCACCACCAAAAAGCCCCGCCCCATCAAGCACAAGACCGACTGCCACCGCAAAAGCGGCGGATACGAAGGCCATGAGTATCGATTTAGACATGAGGTTCTTTAAGCGTTTTCGCCGAACGATCAACCCGCGCCCCCAGCTTCCGCCCCACGATAGGAACGAACGACGAGATCACTAAGCACCTTATCCGGATCGGCCACGGCATCGGCTCCCAAGGTAAACGCACTCCCCCCACCATTCTTTAGCACCAATTTCAGCCCAAACGGATAATCCTTAAATAACCGTCGGCAGTGCTGCAACACCGTCTCCCCACTCGCCGCCATCCCCTCACCAAGCGCGACAAGAGCATCCTCATTAAAGGTAATCGTAATCCCATTCTCCGAAGCGAAATCCCGGGTAAACGCCGCCACCTCCTGCGCAATCTTAGCCACATCCACATTCCGCCCAAGCTCGCAATACTTAGCCAGCGCCGTATCCGGATCATCCACGAGCTCCGCATCAATCGTAAGCTCCGAGACCGACGTCCCCGGCAGCTCGAATTTAAATCCCCGCAAAAGCCGCTCGCCCACCGTCACCAATCCGCGCGCCCCAGTCTTCTCCACCGAAGCCTGCTCCGCCAGCTTCCGCAGCGCACCATCCTCGAAGCGCACCCCGATCCCATAAGCCGCAAATTCCCGCTCATATTGCTTAATTAAGCTCCCCTCCGAATCCTTCAGAATTTCAAATAAGTCATCCGCCTTCAGCACATCACACACCACCCTTACCGGAAGACGCCCGATAAACTCAGCCTCGAATCCGAAATCAATAAAATCCTGAGTCGCCACGTGCTGGAATGCCTCGCCCGGCTCCTCCACACGATCCGCAGCCTCCGCGCCAAAGCCAATCACTCCCGCACTAAGACGCTTCTTCACCACCTTCTCCAGCCCCGAAAACGCCCCACTTACCACGAATAAGATATGCCGCGTCCGCACCATATTACGCTTCGGCTTCCCCTTACCTCCCCCGCTAAACATCGCCTGCATCTGCCCTCCGAAATCCATCGGACTCTTCAGCGACACCTCAGAATCTTCCATCAGCTTAAGCAACGCCGTCTGCACACCACGCCCACTTACATCACGCCCTCGCTCGCTCCCCCCCGTCGCTAACTTATCGACCTCGTCGATATAAATAATGCCATGCTCCGCGAGTTCCACATCGCCATCCGCCTTATTTACCAAATCACGCACCAAATCATCCACATCCCCCCCCACATACCCCGTCTCGGAAAACTTCGTCGCATCCGCCTTCACAAACGGCACCCCAATCAGATCCGCCACATGCTTCACCAAATAGGTTTTCCCCACCCCAGTCGGCCCCACAATGATCACATTCTGCTTCGCAAACTCCACATCCCTCGCCTTCCCCGGCTCCGCTTCCTCCAAGCGCTGCATAAAGCTCGCCCGGTTATAGTGATCGCACACCGCAATTGAAAGCACCTTCTTTGCCTCATCCTGCTTAATCACGAAGCGATCCAAATGCGCCTTGATATCACGCGGCCGATACGGGAAATCATAATTCCTCTCCTTAGTCTCCAGTGCCTCCACCTCCTCAGACGGCTCCTCCATATCTGGCGTGAACCCCATCGGTGGCACCGACGTAAAATTCACCTTCCCCCCGAAATTCTCGCCCATCAAATCCGCGAGCTTCTTAGCGATTTCTTCAGGCGTCGGTGGTTTTCCATCACCACCACCAGATTCAGTATTGGTCGTTTGCATCCACGCAACCTACCCAAAATTCCAGCGCTACAAGCCAAGTTCGCGAAGAAGTTTCTCGCGTTCGCGAAACCGCACCAGCTCCTCCGCGAGAACCTTGCGAAGCTCGTTTGCCCAGCGTGCCCCATCCTCCCCCTCCGCAACCACCTGAGCAAAAGCAACCGCTCGCTCCCGGCGCTCATAATAAGCCGAAGAATCCGCAATCTTTTCAGCCGCCGCCTCCGCCATCAGCACAAGCTCTTCCGGCAAAATATCCTCAAAGCGCACCTCCACCTCCCCCCCCGCAGTAGCCAGCAATAGCGTCTCCGATTTCGCCCCAGACACCACCCCTTCCCTAGCCGGAGCCGTCCCCCGCACCACACCACCAGCATACTTCAAAGCCACCAAATCATCCGCCAGCATCGGGAGAAATTGCGCCGCAGCCTCCCAGCGAGCGACCAATGCATTCAGCCCCTTCTTCCCAAGCACCGATCGACACACACCACCCCGCACATACTCAAGACCTTCACTAAAATCATACCCCTTCACCCTTCCCCGCGCCTCCACCACAAGCCCCCCCAACATCTTAATTTCCTCTGCCGCACCCTCATCACTCATCGCCTCCTTCTGCACACGCGCTGCAGCATACGCCAAATCTAACTTCTCCGCCATAGCACGAAGAGCTTCACCAGCTTCAGCAGACACACCCGTATCTAATTTCAATTTCGCCACCGCAGCACGCACCCGCTTTCCCATTCCTTCGCCAGGCTCACCAAGATCATCACTCAGCCAAGGAGCCAACACACCCAAATCATGAAGATACGGAGCCACCAGCGGACGGTAACTTTCCAACCACACCTCCGCCCCCATATCTTCCGCTGCCACAAACCCATTCAAACACCGCAACGCCCAATCCGCATCCTCTCCCACCCATCCCGCAAGCCCGCCCGCCAGCATCGCCGCCTCGCGCCCCTCGCTCCCACTCGGAAACCGCTTGGAAATCACCGCATCCACCACCGCAGAAAACGCCTTTCCATCACTCCCCACCGCCACCTTCGCACTATCCCCCAACGCCTCAAAAGCCGCCATCGCCCCCCCGCGATCATCATCAAGCAACGCCGCAATTCCCGCATTGTAGCGGCTCCACCCCCTCGTCGGCTCCGGCACCACATCATCACCAGCCAACGCATCAAATGCCGCACGCGCCACCTTCACCTTCCCTCCCGAAAGAGCCCTCCGAGCCTTCAAGTATCGTTGAGAAACCGTTTCGCCACCCGCAAGATTTTCCAAGAATAACTCCGGCTCCTCCACCCGCGCCACCTCTTCATCACCTCCGGCCAGCCCCACTACCCCCGCAACAACCACCAGCACCACCACCCCAGCCGCCGCCCACGGCAGCCATTTCGCCTTCTTCTTCACCACCTTCGTTCCCTTCCCCCGCTTCACGCACTTAGCCGCATACGTTAAATGCTCGATAAGTTCATCATAACTAGCAAACCGCTCATCCGGATTCACCGCCATCGCCCGATCAATCACCGCACACGTCTCCGCACACACATCCGGCGCCGAATCAGCAAGACTTACAGGCATCTCCTTAAGCCTCTTAAGCTCCGCCACCGAAGTCGTATCCGCAGCAAAAGCAGGCTCCCCCGCCAACGCATGGAAAAAAGAAGCCCCTAAACTATAAATATCTCCACGAAAATCATCCGGAGCCCGATCAAGCACCTCCGGCGGCACATAATAAGGCGTCGCCCAGATCTCTCCATCATCCTGCTCAACATCACGATCCGAAAAAAGCGCCAATCCAAAATCCACAATCTTTGGCGTCCCATCCTCCGCCAAAAGAATATTCCCCGGCTTCACATCCCGGTGCACCAGCCCAGCCAGATGCGCCGCACGCAATCCGCGCGCCGCCCCGATCGCCACCTCCAGCCCATTCAGCTCCTCCATCCTTCCCTTCTCCGAAATCACCTCCTCCAAGCTCCCGCCCGCCACATTCTCCATCGCAATATAAAAATGCCCCTGATCCGTCCCTACAGAAAATACCTTCACCACATTCGGATGGCTGATCGACGCCGTAATCATCGCCTCCCGCTCAAATTGCGCCGCCCGCTCCGCATCCTCGCCCAGCAGCTTATTCAAAATTTTCAACGCATCCTTCCGGCCCAAAGCCAAATCCTCCGCCAAAAACACCCGGCTCATCCCTCCCGCGCCAATCTGCTTCTCAATCTTAAAATGATTAAATTCCGCACGCACCCGAATGTAATCCCCACAATTAGGACACTCCACCTTTGAATACGGCTCTACCTCCGTCACATCAATCAACCCAGCACACGCAGGGCAGGCATTTACAAGAGGTTCATCATCCGGCATCTCTCCGATCCCATAACACGTTCCCGTGCCCAACGAAACTCCCAACCCACCCTCTTCTTTCACCGCATCCGCTGCCGATTCCGGCCAGCGACTCGATCGCGTCCTCGCCACCCACCTCCCCGAATTCTCCCGCTCCAGGCTCCAAGGACTCGTAAAATCCGGCCACATCCGCATCAACGGCGAAACCACCAAGCCCAAAGCCACCATCTCCCAAGGAGCCCACATCACCATCGAAATCCCACCCGATGCCCCCGCAGAATCCCTCCCCCAAGACATCCCCCTAAGTATCCTCTACGAAGACTCCGATCTCGCCATCATCAACAAAGCCCCCGGCATGGTCGTCCACCCCGCAGCAGGCAATCCCGATGGCACCCTCGTAAACGCCCTCCTCCACCACTTCGGCCCCCTCTCCTCCATCGGAGGAATCAATCGCCCCGGCATCGTCCACCGCCTCGATAAAGACACCAGCGGCTGCATGGTCGTCGCCCGCAACGACCAATCCCACGAACACCTCGCCCGACAATTCGCCGAACGCACCAATTCCAAAACCTATCTCTGCATCACCACCGGCATCCCCAAAGACCCCTCCGGCACCATCACCAACATCATCGGCCGCTCCCCGCACAACCGCCAAAAAATGGCAGTCCTTCCCGATACCTCCAGCTCCGGGAAAACCGCCAGCACCACCTACCAAGTCCTCGCCCAAATCGGCACCACCGCCCTCATCCGTTGCGATCTCCACACCGGGCGCACCCACCAAATTCGCGTCCACATGAAGCACCTCATCGCCCCCCTCCTCGGCGATCCAATCTACGGCAAGCCATCATCCGAGACTAATCGCCTCATGCTCCACGCCTGGAAATTGGGCATCACCCACCCAAAGACAGGCACACCGCTAAATTACGAAGCACCCATTCCAGAAGAATTCCATAAATGGACTCATCGTCTCCCATGATCCAACTCCACTGCGGCGAAGCCTTCGCCCCCATCTCCCTCCACGGCGGCCAAGTCATCGGCTTCACCTCAAGTAATTCCCCATACCCCGTCCTCTGGCTCAGCCCCGACGCAATCTTCCAAGAAGGCACCGCCATACGTGGAGGCATTCCCATCTGCTGGCCCTGGTTCTACATCCACCCAGAAGACCCCACCAAGCCCAATCACGGCTTCGCCCGCACCGCCCCTTGGGAAGCCACCGACATCCAAGAATCACACGCCACCCTCCGCCTCCAAGACCCCGCCGCCCATCCCCACCTCTGGAACCACCCCTGCGAAGTCACCCAACACATCGTCCTCACCGAGACCTCACTCTCCGTACAACTCACCACCAAAAACACCGGGAAAACTCCCTTCACCATCGGCGGAGGCCTCCACACCTACCTTCACATCGGCGACATCACAAAAACCACCATCACCGATATCGGAACGATCGACCAACCAATCGATATCGAACTCGAAAATACCACCAAAGACACCCTCCTCCACGACCCCACCCTCAGCAGAACCCTCCGCATCGCCCGCCAAGGCAGCCACACAATCGCCATCTGGAATCCCTGGAAATCCGGAGCCGCCACCATCCAAGACTTCCCCAACAAAGCCTACCAAGAAATGGTCTGCATCGAATCCGTAAACACCGGAAAAGACACCATCACCCTAGCCCCAGGCAAATCCCACACCCTCGGCACCATCATCACCGTCGAGCCCGAATCTGCACCCCCTCATTGCTGACGAAACGATTACACCTCAGCAGGTGATGAGGCATTAAGCACCACCTCCACACCCTCTGGAAATAGCACCTCACGCTGCCAATTGAGCAACACTTCAGAGACATCTTCAGGAGCCACCGAAAGGCGCTCAAGCGTCGCCCGAGTAGCGAGCAGCGTTTGATCAATTCCCAATTCCGCCGCCACTTCATCCCGCTTCTTACGCAGAATTTTATAGCCAGCTTCATTCTCTTCCTTATGCCCCCGGCCGCCTGGGCGCTTTTTCTTCGGCCAATCTTCCTGAGGAATCTCACGAGCCTTCTTAATTACATCAAGAAGCCTACGTCGCTGCTGCGGACGCACGAATTGCGGAATCTCCGCATGTCCCTCTTTAGCCAAAGAGTGCGCCATCTTCGAAATCCATTCATTATTCATCACCTTGAAGGCAGGCCGATCAAGACGCTCCGCCTCACCATCACGCCAAAACCACAATTCCCGAAGATATGCCAATCCCCTCGGAGAAAGCTTCCCCCAGCCAGAAATCCGCCACACATCATCCTTACTTTTATCCTCCCGATCAATCACCGTCTGACGCGCCGCCTCACAAGACTCTTCAAACCACGCAACCCGGTTCTTTTTCTCAAGCTCCCCCATCAAATAATCAGCCAGCGGAAGCATGTACCGCACATCATTCAGCGCATACTCCGTCATCTTTTCCGTAAGAGGACGTTTCCCCCAATCCGCACGCTGGGAAGACTTCGAAAGCGTCACTCCAAACACCACCTCAATCATCGCCGCCAGACCAAACTTTTGGAACCCCAAAAGACGCGCCGCGACCTGCGTATCCCAAACCCGAAACGGAACAACACCAAAAGTCCGCTTCAACATCCGCATATCAAAATCAGCACCATGAAGCCAAATCACCGAATTCGCAGCAAGGTCTCCAAGCGGCTGGAGCTCCGAAATTTCAAGAGGATCAATCAGCGCAAGCTCCTCACCATCGGCAAACTGCACTAAACAAAGCTTCTCCTGATACGAATGAAGCGAATCAGCCTCTGTATCGAGAGCCACCACTACTGGATCCTCACCACGCTCGGCACCACTCTTCTGCACGCGATCAATAAATGTCACGAGCGCATCATTATCCCGAACCCACCGGAAAGTATCCGGTGATACTGGCACCGGAGCAAGTGGCTCAGGCTTCGGTTCGGGGGGCGCGTCAGCAATAGGGGGGGCTGTTTCCATGAAGTCGATAAATGTTCGAAGAGCAGCCTAGCGCCGTCCCTCTTTGAGTCCGGTAAGCAAAAGCTCCGCATTCGTATTCGTGCGGACGATATTTTTAATAAGAAATTCCATCGCCTCAAAAGCGGGAACCTGAGCCAACTGCCGGCGAATCATACCAATCCGCTTAAACTCATCAGGATGGTAAAGCAGATCATCTTTCCGAGTCGCAGATTTCTGGATGTGTATCGCAGGGAAAACACGGCGCTCCACCAGCTCGCGATCAAGCTGAATCTCCATATTACCAGTGCCTTTAAACTCCTCGAAAATCACCTCATCCATCCGGTTCTCCGTCTCGATCAATGCGGTCGCCAAAATAGTCAACGAGCCGCCATTCTCTACATTACGCGCCGAGCCAAAAAAGCGCCGCGGCTTCTCAAGCGCCTGCTTATGAATACCTCCAGAGAGAATCCCTCCCTTACCTCCCTGCGCAGCATTGTAGCTGCGCGAAAGGCGCGTGAGGCTATCCAATAAGATCACCACATCTTTCCCCGTCTCCACAAGGCGCTTCGCACGCTCAGAAACAAGCTCCGCCACCTGAATGTGTCGGCTAGGATTTTCATCAAACGTCGAACTATAGATATCTACATCCACGTTCTCCTCAAAATCCGTCACCTCCTCGGGACGCTCATCAAGCAACAGAATCACAAGCTCCACCTCGGGATGATTCTTCTTTAGCGATTTCGCAATATCTTTGAGAAGGATCGTCTTCCCTCCCCGTGGTGGCGCGCAGATCAAACCACGCTGCCCTTTACCTAGCGGAGCAATAATATCAACCACGCGAGGTCCCACAGCCTTCGTATCGACATCCTCGAGAATAAGCCGTTCCCGAGGAGAAAGCGGCGTCAGGCCATCAAAGGAGGGAGACTGCTCCCAAGACTCCACCGGCACATCCTCGATCTCAAGAAACGACTCCGCCGATAAATACTTATCTTTATCCCGAGGCTTCCGCAAAAGCACCTTCACCTTAGTCGCAGGACGAAGGCGAAACTCTTTGATCAGCTGCGGCGTTAGATAAATACTATCCTGCGTAGACGCAAAATTATACTCCGCCCAGCGGAGAAACCCAAAAGCATCACGCCCTGGCTCAAAAATACCCGTCGCTTCAATCCGAGCACCCTTCTTTCCGTAAAATCTCAAGATCTCGAAAACAAGCTGATGCTTCGAACGAACACCTCCCACTCGAAGGCCAAGTTCAGAGCCTAGATTAAACAGCTCGACGAGGCTCTGATTCTGAAACTCATTCAGATCAATAAATTCGGGAATGGGCGGTTTTTCCTTCTGCGGCTCAACACCATTTTCGGGCGGAGCTTCGCTATCGTTAGAAGGAGCCTCGGCTGGTTCAGTCGTGGTCATAAGGTATTCGGTAATTAATTAGAAAAGAGGCCGGTGAGATACTCAGCCTGCACTTCAAGAGCGCTGGGGTGGCCGTCATTCCAGACAACATAATCGGCAGCATCGACCTTTTCCATAATAGGTCGTTGCGCCGCAATGAGAGCTAGCGAATCAGATTCAGAAACTCCGCGTTCGCCTCCTCGAACAAGCACCCGCTCACGCTGCACCTCAGGAGAGCAGGCGACAACGGCAACGTGATCAGAGCAGTAAGCTCCTGTTTCAGATTCGAAGTACAAAGGAATATCAGCAATAAACAATCCGCTCGGGTGATTGCCCTTCGCAGTCTCGAGAGCGGAGCGGTAATCATCCCTCACCAACGGGTGGAGGATCGCTTCGAGCCTTTTGCGCGCCCCTTGAATTTCAGCAGGCGAACGTGCGAACACGGCTTCCCGCAGTGCGGGTCGCGAAATAGCTCCATCCGAACCAATCACGGTCGAGCCAAATTCGTCACTGATTGTCCGCGCGACATCAGGCCTTGTCAACAGCTCGTGGACGCTCGTATCCGCATCAAAAAATGACACGTCCCTCCCCTCGCTAAGCGATTTTAGCGAACCGCAAAACGTGGATTTCCCCGTAGCAATCCCACCAGTGATGATCAGCGTTGTCAGCATAAGCCTCTATCACAAAAAAGGCGGAAAGGGTTTCCCCTTTCCGCCTTTCCAATAAATTAAATCAGATCACTTCGTGAAAATCTCAACGTCATCGAGGATTGGCTCATCGAATAGAGTTGGCTCTGGATCACTACCATCGCCAGAGCGCGTGGTAGGCTGGTTGATCCGCTGACCTGCTGGGTCAATCAACGTCGCAGTCACGAAGATCATCAGGTTACGCTTGAAGTGATTATCAGCTTTGGTGCGAAAGAGACGCCCCAAGAGAGGAAGATCACCAAGAAGAGGCACTTTGTCCTCTACAATCTGAACGTCTTCACGAATCAAGCCACCAATAGCGACAGTCTGCCCGTCCCATATCGTAACCGCAGTAGACACTCTGCGGACAGAGAATACAGGCTGCTCGATCTTGTTATCAGTAAGAACAATCGTGGTAGCCTGTCCAAGCGAGTTGGTGCCGCCTGATTGAATAGGACTTCCGTAGTTAATGAATCCTTCGAACTCAACAACTTCAGGAGCAAGATTCAGGTCGATCGTATAACCATCAGGTCCGATCGTAGGATCAACTTCCAGAGTCACTCCCGTAGGACGCATTTCGAAAGAAGTCGGAGTCGTAGGCGTGACCGGGAAAGAAGATACCGAAGCAGATTGTCCCACAAACGGGTTCAATGCACCGCCTCCGTTGTTGTTTCCACCACCTCCAAAAGTCTGCGGAATTTCCGGTGGATCAAACTCAGTTGGGTAGATGAACTCGCGAATCACCTGGATACTAGCTCGCTGACCGGAACGAGTCACGATACTCGGCGCAGACATGAGATCGACACCCTTTTTTTGATCGAGAGCCCGAATGACCACCTGGAACTGTGGATCAGTGAAGACACCAGCGATCGTAGCAATTCCTGGAGAAACGCTTGAGACTACATCTGCCTGCTGGCGAATGAGACCATCAATCGCATTATTTGTGATTGCCTCTGATCCAAAGCGAAGCCCCCGGCTAATTGGATTTCCTCCAATAGGGACATCACTGCCAGGACGGGCGAATGGAAATTCTGTGGTTCCAACAGAACCAGTAGCCGCATTACCGGCAGTTCCACCACCTCCGAATACGCGATCCGAACTTGGAATGTTGAACTGGCCGAGAAGCCAATCAAATCCAAGTTCTTCGGTATTCTCTTGGGTCACTTCAACAAACTTAGTCGTGATGAAGATCTGAGTCTGGCCGTTACGGCGAATCGTTTCGACATACTGAGAAGCGAGGTCGATGTTATTCGGCGTATTACGCAGGATGAGGCGCGAAGTAGCTCGATCAAAAAAGGCGCTAGATCCTTCTGGGAAGGTCACACCAGCTTCCGAAAGAATCTCTTTCGCGTTACGTGGAGCAATAAGGGAGGGACCAGCACTTGCTGAGGGGTCTGCAAATGGGTCTGCATCGTCAGTCGCACCATCATCACCGCCACCACCAGAAGTGAACGTAGGCGGAACACGGAAGACACGAGTAATTAGCTCAAGCCCCGTATCATCTGCAGGAACAACGACAACCGCGAAAGGCTCAACACGATAACGAAGACCGCCGAGATCCGTAATATACTTTAGGGCCTCCTCAAGTGGGACATCCGTAAGATTGAGCGTGATACGCTTATTTGCCACAGATGCAGTAGCGTCGCCGCTAGATCCCTCCTTAATTACGATATTAACGCCCTTATCACCAACACCTGTGGTATCATATTGAATACTCTGGATACGAAGGAGATCCACGGCCTCCTGAATCGTTGCCTCATCAAGTGAGATGAGTGGAAGACGAATTTGCTTCAACTTCTGAGAAGTAGCAACGCTTCCATCGACTTCTCCGATAAACTCTTCGTCGTCACCGCTAAGACTTGAATCCGGCACGTATGTTTCCCAAAGCTCATCAACAGCACGAATCATCGCAGCCCGTGTGTGATCGCGGCTTGATTCATGATGAAGCGAAACACGTCGCTCAAGCTTTTCAAGCTGGCGGCGAGCCGCAGTGTTATAGCGATCAACAACTAAAACCTGGTTAAGCGAATTGCGAGCATCATCGAAATTACCCAAATCATAGCTTCCTTTCGCAAGCTTAAGCAAACGCTTAACTTCCTGAACGTTTGCCATATGTTCGGCAGTATTTGAAGGATTGAAGCGATCGGGATCCTTCATATTCTCAAGAAGCTCCTTCGCATCGCTGTTATCCGGATCATATTCATCGGAAAGAACGGTATTGAGAAGATTACGAGCATTGTCGTATTCACCATTGTCCGCACGCTGCTGCGCAAGCTCCACACTTGCATCCGCGTAGGAAGCAATTGCGGTTTGGCGACGCGCGGCAACAACTGGCGCATCAGGATAAAGAGAGAGCGCCTTGCCATACTCACCAATGGCACCTTCGTAATCACCCTGATCATAAAGCCGGTTACCCTCAACAACGGCAGCATCAGCTTCGGCAATCGCATTTTGGCGGCGAACTAGCTCACGTTCCGCGATACCGGAAACGCCGTAGCCACCAGAACCAGCAAGAAGAGTCGGCTGCGATACAAGCAGCAGGCCGACTGCGGCCACACCGAGCAACGGAGCGCTCAGGGGTTTTGTTGAGATGGGATATGTCATCAGATTAATGTGTTTGAAATGGGGAGATTGAGGACGGGAAATTTCAGCACCTACGCCGGGGCGTCGCGCTCGAAGGGGTAGTGTGAGAAGAATGATTGAGTGTGCTTAAGAGACCTTTACTTGTCCAGCGGAATTGTGACTTCCTCAGCAGTGGCTTTACCAGCAGGGATGAAGGAAATTGTGGCTGATGACGCATCTACCTCCTTGAGGGTATAAACTGTATCAGCATCGTTGGGGAAGGAGAAGGTCTCACCTTTATCTACACGGAATGGCTCCGGGGTATCTGCTTTGAATTCGTATACGAAATTCGCCCAGTAGATCGGACGATCAGTCTCTACCCCCTTAAGGAGGGCAAAAGGATTATTGTCCGTGCGGACATTATCCCGAATCATCAGCTCGGAAGCATCAAGCCCACGTGCATCTTTTTTCTCATTGATCGCAACGATCGTGAAACGCCCCTTAGCAGGATCCGCATCGGCATCAGGAAAGGATTCCCCAACTGCTTTAAACCAGCTTTTTTTCCTCTCGGGGAAAATTCTCACGACCTGAAACTGAGGATTAATCGCCGCGCTAAACCGAAGGGTGTAGCGATCTTCGCCTCGCTCTTTGAGGAAAAGCTTCGTGTAAAATGGAGGAAACTGCTCCGCATCCTGAGGATCAGTTTGACCGAGATACTCCTCCAGATTTGAAAATCCATCACCATCAGGATCGAAAGTGAGAACTTCGGTTTTCGTGTAATCTAGACCGTTCTTCCAAAGCCAGCGGTTCGAAACATCCACATCAGCATCTTCACGCGGATGAATGGCAACACGCAGACCAGAAGTTGCAGGATCCGCCATATTGACGATGCTGCCGTCCTTCTTCTCTACAATAGGAAGAGATACGGTAAGCGGGATTTCGATCCCACCATTTTCTGGTCGCGTCCACTTCTGGTCAACGTCGAGCTTATTGATACACTTCGTGATCAGTGTGGTGCCGGTATCTCCAAGCTCCTCGCGCTGCTCAACCTGTTTTTCTTCGAACTGATCGCCAAAAGCCAGCGACTTCATGGCGAGAATTACGGCGAATGCGATTGCGATGACAGATGCCACTATGAGGGCGACTTTATCGTACTGTTTTTGGAGGGTTTCCATTTCCGGGGTTGTAGCTTGTGAAGACGCCTAAGGCGGCCAGTAAATTAGATAAATTTGGAGTATTTAGAGATTTTCCAATGAGCGCCTACGCATCAGACTCGCCTGCATCTTCATCTTTGATTGGATTAACTCGTATGGCATCGATCCAGACGGTTGTTTCCACAGTCTCGGCACCAAGAACGACCTGGGAATCGTCCGCAGCTGCAGCGCTAGACCCCCGGCGACGGCTTGAACTCCCTGATCGAGCGGGACCATCTTTGGCAGAGTTATCAAGCGTGATTGTCTTGATGTTGTAAAAAACGCTGTCCTTTGACGTATTTGCCACAAATTCAAGAAACCTTTCAATCGAATCCGAGCCTGAGCGAAATTTGAGTTTGAACGGGTAGCGGACGAGAACTCCCGATTTTCCGATAACGATCGGATCATTTTGAGTCTGCTCGGACTCTTCATCCTCAGCAGCTTCTTCCTCCCTCTCTTCTTCATAGAAATCCTCCTCTCCCTCTTCGTCGTCACCTTTCGCCGCGACAGCTTTCGACTCTATCGCAAGCGGATCACGCTCCATGACAAGGAGTGCCTCGACACCAGCATCGAACAGTTTTCCTACGAGATAATCACCAGCTTCGAGCGAGAAATTGAGCTCAGGCACTGCATCAAGCCTTGGAAGCTCGGACGCGTAGCGCTCGAAGCCAAAGGCGAATGCATCGCCCATTTCGACACCTTCACGAGCTGCACGGGACTTAACATCGAGCACTTTCTGTGTAAGGAGACTCTGAAATCCCGTATCAGACATCGCCTCATCAAACGGACGCTGATACGCGAGAAGCTTTTCATGAAGACGATCAACTGACTCCGAGTAAGATTCGGCTTCTTTTTGCTGAAGCTTGAGATTCGCTTCACTTGGGAAGAGCTTGCGCCCTCTGAGCTGCTTCACCTTCTTCGCCTCAGTCTGGTATTTAGCCTGAGATTCAGCAAACTGGCTTCGCTGATTAACTAAGAGGAATCCAAGAAGTGCGGAGCCAATAATGACTACTGCAAGGAGGCCGGAGATGAATTTGTTTTCTTTGAACCAGTCCATAGGATTTGGTTGACGGTAAGGGGATAAATTTAGGAGTTGAGAGCGGGCTTATTTCGCAGGGAGAAACTCGACGGGCTGCTTAAGCGGGAGGACGAATTCAAAAGGGAATGCCCACTTGTCTTTTTTCGAGTTCAAAGTGAACGCGGTTTCGTAAGCGTCACGATCCAAATCGAGTCCACTCAAATCGAAATAATCAGACTCTTTCAGCGAATCTAGGAGCGCCCTTACCTCAGCCGGACCAGAAGCACTATCACGGTAGAGCCCTCGAATGAAGAGACCATCCATAACAGCGGAGTCTTTTTTCGCGTATTTGGCAGCGATTGAATTGCCCACAGAATCAATTGCCTCACCAGTCACCGAAGAAGTTCCAGCAAGGGGGGTAAACTCGGTAATCCACACGGAATCTCCCGTAAGACGAGAATTTATATCAGATAAAACATCCAGCCAGAAGCTCCGAAACTCTACTGCAGAGGAGAGATCTTCACCGCGGGCGCGATCATCTTTAAGACTATCATAGACAGCGGATATCTGGCGATCCCAATTGCCCAGATCTTCCCTTACCTCCTTAAGATCAGCAAGCTTTTCATTGAGAACGGCATTTCCACGCACGAAGTGAACTACACCCGCCGCGAGGATTCCAAGAATCGCTACAGCACTCAAAATGAGGTATGGTCGGCGCATCTGAACGTCTCTAGCACGCTCGACAGCGGTAGGGACAAGATCGATATTCATCGAAGAAGCCCCAGCACCAGTGAGAGCAAGCCCTACAAGCTCACCAAGAGTGTGTGCCTCAGCACCAGCTTGCTCAGCATTCACTTCTGGTGAAGTGGCCACCGTACGAAGCGGATTGAAGTGCTCAACGGGCAGACTGAGCTTCTCTTCGAAAAATTCCTTAGCATAGGGAAGGCTTGCGGTGCCTCCCGCAAGAAATACACGCTGGGGAGCAGCGCCCCCTTGCTGGCCACGATACTGATTAGTCGTGCGAACGATATCTGCGTGAAGACGGGTCAGGCTATTGCGAATCACCTTCGAAATGGCGGCCACTTCTGGATCTTCTGGATCTTCGTAACCACCACCTAGATTTACCAGCCCATCCGCAAGCTTGCGTTGCTCGGCGAGAGGAAACTCCCCTCCAAACTCCTTAGCAATTGCCTGAGTAATCGCAGCACCACCGATCGCGGTTGTGTTTCGGGCAAATACCTTATCTCCATCAATGTAGATCAGGTTTGCAGAACGAGCACCGATGTCGATGAGAAGCGTAGGCTCGACGACATCTGCGTAATTATGGCGGAAAGCATTGTAGATGGCTACTGGAGCAGCATCGACACTTTCAGGCTGTAGAGAGGACGAGATTGAGTCCGTGATTTCATCAAGATAATCACGTTTTACAGCAGCAATCGCAACTTCGACCTCCCCCGTTCCCTCGGTATCACCAATGAGGTGATAATCCCAGGCGACTTCATCGAGAGGGAAAGGCACGTTTTGCTGAGCCTCAAATTCAACAATTTGATCGACTTGATCACCACCAAGTGGCGGAAGCTTTACGAATCGAAGGAACGAATTTTTTCCCGAAACCGCATAGCGGACGGGCGAACCCTTCACCTTCAAAGTAGCAGCAAGATCAGCGACAGCCGACTGAATCTGAGAAGGCCGCGCAGCATCTCCCGCCGGATCACCGGGCAAGTCAACCGAGCTATAGCGCCTAAGCTGTAAGCCACTTGAGCCAGGGGTGAACACACCCATTGAAATTTTCTGAGCACCAATATTGAGTGCGACGATCGTCTTTTTTGCAGCCATCTATGAGGGGCGGGGTAGAGTAAGAGAAGGAGATCTGGAACCGATGAATGATGTTCCGAAAGAGGGATTTTTAGACAACACTTTGGGATGTCAGCGTGAATGAAAGGCTTTGCAACTTTTGCGTCACAAAAAAACGATTCACCTGGTATTCGCCGGGCTCTCGAAAGGGGGGGGTGAGGGAAGCGCTCAAGCCGAAAAGCTTTGTCCCTACCACCACAAGGAGAGCTAGACACTTATTCCCCGCTTTCTGATGCGTGGTAATCCCCCCAAAGAGGAGCGAATGGAGTTTTTGATTTTTTCTTGAGGATACCGCTGGCACTTGGATAAGCGCGGGGATCTTTCCACCATTCCTTACCATTGCTCGACTTCGTTCCAACGAGAACACCGTTATAAAGGAATTCCACACCCCAATATTTCTCTTTGGCTCCCGTTTTCGAGCCAGTCATTTTCTCGATCGCGGCAGGTGAGAGGTAGAGAACGGTCGCAGATTTTTCGCCTGCGGGCACACTCATCATTTTAGTCTCTCCGATGAGCGTCCGCTGCTCCTCTTTCGAAGTATTATCAAGGACGAGGTAAAATTTAGCGACAAGACCATCGATGGCCGTTGCGCGGCTCTGCTTGACTTTAGTCTCAAAAATAATTTCAAATTCGAGCCAGGTCTTTGGATCCCAACGCTTATCCGTGACGCCCGAGACACTGTAGTTCGGCGTTTTCTGATCTTCGATTTTCACATCGTCGATCTCAACACGAACGGCTTGGGCAGACGCCTGACTTGGAGAAAATAGTGCTAATGAAAATACTCCAGCAGCAATTGCTGATAGAGAGCGATGAAGAGTGATATTTCTCATATTTGGGATTTAAGAGGATTTAAGGAAATTTCGATAATCCAACAGTTACTCGTAGGCTGCTATGATTTCATTGAGTTTGCGAGAAAAAAAGAGCCTAGAAGGCCGTTTATTTCTTATTTCTTAGAAATAAGAAATATCTCTATTTTTCGTTCGCAAGGAAATTGCGGAAATAATCGATAGTATGCGTAATTCCCTCATCAAAGGCGACCTTAGGCTCCCATCCAAGAACGCGCTGAGCCTTCTCGATATTAGGCTGACGAACTTTAGGATCATCTTCGGGAAGCGGCTTCTCGATAATTTCAAGTTTTGCGCCGGTCTTTTCGAGGATTGCCTCAGCAAATTGGCGGATCGTCATCTCCTTGGGATTTCCGATATTCGTCGGATGATGCTCTTCCGAGCGAGAGAGTTTCACAATTCCATCGATGAGATCGGAGACATAGCAGAAGCTCCGAGTCTGAGAGCCATCACCGAAGACAGTGAGCGGCTCACCCTGCAGGGCTTGACCGATAAATGCAGGAACGACGCGGCCGTCCTCGAGACGCATGCGCGGTCCGTAAGTATTGAAGATACGGACAATTTTCGTGTCGAGACGGTGGTAGCGATGATACGCCATCGTGATGGCCTCTGCGAAGCGTTTGGCTTCATCGTAGACGCCGCGAGGTCCAATCGGATTCACATTGCCCCAGTAGTCTTCGGTCTGCGGGTGAATCAATGGATCACCATACACTTCGGAAGTGGAAGCGATGAGGAAAGTCGCACCTTTGGCCTTCGCGAGCCCCAGGGCATTATGGGTGCCATGGGCACCCACCTTGAGGGTGGGAATGGGGAGCTCGAGATAATCGATCGGGCTAGCCGGTGACGCGAAGTGATAGACGAAGTGCACTTCGCCCGGGACGTAAATGAAATTCGTGACGTCGTGCTCGATGAAGTGATAATCCTTGTTCCCCGCGAGGTGATCGATGTTGCGGGTGTTTCCAGTGAGGAGATTATCGATACCAATGACACGATAGCCATCGGCAAGGAGGCGGTCGGTGAGGTGAGAGCCGAGGAAGCCAGCGGCTCCAGTGACAACTGCGACACGCTTATCGCCGCGGCGTTGGGGGGTAAAAAGATCCATGTTGTGTAAATTTTATGAAAAGTGTGAGAGCTATCGTTGCATTCACTCAAGTTTGCAACGCATTAGCGGTAAAACCTCATTTAGCTCCCGAGCCGAAGAGGACGGCAGGGACCGTGCGCAAGAGAATCGAAATATCAAGCCAGATCGACCAGTTGTCGATATATTGGAGATCTAGCTTTACCCAATCTTCAAAACTAGTGATTTTATTCCGGCCATTGATCTGCCAGAGGCAAGTGAGCCCAGGCTTCACGCTGAGGCGACGGCGCTGAGCCTTGTCATCAATATTATCGATCTCGTAGGTTGGCAGTGGCCGAGGACCGACGAGTGACATGTCTCCAGCGAGAACATTGAGCAGCTGGGGGAGCTCATCAATGCTCGTGCGACGAAGAAGCTTTCCAAACGCAAAAATGCGAGGGTCATTGTCAATCTTGAAGACGGGTCCGGACATTTTATTTTGCTCGCTGAGCTTATCCCGCTGCGACTCTGCACCTGGGTGCATCGAGCGGAATTTCAGCATCGAGAAAGGGCGACCATTTCTTCCCGAGCGATTTTGGCGAAACAAGACGGGTCCGTCCGGAGATTTAAGGCGGATCCCGATGTAGGCGAAAAGCCAAAACGGTGAAGAACAAAAAATCAGAACAAGCGCCCCCGCGCGGTCAATAATATCCTTAAAGAGCAACGACCATGAAATATCCGGCGTCGTGCGAAACACGATCATGGGACGTCCTCCAAAGACGTCGAAGCTTGGGCGAGCGATCGACGTCTGGATAAAATCGGCGGCGAGCCAGGCTTCTACACCTTCAGTCTCACAGGCATGAATGGCGCGCTCGATTTTATCGAAATGGATGTGAGCAGTGGCAAAAATGACCCGCTCAGCAGAGTGGGTATGCATGCATTCGATGAGATCCGCCACGTTTTCCCGCGAGAGGTCGATCTTCCCGACGACGCTGATGATTGCACGCTGATCCTCAGGCATTTTTTCGATTAGCGCTTCGATCGCAGTAGGTGTGCCCGCGATGATCACACGCTCTAGAAGCCCCTCAGTCCGCACTTTCTTCCTCAAATATTGCTGAACAATCCGCTCTTTCCCAAGCAGTAAAACCATCGAAAAGAACGCGAAAATTGGCAAAACAGAGCGGCTCCCAGGGCTCCATTTCAGGAAAACCACAAAGCCTCCTATCACAAGAGCCATCCATAAGAAGCTGCGCGCGACCTGCTGCAGACTACGCCAGGCCGATTTCTGAAGCGGGCTCGTATAGAATCCCCCCCCCTCCAATATCAGAGGGAGAAACGGCGCCGAAATAGCAGCAACCCAGAAAAAATCCTGTATCGGGGGGATCTCCGCGAGATCCAACTTCGCAAAAAAGACATCGTGCGCCGCAACGCGAACCCAGTAAGCCGCAGCAAATGCCGCGACAATAAGCAACGCATCGGACATCTGATTGAGAATCAGATTAATTTCCTGCTTCCGACCGAGGAGTCGGCGAGATGTAGAGCGAGTGGTTACCATTGATGAGACGGGAAGCATCTTGTATAGCGGTTCTCGATGAATTTCCACCAACCACTTTCTTTCTGCGATAAAACCCCGGTGAAAGTCATTGGAGTCGTTGATAGTAAGCGCGCTTTCGATCTCGTAATCTCAGAAAAACCCAACTGCGACATCCTCGAAATTCGCTTGGATTGCCTTGGCACAAGCCTGCTGAAGACCCACGCGCTCCCCCTCCCCGCCCTTCTTACGTGTCGGCGAGCTGATGAGGGCGGCACGGGCTCACTTTCAGACCAGCAGCGATCCGAAATGCTCAAAGACGCCATCACCTATGCGTCCGCCGTTGATATTGAGGTGCGATCCCTCAAAACCATGGCACAAACGCTCGAACTCTATTCAGCCGAAGACAAGCCAGTGATCGCTTCGGCGCACGATTTCGCAAGTGTCCCTCCCGAAGCCACACTCGAAGAGACCGTAAGCCGCGCCATCGATGGCGGAGCATCCGTATGCAAGATCGCAGCCACTCCCACATCTATAGAAGACGTCATCCGGCTCGCCCGCCTTCTTAAGCCCGGGCGCTTTCCCATTCAGATGTCTGTGATGGGAATGGGGCGTTTTGGCCGCGCCTCCCGCCTCCTCTTTGCCGAAGCTGGAAGCGTCTTGAATTACGGATACCTCACCACCGCGACCGTCCCCGGCCAATGGCCCGCAGAGCAGCTCCGCAAACTCCTCGACGGCCAAGACCTCTAGCGCCGCGCCGGTGGGTCGATCTCATCAAGCGGCCCCATCCCCGAATAATCAAGCCCCTGCCCCTCCACGATTTCAGGACGCACCGGAAGCGCCTTCACAAACGCCTGCCCATAACGTTTCGTGAGCACCCGATTATCTAGAATTACCGCAATTCCCTCATCACGTGAAGAGCGAATAAGTCGCCCAATCCCCTGCCGAAGCTTAAGCACCGCCTCCGGCACCGAATACTCCATAAAGGGGTTTCCCCCATTTTCATCAATCTGCTCAAGGCGAGCCGCAGTGAGCGGATGATCCGGCACCGCAAAAGGAAGCCGCGTCACAATCACATTCGAAAGCGCCTCACCCGGCACATCCACCCCAGTCCAAAAGCTATCCGTGCCGAAAAGCACACTATGCGTATCCTCGCGAAATTCAGCGATAAGCCGATGCCGCGGCTTCCCCTTCCCCTGCTGCAAAAGCGTCCAATTATTCTCTTCGAGAAACCCGCCCAAAGCATCAGCCGCATCCGCCATCTGGCGATAGCTCGTGAAAAGCACAAACGCCCGCCCATCCGACTTTTCCAAGAAATACGCAATCCAGCGATGCAAAGCCTCCGCGTAAAGCTTGTCATTCGGCATCGGCATCTCCTTCGCAATATAAAGCTTCATCTGGCTCTCGTAATCGAAAGGGCTCCCAATCTGGAGCGCCCGCGCCCGCATCGCCCCCACCCTCTGGCGGAAATAATTCAGATTCGCATCCCCCACCCCCAGCGTCGCACTCGTTAAAATACACTCCCGCCCCTCACGAAAAAGAATCCGCTCCAGCACCTCGCTCACATCCACCGGAGCCGCATGCAAGACGATCGAAGGCACCCCTCGATCCCCTCCCCCCGTCCGCTCCACCCAATACACATGCTCATCCAGCCCCTGATCGAGAAACGCCTGTACACCCGCTCGCGCCGATCGCATCCGCCGCGCCATCTCATTAAGTTCCGCCGCAGCCGCCTCACTCCTCGCATCCTCCGAAGCCGATTTCGCCACCTTCTCCACCTCAAGAAGCGCCCCCGAAATCGTATCCTCCACCAGCCCAATATCATGCACCCGATACTCCCGAGCCGGTCCACGGAAAGTGCAGCGCCCCTCCACCTCCGCGAAAAACATCTCCATCGCATCCAAAAGCCCCGCCACCGCCTTGATCCCCTCCGCACTCCGAGCCATCGCAAAAAGCCCCTTCCGCGTCCGAGGATTATACAGACGCTGCGCATCAAACCGCACACTCGATTGCGCCACCCGCAGCCCCAGCTGACGCGCCGCAATATTCTCCAACGTATGCGCCTCATCAAACACCACAAAATCCCCCGGATATAAAAACCCCGGCTCCTCATCCTCCGAAGCCGCCGCCCCCACATCTGCATCATCCCCAGGAATCGCATTCTGCCCCAGCAACGTGAAAAACAACGTGTGATTCATCACCAGCAAATTCGCATCCGCCGCCTGCTTCCGCAGCTCCTGATAAAAACAACGCCCCGTCGGCCCACACCGCTTCGCCGTACACGCATGCGCCTCACTACACACCTGCGCCCACACCTTCGGCGACGGATGGAAATCCAGATCACTCAGCGTCCCATCCTCCGTCACCGACGCCCACTCCCACAGCGCCCGCATCTCCTCCACCTCACTCGTCGAAAAAAGATCCCCCGAAGTCTCCATCGCCCCCTCCAATCGCGTCGGGCACAAATAATTCTGCCGCCCCTTCAACAACACCGCCTTCAACTCATCATCCTCCCCCAATAATTTTTTCACCAGCGGAATATCCTTCGCCGCCAACTGCTCCTGCAAATTGATCGTATGCGTCGTAATGATCGCCTTCCGCTTATTCCGCAATGCGAAAAACGCCGCCGGAATCAAATACGCCAGCGACTTCCCCACCCCAGTCCCCGCCTCCACCACAAGTGGATCGCTCGACTCCAGCCCCCGCGCCACCGCCTCCGCCATCTGTTGCTGCTCCGCACGATACTCAAAATCACGCGAGTGCGACAGCCTCCCGGTTTCTGAAAAATAGTCGCCAATAAATCCGGGGAAACTCCCCGGGGCAAACGCGTCCCGCAGTGCAATCATTTCGTGGTCCCATCCGCTAGCGCACGCCCCCCACTCGCGCAACTTGACGCCCCCTCTCCCACGCTCGAAGAAGACCCACCAGATGGCGCCCCCCCCAAAGAAAAACGTCCGCAAAAAGCACCGATCCCCCGGTCGCTTCGCCCAAGCCATCATCGCCGAGCAAGCCCCCTCCTCCGGCACCACACCCCAGCCACCCCCCGAAAAACACCACACCTCCCGCCGCGACACCACCAAAATCCGGCACGCCCTCGCCACCATCCAGCGCCTCTCCAGCAATACCGGCGCCCACCTCACCACCGCATTCCACTGGCTCACCACCCAGCGCTGGCTCCCCCTCGCCCTTCTCCTCCTAGGCACCCTCATCGTCGCCCTCACCGCCCGATCCGACGCCCCCCAAGCCGCCGCCAACCTCACCTGGGAAAACACCACCTGGTTCGAATCCCCCGACGCAAAAAAAGCCGACGTCTTCTTCTCCGACACCGCCTTCACCTGGGCCTGGAAGCACTTCTCCACCCTCCTCCTCTGGCTCGCCCCCGCCGCCCTCATCGGCCTCCTCCAGCACCGCGGGAAAAAGCAACTCGCCCTCCTCGCCACCGCCAGCCTCATCAGCCTCGCCGCCTACCTCACCTGGGACATCTTCACCGGCTACCGCGACGCCACCACCAGCTTCCAAGGCGAAGCCACCACCCCACTCTCCTACTTCATCAAGCTCGCCCTCGTCTCCCTCGTCATCATCTCCCCCCCCATCGCCCTCTGCCTCTACACCCGAGCCAATACCTTCGACCGATACATCGTCCGCAGCTTCCTCACCCCCTTCGCCCTCTGCCTCATCGGCTTCATCTCCATCTGGTTCATCATCGACCTTGCAGACAACGGACCAGACTTCATCGACGCCGAAATCCCCCCCACCGCCGGCATCCTCATCGGCTTCTACCTCGCCCGCCTCCCCCAGATCATCGTCCTCACCCTCGATATCTCCATCCTCCTAGCCACCCTCTACACCCTCGGGCGCATGTCCCGCACCAATGAATTCATCTCCATGCTAGGAGCCGGCATCAGCACCCCCCGAATCCTCCTCCCCATCTTCTCCATCGCCGCCTACGCCACCCTCATCTCACTCGCCATGAACTACGAGTGGGCCCCCCAAGCCGAACGCCAAAAAGAAGAACTCCTCCAAAGCCTCGACGAAAAAAACATCAAAAAAAGCAAGACCTCCGCCCAACGCGTCCTCTTCGTCAACCGCGAAGCCAACCGCATCTGGTACGTCGGCTCCATCCCCATCGACATGAACGGGAAAAACAAAATGTCCCAAGTCGAAATCCTCCAGCTTGATGAAAACGGCGAGGTAGAAAAGACCTGGTCCACCAGACGTGCCAGCTGGTTCGAGCCCGGAGAAAATGCCCCCCTCGGCATGTGGAATCTCTTCGATTGCACCACCCGAGAAGACTTCGACGCCCGCGGCATCGCCGTCCCCATCACCCACCAAGAGCCCCTCCGCATCACCCAATGGGAAGAAACCCCCTGGAAACTCCAATCGCACAACCTAAACCCCGAATTCCTCGGCGTCCCCGAACTCCGCTCCTACCTCGATACCAACGCCGACCTCCCCGAATCCGAACTCTCCGCCTTCAAGACCCAGCGCGCCTCCCGCATCGCCCTCCCCTTCCGCTGCCTCATCATCGCCCTCGTCGCCGCCCCCCTCGGAATCGTCTTCAGCCGTCGAGGCGTCCTCGGCGGCGTCGCATCCTGCGTCTTCATCTACTTCCTCATCCACTTCTTCACCGCCATCAGCCTCGCCTTCGGCAGCAGCGGCCGCATGTGGCCCACCCCCGCCGCCTGGAGCGTCAATATCATCGCAGCCTGCATCGGCCTCATCCTCCTCCACTTCCGCTCGCGCAACCGCGACATCCCAAGCATAGCATCCCTCTTCAAAAAACGCCCCGCATAAGCCACCCTTTCCCTTTTCCCCCTTTAACCTTCCCCCTCCTAAATTGATCAACCAAGACTGGAAAATCCGCTCCCGCGCCCACACCTGCGCCCACACCGGACGCGCCTTCACCGAAGGCGAAGAATTCACCACCGCCCTCTTCATCGACCCCAAAAGCAAAGACCTCACCCGCAACGACTACTCCCACGAAGCCTGGGAAGCCCTCGCCGATGAGATCAAGCCCTTCTCCTTCTGGAAAACCGAATACATCCCCCCAGAAAAAAAAGAAACCGAAGAAGAAGAAACCATCGGCAAAGAATCCCCCCAAGACATCCTCCGCCGCCTCGTCGAAGAAAACGAAAGCTTCACCGAAAACGCCCGCTACATCCTCGCCGTCATGCTCGAGCGCAGCAAAATCCTGCGCCAGACAGACACCCAACAAACCGAAGACTCCAAGCTCCTCATCTACGAGCACAAAACCACCGGAGACGTCATCATCATCCGCGACCCCCAGCTCCACCTCGATCAAGTAGAAGCAGTCCAAGACCAAGTAGCCGCCCTCCTAGAAAACGGAGGCCGCCCCCCAGAAGAAAACACAGAGAAAACCGAGGAAACCGAGGAAACCGAGGAAACAGAATCAGAACCTAAAGCTTAAATCTTGCACCTTAAATCTCTACTCCTCCTCGCCCTCACCCTCCCCCTATTCGCCACCGCCCAAATCGAAAAATTCGGGAGCAAGCGCGACCGCGCGCCCAAAGGCTGGACAAAATTCGAATGGCCCGAAAAACGCGCCATCCTCTTCGGCCACTTCGCCCCCACCCAAAAAGAAAAAGCCCTCATCGATAAAGCCCTCCCCAAAACAGCAGAGCCCCCCAAATCCCCAAGAAAGCTCCTCATCTTCTACCGCTGCCAATACCCCCACGCCAGCATCGCCACCGCAAACTACGCCTTCCAGCACCTCGGCCAAAAAAGCGGAGCCTACCACGCCACCCTCACCGATGATCCCGCCACCTTCACCGATGCCAGCCTCGCCCAATTCGACGCCCTCCTTCTAAACAACACCACCAGCTTCGAACAAACCATCGGCAAATCCGGCCAAAAAGCCCTCCTCAAATTCGTCAATTCCGGCAAAGGCCTCATCGGAATTCACGCCGCATCCGACGCCTGCAAAGGATGGAAACCCGGCCAAAAAATGCTCGGAGGCCGCTTCAACGGCCACCCCTGGACCGCCCCCGGCACCTGGATCTTCAAGCCCGAATCCCCCCGCCACCCCATCAACCTCCCCTTCGGCAACCAACCCTTCACCCACCGCGACGAAGTCTACGCCTACGCCCCCGGCACCTTCTCCCGCCAGCGCTCCCGAGTCCTCATCAGCCTAGACATGAGCAAAGAAGAAAACCTCCAGGGAAAACACTTCAAAGAAAACCAAAAAGAAAAAGCCCTCGCCCAGCCCCATCCACCCGTCTCCTGGATCCACCCCCAAAAACAAGGCCGCGTATTCTACACAAATTTCGGCCACAACAACACCACCTACTGGCACCCCCAAATCCTCCGCCACTACCTAGCCGGAATCCAATACGCCCTCGGCGACCTCGAAGCCGACGCCTCCCCCCAGCCCCTTCCGCAGTAAAAAAAAACATCGCTGTAGAAAAAAAACTCAGTCTCAATAATTGACGCAGACATGCCTCAATCGCTCCAGTGAAACCTCCCACGGAACTTCGCGGTAAATATGATCACGCAAACCACCTGATGAATTTTACGCTCCGCACCATCAACCTCTGAATCGCCGTGGCTACATAGTGCGCCCCGCGGCTCTTTTCACCCTCGCTCCGGAATTTCCGCCGTTCGATTTCCCCACAATTTCCGTTCCCCTAGTTTATTTTTAAACTCATCGAATATCTTCTCGATATCCCAACGGGGCTTATAAATAAGCACGATCACCCAAGGCGGTAATCTCATCTCCGTGATAATGTAGACGAACCTCGTCCCCTCGATTGCATCCAAGGCTTACGCATCCAAATTCGAAGTAAACAACTTCACCAGGTAGCTTTCATCCCACCCCGCTAGTTTGCTCCTCGCTTTCACCAATTCTTTCCCCTGCAACTTTGTGGCGTCTTCTTCCGCGTAGCCCACCCACTCCCAGCCTTCCGCGACCTCCAGCTATAGCACCTCGCCGTCGCCGCAGAGCTGCCGCACGCCAGCGATCCAGGTAATGAATGCTTCCAGGAAGCTGGCGGGGCCGAGCAATGAGATGCCCCTCTCGAAAGTGCCGTGGCTTGGGATGCCATTGGGAAGCTCAAGAAAGTTAGAGAACCAAGACTCCTTCATCTTACCGAAGAGGCTGCGTTTAGCTCGGGAATTCATAGTAACTATACAGGAATCAGAATCGGCCCAGAATCATTCCGACATATCGCAATTTTTCTATAAAGGCTTAGATACAAAAACCCTGCTTTTGAGTTACCACCCTTTAGATTAACCACTTTTAAGAAATACGGCTGAAATATCGTCTGTACAACTGACAGAGACCAAAAAATGACTATTTTTTACGGTCATACCAGTAGGCTAAGCTAGGATTACTTGTCGCAGGCCTCGCAGATTATTCTGCCCGATATCATAATGCGGGCAAAAATACGATTGCCGACTGCCGACATCGGATTTTCCGAGCGAAAGCTCATTATAGCAAAACCCGTTCCGAGATCAGTAATCGAATGCCCCATGAAAACCATTCCACCATCATCCCACTGAACCATATCAGTCGAAGTTTGGATCGCGTAACTGATATCATCTGCAGCGAGATTTCGAGGGAAACTGAAAAGAACGTGCCCATCGGCATCAAACTCGAGCGTAGCCGACTCGCCAGCAAATGCGTAGCTGAGCAGATCGCCACCGGGGAAAGTAGTGGCATCACTCGCTCCAGGATTGCCTCCAGCGGCGACGCTCGGCCTCCAGTTCGCAGCAACTGCATGATCAGGATCAGAAATCGGATTCACAAGCACAAGACTTGCTCCTTCACCATCCGGTGACTCTGGCCAAGGAAATTTGTCGTCGTAAGTGAACGCACGAATGACCGCGCCACCCGGAGCCTCAAGGACAATCATTTCACCGGAATTCGAAAGTGCAGACAAATTGGCGAAGCTGCCCGCTATCGGCAATCCGGCACCGTAAGCCGCCCCAAAAGCAACAGGATCTCGCACCACCAAAATACGCGCACCAGAGGCTAATTCCATGCCAGCGGGAAATTCGAACTCGATACCGTCAGTGAAAACAACGCCACTCAGATCGATTGTTGCAGATGGGTGAATGTTCTGCAGCTCGATGAACTCTTCGTCTGAATTCACTTCAGGATGGTAATTAATCTCCGAGACGACTAAATTGCTCGAGGACGCAAGCTCTACACTGCTATTGCTCGTAACTGTGATCGCATCACTTCCCACAACGCCTCCCTGGTGATCAATCGCGGTGACCACTAGCTCATTTGCCCCAGGAGCAACCGGAACATTGATCTCCCAACCATCAGCACCAGTCCACGTCGGCACGAACGGATCAGAAAAGCCACTGATCATAAACTCACGGACATTAATCCAGCCATTGCCCGAAAGCGTCACGGTTGAACCATTTGTGCTGAAATTCGAACCACCATTAGTCGTGATTATGAAAGGTACATTAGAGGGGAGCTGACTAAGCGCATAATTACTACGATTATTGATGTAGGAAACGGAGGTTCCGTAGTTTTCGCCAGCACACGAACCAAGGTGGCTTGCCCAGGTAGAAATGTAGCTACTATTGAAGGTGGTGGTGACGATATCGTGTAAGTGCCCATAATAGAGGCGCCGATACACCGGTCGAGCGAAAAGCTTCGCTACATTACGATCCCCGAATAGTGACGCAGTAGTGGACAGGGCAAAGGTATGATCCCAGTCCCAAGGGATAGGAACGACGAGACCATCAGGCCCAGCGTAGAAGTTGCAGTTATGCGGATTCCCCTGGGAGTATGTGTCGGTGATGCCACACAGCGCCAACATGGCAAACTTCCGCGTCCATACATCCACATCAATCACAGACGGAGCAGCATCTTCCAACGCTTGCCCCTCAAGACTGAAAAGTTTACACATCGCCATCGCGCCGCTGTAATCGTCGCGATCGAGACCACTATTTATACGAATGTTGTGCCTATAAACTTCCTGATCATCGCCTTGATCCGCAAGGTCAAACTCAGAAACCCAATCAATTGGAAACGGGATTTTGGGACTATCTCTTGTATCATCCTGCGTTTTTTCGAATACTCGAATCCCCTCCATCTTAAACACCGTTCCGTCTGTGCCGTCGCCACCAGGTAATCCTCTTAGGTAATTCCGCCCAAAGCGCGCCATCTCAAGACGAACCACCCCACTCTGGCCACTAATATGCCCGTCCAGTATGGCAATATCGTTGTAGCTGTCATGGAGTCCACCAGCAGCATTAATAATGTGTTTCACGAGAATCTCGCGCAAATCTCCACGTTTAACATGAACACTCGAATGGATATCACGGAAGCGCCGGTCGGCAGGAAATTTTATATTCAGGCCTGTTGTGCTCGCATTTCGACGACTGAACATACTTCCCCGCAAACGCATAGCTCCATCGTAGGCAATGGTCTCTTCATCTACAATAATAGTGCAGCCTTTCGGCTTATTGTCTAAAAGTAGGTCTGGGCTGTGAAGTGCATTTGAATCTGAAGAGAGCATGTTAATACGGATTGACTGCTTAGTGCCCCCACCGATCGCATTATCAAACTCGACAATGGCACGAGAATCCGGCCCAAGCGGCGGAGCGAACGAGACGTTCCCAGATCCATCCATTGCACGAACATAAAACTGCACTTTCGAGCCACCCGATTGAGCCGGAATAGTAGCCTGATGGCGTCCATCCGCCCCCACACTCATTGCGACATTCTGAAATGCACCTGCGTTTACCGAATAGCGCAAGGAAAGTGAACCAAGCCCGTTTGGATCTGCAGCATCAACACTCACAACTACCGGATCCCCAGCAGAGGGAACGGGAGGACTATGAAGCAATCCTGAAAGATCAGGACCAAGTGTTGCACTGTAAGTGGAATTTTGTGCACCTGGAGTTCCGTGAGCGGCAGGTTGGTCAAGTACAACAAGTTTAGCTAGCTTGTTGTAATACAGCTCGAAGCGAAACTGAGGAGATCCCGACAACCATTTTGCACGAAAGCTAACCTTGTAGCTCCGACCGCTAACAACCGGGCGTAAAGCCCCTCCGTTCGTGAGGTTTACTTCGATGAGGTTGTTGAGATAGTTGAACCGATCAGCGGCAACAACTTTAAGCACGCTATCACCAGCATCCGAGACAACTTCAGAATCTTGATGTGTGCCCAGCAAGCGCCAGCCCGCCGCGTTAGCAAAGGATCCATTCGCGATAAGCTCGAGGTTTGTGCCGTTCGGGTCTTCGACCACTGAAACATCATCAATCAAGACCTCACCCGCGTCTAAAAGGCCGATGCGCAGCTCATGAAAGCCGTTTTGAGAGGGGCTATAGGTGGGAGTCTCTGCCGTGAGTGTGTATTCGTAAGTTTGCCAGCTCGACGTCGCAGAATTGTCACTCGCAGCCCAAGATGCAGGGATACTGTTATCAATCTCAGGGTGGCGAAGCTCTATGCTAGAGCCGCCGCCATCGGCGGACGATGGCCAAGGCTTGCCATCGAAGTAGGCGACTTCGTCGACAGGATTATTAAATGTATCACGAAGAATTAGACGTTCGCGACGGTTTGAGAGTGAGCCACTGTATCCTCCTACTGCGGTAACAGTTGGAAACTTGGCAGTAAAATCGCTGAGATCTTTAGGAACAACGAGGTATCCACCTGCCGGAATGCTGGTTCCATCGGGAAATTCATAATCAACCGCTCGGTAAAGCTCCCATCCACTGATATCTACCGCTGCGGCAGTAGGGTTGTGCAACTCCACCCACTCCTCTTCATTTTCGACGTAAGGAGTAGAAGGTATATCACCGACATTGGCATATTGCGGCCGATGATTATACATGATCTCGTTGATAACAATGCTATTCGGAACCGTGACCGAGTTCGCGGCTCCTTGGCTAACCTCAGCAGGATCCCCAACACCAAAAATATTTTTACTACCATCAGGTACGCGCGCGATACTTAAATCATCAATGCGAACAGCATCACGCAGCTCATTTTTACCGGGCTGGTAGAGATATAAGTTTTCACCATCAGTCGGTGCCATAGCGAGATTCAATGTGGCCGAATCAACTACCAGCCAGCCACCGGCAGCGATGATTTGCCCCGCAGGAAACACATATTCACCAGCGTCTTCAAAGGTGAGAACATAGCCCTCTAGATCCAGAGCGCCTCCACCTGCATTGAACAACTCAATCCAAAAACTGGATCCTGCGGTGCCTCCCACTTCATTAATCCAAAGCTGAGATTCACCAGAAAATCCCAATTGTGGATCACGGGTCGTGTAGACTTCGATTTCATTGAGACCAGCGTCATTATTAATAGCCGAGAATGAGTTGAACCGAAGGTAGCGAGCAGTAATTTCAGTAAGTCCATTCGCTGCGGTGTAAATTTCAGCAGGAATTGGATCTTGCCCCGCGACATTGGACAAAGAGCCGATCAAAATTGCCTGCGGGTCAAAAAGCTGGTTCGAGGCGTTTACAACATTTGATGCCAAAATTTGAAATCCAAGGGTACCTCGATCATTAAATTGTGCATTATGCGTATTTCGTAAGCGAATTTGCCTGATGTTGTAACTCTGCCCAAGATCCAAGGTGAAGTCCTGGCTGGGATCGTTATTAGAACCCAGCCAATAATTCACTCCGAATTCATCACTTACACTACCATCGGTAACATTTTGTGCTCGGAAGTCTCCCGTTGGGCTGTAGACCTCGTTAAACGCCTTATTGTCGTATGCACTACTGCCAGAGATCACAGTCTTCCCCAAAGCTACATTTTCAATTCTTCCATCAAATACGTCTTCCAAGAAATTGACATTCCCAGGCGTTCCTCCGATTTCCAAGCTGTGAGTCCAATGTTCTGGCACGGCACCAGAACGCATTGGATCTTTTTTGGACAATGTGGCACCTGAGCCATCAGCGCCAACAGGCCAAGGAGCCCGATCATCGTAGCTCAGCTCGTCCATAATACGGCGGTTGTTATTTCGTAAGCGAATGGTTTCGCCTCCGTTAGCCAGGGCTCCAACAAACGGACCAAGAGCGCCAGATATCATCGTTGGATCAATGGAAACGACAGCGTAACTGCGACCGTCGATCACGGTGCCCTCGGGAAATGTATAATCAATCCCCCCAGTCAAACGCCAGCCACTCATGTCAATATTAACGGCATTTTGATTATAGAGTTCGACAAACTCCGGGGTCGCCATCGCTGCGGTGCCCGGGTTGTAGTGAACCTCGTTAAATACAACTATGGAATCGAAGGCAGAGGAAGCAGGCGCAGCAGCAAAAAGCGCTGCACCTGCAGCCATCACGGCACGGTAGGGCAGTAGCATAAAATATAAATTAAAATGAAAAAATCAGCACCAAGGTTAATTAATAAACATCACCTCGATTCGATCAAAAAAGTGTGGTCGCGTTGTTGTTTTTTTCGCACCAGATTCGCCGAGCAGATTACTTACGTGTTTTTCTTGGTCTTTGGCCAGCGTGTCATGATATTCTAAAATGTAGCGCGCTCCCTGCAAAAAACTCCCACGTTGCTGTTGAAACAGGATAGAAGCTCTGATTTTACTGATTGTATCTGGGAAAGATCGCTGGTTGCCCAGCGAGTAACTAGGTGAATGAAATCTGCCAGCTACGCCTTCTTAAATGCCATCATTTACAATGAAATCTGGGGTATTTCCTCCGCCCCCCGACTTGTACTGTAAACTCAAAGGACCTAGTGTTCATCGTGTGATCCATCTACTCTTAAATGAAATTGAAAGACGCTAGTTGTGAACTCATAAAAATTACGCAGAGCCATGAGATCGAGCGTTTCATCGAGAGGATGATGGGGGTTTGGGGAATTAGGGGTTAATATTCAGTAAACCTCTTCTTATACATTTTGCAATCACAATATCATTACCGAGAGGGTGTTTAATACGTGGAAGAGTTGGGACTTCCTTTAGATGACACTCAGCCTCCTCTTGTTAGCTCGTTGTACCAGAGTATTTTACGCGGTGGTATTATCCCTAATAAGGCACCGAGTAAGACTCTCACTCAAGAGGATTCCTTCGTCATTCTACGAGCTCAGAAAAATAAGTATCCCCGAAATAAGGATCACCTTCGAGAGAGGCGCTTTGGGCGCTGGCAGCGGCTGGCACGGTTTCCTCGGGAACTAGTTTAAGCCGGTAAGTCTTCCCAATTTCCAGTTTTCCCGTGGGGACTCTTTTGGATTTTTTAAATGCCCATAATTTCACGCGGTAGACTTCCCCCTCGGAGGTTTCCCACTCAGTTTCGTAGGTGCTACTTGGGTAGACGACCTGGCTGGGATCGGCATAGGCGGCGGCGCGCTTTAGGGTCGCTTCGATTGTGAGGATTCCGGGAGTTTCCTGCGTTTCCTCTTTTGAGTGGGAACTCCAAGAAACGTTGCTCCAGGAGACGTTGTTTTCTGCGGCTAGCTTCGGAGGATAGAAGAGATCGCGAGCAGCGATCAACCAGATGACGGCTTTTTTTGCGCGGACTTCATTGTCCGGCCGTTTTCCGAAATCTTGGCGAACGCCGGTGGAGGCATCACCATTTTTCGCAATGACATCGATGGGCCTTTTGAGGGCGGCGGCAAGATGCTCGGCGAAGCCGGCGTTGATGCGATCTTCGCTGCCATCGCCGAAGCCGATGGCGGGATCACCGAAGATATTTACGAAGCTATCGCCCAGAAGAAGAATGGGAGATTTGGTATCTCGAGTTTTTCCTGAAACTACCTGAAGCGTTACTTCTTCTTCCTTAAAGTGTTCTTCAATCTCGAGCTTCTTTACGAGGTCGCCGATGTGACTTCGTTTCACGGAAGTGAGAGTGTATTCTGTATCCCCCTTAAATTCAGCAAGCTCGGCAGCTACGACTTTCGCTGCAACCTGCATGGTCTCCGGAGTCCAGTGAGTATCTTGCTTAAGGTAGACTTGGCGGTGATTCTTTGCGGCGATGAAAGCATCTGTAAGGTCGAGAATTTCGATGTCGAGATCTGCGTAAAAGGCTGCCGCATCCGGATGCGTGAGCGGCGCGGTGAGATCCGCTATTTTCTCGGGATAGATCGTGGGCTTGATCGGAATGGGGACGAGGAGGAGTCGAATTCCGCGCTCTTTGAGATCTGCGGCGAATTGCTTGATCGCAGGAGCAGGGCCGTGCGCTTTTTTAAGAGAGGGATCGGAGGCGGGACCGAGAGGTGGCGGCTGAATCGGACCGGTGCCAGTAAGCGCTTCGACGCCGGGGCGAAGGAATAGAAAGCCGCCTTTACCGATGATCGTTTTCGAATTGCCTTCCTGAAGAATGGAGGTGGCCAGCTTCTGTAGCGCTTTACGCGGGGGAATGGTGAAGGGCGCGTCTTCGATGGTCTTTTCGGCTGCCCTCAGGTGCTGGGTGAAGGGGAGTTTACTCTTATTTTTGAAGATTACGGCGGCCGTTTTTTCAGCGGTAAAATTCCGGAAAATCGGCGGGACGCAGCAAACGAGCAGAAAAAAGATAATCCCTGCCCAACAGATGGTGGGGCTTACCCGAATCTCTGAGAGGTCCTTTTCGTCTTCATATGGGTTTTTCATCGCCATTTTAGAACTGGAAGTAGAGGAAGGGGTTGAATCCCTGCCAGAAGAGGACGGCGAGGCTGGCGACTAGGAGGAGGATGGAGCCGAAGAGGTTTACTGGGGTGAGAACGGTGAGGATTTTTTGGGTATTGGGAAGGAAGAAGGCGGCGATGGCGCTGATTCCGAAAGTGAGGAGGCGGTATGGGGTAAATAGTGTGGCGCTGAGAAGTGGAGCCGTAGCAGCATCCCCTCCCCAGCCGAACATGGCTCCCAGGTAGCGGCTGGCGACGGTGAAGTCTTCGGCACGGAAAAAGACCCAGGCGATGAGGACGATGAGAAAGGTAATCGCCGTGCGGACGATTGTGGGGGCTTTGGCGTAGAAGCTATCACGCCCCATGAGGCGCTCGAAAGCGAGCCAGCCTCCATGGATGGTGCCCCACAAAACGAAGTTCCAGGAGGCTCCGTGCCAGAGGCCGCCGATCACCATGACGGTCATGAGATTGACGTAGGTGCGGCCATGGGAAAGGCGGTTTCCACCGAGTGGAATGTAGAGGTAATCGCGGAGAAAACTAGAGAGCGAGATGTGCCAGCGGCGCCAAAATTCGGTAATCGATTTAGATTTGTAGGGCGAATCGAAGTTTTCCGGAAAACGAAAGCCAAACATACGACCAAGGCCGATTGCCATATCCGAGTAGGCTGAGAAATCGAAGTAAATCTGGAAGGCGTATGCAGCAACGCCAAACCAAGCGGCAGCGGTGCCGAGCGAGCCATCACCGGCAGCGAAAGCCGCGTCGGCGATGCCGCCCATCGGATTTGCCAAGAAGATCTTTTTGGCAAAGCCAAGGCTGAAACGACTGAGTCCAAGTGCGAAGCCCTCGACGGTGTGCGGGCGGTTTTGGAGTTGATCCGCGACGCTGCCATACCTCACGATTGGTCCGGCGACTAGCTGGGGAAACAGGCTGACGTAGCAGGCGAAATCCCCAAAAGACTTCGCGGGCACCGCGTGGCCTCGGTAGAGATCGATGCTGTAAGACATCGATTGAAAGGTATAAAAGCTGATCCCCACCGGAAGCACGACCTGGGATAGAAAAGCCGGCACAGCGACAGGATCGCCGCCGAAAAATGAAATGACACCACTTGCCGTGGAGGCACCGAAGGCTGCATATTTGAAAAACGCGAGCACGGCGAGGTTCACCCCAATGGAGACCCACATGAAAAGCTTCCGCTTGGATTGAGGCGCGCCTTCTGAAGTAATCTGTTTGCCGCAGGCGTAATCAATCACCGTGGAAAAAAGCATCAGCAGCGTGAACCACGGATTCCACCAGCCGTAAAAGACATAGCTCAACCCAGTGAGCACAGGGTGCCGAAGCGCTTTCGGAGCTGCGTAATAAAGCAGCAGCGCCAGCGGCAGAAAGTAGAATATAAAGATGTGCGAGGAAAATACCACGATTTGTCAGGTCGTGGAGTCTCGCGAGATGGCCGGGCGACGCAACCAACTCGGGGCACAGCCCCCAAGGACGACAGTTAGCCTCCCTCCGGGCGGCTCACCTCGATCTCAAAAACGCGATGGAGGCGAAGAAGCTCGAGAACGCTCACAACCGCCGAGCCCACATTCTTGAGAACCACTGGACCACAGCTTTCACCGAGACGCTTGTGCACCTGAAGAAGCGCTCCGACTCCCGAGGAATCGATCATTTCGATGCTCCCAAGATCGATGATAGCACTCTGATAGGGAACTCCACCGGCCTCTTCGAGCTGGGAGAGGAACTGGCTTACATTCGCAGCCTCAAGAGTTTTAGCTTCAAGGGCGAGAGAAAGATCATGACCTTCATTGAGATCAGCTTGGACGACCATTTTGTTATAGTTTTTATGATATTAATATTGCCTCAAGAGCGCGACTCGCTTACCTTAAGTCATAATATTCAATTTATCCACGTTTTTCATAAAACTTTTAGAGTTCGCCTTCCCGTATGCCGCTGAATGAAATCACAATAGCTGATCATTGGATCGGAGCATCAGACCCACGCGTCGTCTCCCGTTGGAAACGGCAGAACATCATGCGACGGTTTCTTTGGAAGTCCGCCGTGGGATCAGCTGCAGCACTCAAGCGCGCCGTGGATATCATTGGAGGGCTAGGAGCACTCGCAGCGCTCTCGCCGCTAATTGGGTTCGTCGCGCTGTGCATCAAAATCGAAGACCGTGGACCGGTTTTTTATAAACAGCTTCGCTACGGGCTAGGAGGGCAGACGTTCTGGTGCTGGAAAATCCGATCAATGGTCACCAATGCAGATGAGCTCATGGAAAAACTCCGTGCCCAAAACGAGCACGGAGCAGAAGGCGTCACTTTCAAAATGAAACGTGATCCCCGCATCACTCGGGTTGGCGGAATCATTCGAAAGCTCTCGATCGATGAAATGCCACAATTCTGGAATGTCGTGCTCGGAGAAATGTCGCTTGTCGGGCCGCGTCCCCACGTCTGGAAAGAAGTGAGCCAATACAATGCGTTCCAGCTGCGCCGGCTTTCAGTGAAGCCAGGGATCACATGCCTCTGGCAAGTAGGCGGCCGCTCAGATATCCCCTTCGAAGGCCAAGTGCGGCTCGATCTTCAATATATCTATTCGCAGAGTCTCATGCAGGATCTAAAAATTCTATTCGCCACCGTCCCCGCTGTCCTTCTCGGACGCGGAGCATACTAAAATGTCCGAGAAAATTCTCCAGCTCCTTCTCCCTGATTGGGGGCAGGTCGATACTGTATTGGCCTCTCCAAAGCCATTTGCCCTCTGGCAAATTGGCGATCAACCGCTGATCTACCATTGGCTTGATCACGCGGTAAACCAACGCCTACTCACCCTCCAAATCTTCGTCGCGGACCGCCCCGATGCGATCCGAAAAGCAATGAGTGAAGCCACCTTGTGGCCCATCGAATGGGAAGTAATCCCGATCAAAAACGCGTCCGATCCCCGAGTACGCAGCGCCCTCCCCGTGACCGGCCTCCCTTGGTGGAACCCTTCTGGCATCGCCCCCAGCGATGGCTGGAAACTCCTCGATCACTGGTTCGCGCTTGAGCGATCATGGCTCGATACCGCCATCACAAAAGCACCCGAAGGAGCCGCAAATGGCATCGACCTCGCAATTGGTCGCGGCGCAAGCGTCCACCCATCCGCCACACTTAAATTTCCCGTCTACATTGGCGACGGAGCAATCATTGGCGAGGAATGCGAAATCGGTCCCTACGCATCCATCGGAGCAGGCTCCATGATCGCCGGGGGCAACCTCGTCGCCTACAGCAAGGTCGCCCCCCGTACAATCTTAGGAATGCACACCGCGCTCGACCACTGCTACCTCCAGGGTGGCCTCCTTGCGAACCTCCGTCACCGAGGTCTCGTCCCGAAAATCGAAGCGTTCTTAGCCGATGGCTGGGAAACATCAGAGCGCACCAGCGAAAAATCCGCAAAACCGCCAATCTCTGAGCGCGCCGAAGCCCTCTATGCATGGGCCAAGCTCGAATTTTTGAAAGCCACCGGCGGAATCTCCGAACTCGCAGCCGCCCGCCTCCCCAAAATACGTGACGCCGTCCTCGGACGTGGTCGCCTCTACGGAGTCCTCCCGCGATCAAGTCAAGACCTTGAGGCCCTCGATCCCGAATGGACAAAGATCCTCTCCAGCGCGCAAGTCGGAGCCATCTCCCTAGCCGATGCTCACGGCTGCCACACCGTCCGCGATGCAATGGAGCCCCTTCACGCAGTTTATCAAAGCACCCATCCTGCCGAAGAAGTCATTCCCGCATGCCGCAGTTTCCTCAAAGAACTCATCAAGCAGGCCGACAAATCACGATCGAAATCCCCCTCCGATTCAGCATCTCTCCACAGCGTCCAGGTCGGTAGCATCACCCCGGTAGACGACCTCACAGCCTCCGGCTCCCCTTCATAAATCGTCCCCCCCGTGGAGCCCTCCCCCCAGCACAGCTACGGCGGCCACCCCCCTAATTCCGGTAGCGCCTCCGGATTCACAATTCCGCTCACCTGCCATCGCACACGCATCGCAGCAGATCTCACAGCCTTACCCACTGTCCGAGCAAGTTTCGCTGGTTTCCTTGCCGCATCGGGAGTTCCTGATGAAGATCGCCCGCGTTGGGAACTCACCTTCACCGAAGCCACCACCAACGCCATCCGCCACGGAGCCCTCGAAGACCCCTACCTTCACATCACTCTCGAATGGTGGGCCGAAGACGCCGAGCTTTGTCTCGCCATCACCGATCCCGGCTCCGGCCCCCCCTCCAATCTCGCTCACGCCCCCTTCCTTCCCGAAGATCCCCTCGCCTCCTCCGGTCGGGGTTTATACATAATAGCCGACTTCTGCGACACCCACGAACACTGGAGCAGCCCACTCGGCTACCGCCAAATCCTGAGAAAACGCTACCCATTTCTCACCACACCACTTCCCGGCTCCGCCGATCTCGATGGAGTGCTTATCGAGCTCGCCACCGCCTACGAATGCATGTCCGCATTCCACCGCTTTGGTACCGCACTCATCAGCGCCAACGGTCCGGCATCGCTTCTCGAATCCGCCATTGAAAATATCGCACTCGTCCAGCAGCCCGCCCCCGATTTTCTCCGCGTCTTCCTCGCCCCCACCATTCTACCCGAAATCCGAGATGAACTCGCCACCTGCCGCGACGTCCTCACCCACGAACACGCCCCCCCCACCGTAGCCAACGTCCTCGCCACATCCTCCTCCACCATCTGGGATCGCGATTCCTCAATCGCTGGCGACCCCCAGCTTCACCACTATTCCCACGGCTGCGCCTTCCCCATCATCGCCGATGGGAAGACCCTCGGCTGCGTCGTCCTCGCTGCGCGAAACCGCCCCTCCGCCTTCACCCCCACAGAACTCTCAAACCTCCGCACCCTCACCGACCTCCTCGGCATCGCCCTCGCCAATGCCAACCTCCAAGTCCACCGCGACGACGAATCCCGCGCCCTCCGCGAACTCGAAATCGCCGCCGATATCCAGCGCACCCTTCTCCTTCCCCCTCCCGCCCCCACATCCCCCTACCACGAAATCACCCTCCGCCACCGAAGCATCTACGAAGTCGCCGGCGATTACCTCGAAGCCCGCCTCGACGCCCACGGCCAACTCGTCCTCTGCACCATCGACGTCATGGGAAAAGGCGTTTCCGCAGCCATGCTCGCTGCCCTTTTCCGCACCGTCTTCCACATCGAACTCGAACGCCCCGAAAACGCCGAAAAGCCCCTTGGCGATCTCCTTCGCACCCTCAATCTCGCCCTCACCGCACAGCTCGAGCCCCTCACCACCTTCATTACCTGCGCCCTCGCCCGCGTAAAACGTGATGACGCCACCGGCACCGCCATCGCCGAAATCGCCAGCGCCGGGCACTGCCCCGTCCTCGCCCTCTCCCCCGCCGGCCCCGCCGCTCAGATCGAGCCCACCGGCCCCCCCCTCGGCCTCTTTCTCGACGCCGAATACACCACCACCTCCCTCAAGCTCGCACCAAACAACCCCGACTACCCAGACACCCTCCTCATGGTCACCGACGGCCTCTACGAATGGAACGACGGCACCACCTGGTGGGGCTGGGAAAACCTCGTAGGCCTCGCCGCCCTCCACGCCCGCCACGATCCCGACACCTTCTGGAACGAAATCCTCGAGCTCGCCACATGCCGCACCTCCCACCACTCGGACGACATGACCCTCCTCCACTACCGCATCCTTTAGATAAGAAGAATGAGCACAAAGAAAATCCTTGTTGCCGATGACGAAGCCGTCACCCTCCGTCTTCACCACCTCATCATCACCCGTGCCGGGTACGAAACCGCACTCTTCCCCGATGGAGCCAGCGCCCTAGATCACGCCGCCGAAGTCGCCCCCGATCTCGCCATCCTTGATTACGACCTACCCGGCCAAAACGGCCTCCAGCTCACCCAAGCCTTCCGCGCCGACCCCGATCTCAAAGACATCCCCATCATCGTCGTCACCGGACTCCGCGAGCAAGAAGTAGCCCAATCCCTCCGCGACGCCGGAGCAAACGAGATCATCCTCAAGCCCTTCTCCCCCACCCTGCTCGCAAAAAGCATGGAGCAATTCCTAGCACTTCCCGCTTAAGGGTAATCGCGATCCACGAAATCATTTCCTTTGCCCGAGATGCGGCGAATCAAAGGAGAGATCGCCAAAAAATCCGCTATTGCGCGCTCGACCGTAGCGGAGTTTCGTGCGGGCTCACCACTTCGCCATGGAAAGACTCATCGCCATTATTGCAATCAATGCAGCTCTCATCGCCGGAGCATTCGCCGAAAAGTCTAAAAAGAAGGAGCCGAAACCTTCAAAAGGAGGGCTTAGCGCTCTGAGCAACATCCTTCCCCAGGGGAAGGTTCACCGCGGAGTCACTTATCCGATCTTCGAAAATGGGAAGCTCTCCACGGTGCTGGTTCCCAAAGAAATGGTTCGCCGGGACGAGGAGAATCTCGATATCAAAGACATGCTCATCGAGCTCTACAGCCCGAATGGACACATCGATTACACGATCAAGCTACTCACCGCACTTTACCACATGCCTTCCGAGCAGCTTTCGAGCAATGAGCGCACCGTCATCAAAGGCAAGTCCTTCACTTTGGAGGGCGACACCATGGTCTATGATACGAACCAAAATATCTGCCGTATGACTGGCGACATCCGCATGGTCATCACCAATCCTTCTGCCGTCATTAAAAAGCCCGCTCCCAAATCCAAATGAACGCCCGTATTTTCACGACACTCCTGCTAGCTGCGGTTCTACCGATGGCGCAGGCTCAAGAAATCTCGGATGAGACACGCTCAGCAGCTCTCCAAAAGGCGCTCGAAGTGATGACGATTGCTAAAGACAATCAGAAGCGCGAAGCGGCACTTGAAAAAATCCGCTCAGCGGAAGCCGCAGCAAAAGCCACGGGCATCCTCGATAAGGTGAAGGCTGCCGTAGCAAACGGCAAAGAAATCAACAGCATCGATAGCATCAAAAACCGCGCCATCGGCGACGCACGTGTCCAGAGCCTTCTCAAGGGCGCATCCCCCCAGGCAGCGGCACTCATCGCGGCAGGCCAGGCCGCAAGATCCGCGCCGAAGCCGCCGAAGAAGCCCACACCTGCAGCGAAGCCGGTGGCTCTGCCTGATCCTATCTCAGTCCCCACCGCCCAGGCGGAAACCACCACGACGCCAGTGGAAGTCGATACCGGGACGTTTGACCCCTCAAAGATCACCATTCCCGAGCGCAAAGCGCGGAATCCGAAGACCGTCACCATTGACGATAAAAAGCAGATCGTCATTACCTGCGACGACGTTGCGTATTTCGACGCGAAAGCCCGCATCGCCATTTTCGAAGGCAATGTAAAAGTAGATCACCCAGGCTTCGATCTGGAGTGCGATAAGCTGGAAGTTTTTTTCAAGCCTGAATCCGCAGCGAAGTCTACCGCCGAAAAAAATGCTGCACCAGGCGAGTCTGGCGCTGGCGAAATCGATAAAGTGATCGCGACCGGCCGAATGGTGAAAATCGAAAAACCAGCATCAACCGGTGAAATGCAGCTCGGCCAATGTAAGAAAGCAATCTTCTACGCGGACTCGGAGAACATCGAAATGTACATCTGGCCGCAAGTGCAGAAGGGCAAATACCGCATGACGGCGACCGAGGAGAGCGCCGTAATCAAAATCGATCAAAACGGTGGCCTCACCGCCACCGGCAAGACCACGAGCGGCTTCCAAAAAGGAGATACGAAGAAGTAGCGTTTCTCCCTTGCTCGGTCGCGCTGGCTCGCGATATTTCGAGTGATGGTTCCTGCTTCCGCTTCCCCCGCCGCCGGCTCTCCGGCTGCTACGCCGAATCCCATCCCTCAAGCCGACCGTTTTTCAGGGGTGCCGATGCTACTCCGCACCGATGGGCTCAAAAAAATCTACGATGGGCGAGCAGTAGTCAATGGCGTCGATATCAACGTCCGCGAGGGCGAAATCGTAGGCCTACTCGGCCCAAACGGAGCAGGGAAAACGACCAGCTTCTACATGATCGTAGGCCTTGTGCAGCCGGATGGAGGACACGTCGTCTTCGATGGGGAGAATATGACGCACATGCCGATGTACAAGCGGGCGCGTCTCGGCATGGGCTACCTCCCACAAGAAGAATCCATTTTCAGGAAACTCACAGTCGAAGATAATATCATGGCCGTGATGGAGACCCAGCCGATCTCGAAAGAAGAGAAGCGAGAGAAGTGCCACGGCTTAATGGAACGTTTCGGCATCGCCCGGCTCGCTAAAAATCATGCCATCACGCTCTCCGGCGGAGAAAAGCGCCGCCTCACGATTGCGCGTTCACTCGTCACCGAGCCGAAATTACTCATGCTCGACGAGCCGTTTTCCGGAGTGGACCCAATCGCGGTGAGCGAGATCCAGGAGATTATCGCAGGGCTACGCGAGGCAGGTCTGGCCATTTTAATTACCGATCACAACGTGCGGGAGACACTCTCCATCGTCGACCGTGCGTATCTTATTTTTGAAGGGAAAGTCGAGCGTGAAGGCACGCGCGATTTCCTCGTAAACGATCCCCTGAGCCGGGAGCTCTACTTGGGCGACCGGTTCTCGATGTAGGTGGGCACTCGCGCTGCGGCGCGAGCGATCCACGAACCCGAACACCAGAAAAAGACATTATGCAGACAGCCAACGTCAACCTCCCTGTCACCGTCACCGGACGCCACGTAAGCATCACCGAATCCATGCGCGAAGCGGCGATGAAGAAAATCGAGAGCCTCCATCTCGATTACCCCCGCATCATTAGCGCCCGCGTCATCTTGGATGTGCCTGAGAAGCACCGCCAATACGCCGAAATCATCCTCTACTGCGCAGATCACATCACCATCGAAGCAGATTCCGAAGCCGAAGATATCTACAAGGCCCTCGATGAGACGATCTCGAAAATCGCGCGCCGGATGCGCAAATACAAGACACGCATGCTTTCGCGGAAGCATCGCCCTCGCAAGCACCAGAGCTTCCGCGAATTAGAAGAATCCGTCTACGCCCAGGAAACGCTCGATAAAGCACTCGAAGGCGAGCCAGATGATGAGATCCCAGAGCCACTCATCGTGCACCAGGAAAACTACCGGATTCGCCCCCTCTTCCCAGACGAAGCAATCATGGATCTGGAACTCAGCGAAAAACCTTTCGTCTGCTTCCAAAACGCAAAAACCGGCAAGCTTGCCATCGTCTTCCGTCGCAAAGACGGCGATTACGGCACCATCGAGCCTGAGATCCCAGAAGATAAGGCTGAGGCCTCCTCCTAAAAACACCTCCACTGTGCCCGGTCCGCCCCTCAAAATACGTCGCCCCTCCCACATCACCGTGGGGCAATTTTATGAATCGCACCGCGAGCGTCTCGATTTGACGCTTGTTGGTTGCGAAGAGGGGCTGGATCGGCACATCATCGAGCCCACGCTGAATCGCCCAGGTCTCGCCCTCAGCGGTTTCCTCAGCTACTTCGCCTTCAAGCGACTCCAGATCATGGGGAATAGCGAGCTCTCCTACATCCAGGACGATCCGGACGGTGAAGCTCTCGCCCATTTTCGCGAAATCTGCGCACTGGAAATCCCCTGCATCGTCGTCTCTCGCGGGCTCTCGCTCCCCATCGCCTTCATGAATGCTGCCGCCGAAGCCGGCGTGTCCGTCTTTGAAACGCCGACCAGCACGATGAAATTCGTGAATGCCGCCACCATCATGCTAGAAATGGATTTCGCCGCCTCATGCAGCATGCATGGATCCATGGTCGATGTACAAGGCATCGGCATTCTCATCCGCGGCACCAGCGGCTCCGGCAAAAGCGAAACCGTCGTCGGCCTCCTCGGGCGCGGCGCCAGCCTCGTCGCCGACGACCTCGTCCACCTCCGCGAATTTGAAGGCCGTGAGATCATCGGCAGTGCCCCCAAGCTCGGGGAAAACACCATGGAAGTCCGTGGCATCGGCCTCATCAAAGTCACCGCAATGTTCGGCATCGGCGCACTCCGCCTGCGGAAACGCCTCGATCTCGTCATCGAGCTCAAAGCCGGAGAAGATCTCAACAACGTCGAGCGCATCGGCGGAAAAGATTCTCTCCAAACCACCGAAATCCTAGGAATCGAAATCCCATTCGTCGAACTTCCCGTAGCCGCAGGCCGCGACATAGCTCGCCTGGTCGAAATTGCCGCGCTCGATCAAAAACTTAAAAGCCTCGGCTACAACGCAGCCATGGACTTCGAGAAGAAGCTCTTGAATTCCATGGATGGCGGCACCATTTATTAGTCGCTCTAGATTTACTAGAGGCTCACAAAGACCCTTTTATCAGATGGAAAGTACAGCAACGACGGAAACCAAGGAATTCACCATTTCTAACAAGCTCGGCCTCCACGCCAGGCCTGCCGCGATGTTTGTAAAGCTCACCAATCAGTTCGAATGCGAAATCTGGGTAGAGAAAGACGACGAGCAAGTAAATGGCAAAAGCATCATGGGACTCATGATGCTCGCCGCAGGCCAAGGCTCCGTCATCACCGTCACCGCTGAAGGCAGCGATGCAGCCGATGCCATCACAGCCGTGGGCGACCTCATCGGCGGCGGATTTCAAGCAGATTCATAAAGGGACATTCCCCGTTGGCCCGGGCGCGACCCTCGCGTTCAGTGTAGCGTGTCCGCCCCAGTCAATACACACTCCGTCGCCCTAGCCGAAATTCGGCTCAAAGGCATCGCAGTATCGCCCGGCATCGTCCGTGGGCGAGTCTCCGTCGTCGAAGGAGGAGCTCTCACCTCCCCTGCCCGCCGCCGGATCCCGGCGGAAACCATCGATGCCGAAATCCAGCGTTTCCACGCCGCCATCGAGACCACCCGTAGCGAGATCCAGAAGCTCCACGAGCAAATGAGCGAAGAGATCGGCCAAGAAGCCGCCATCTTCGAAGTCCACCTCCTCATGGTGAACGACCAAATGGTGCTCGATGAAGTCGAAAAACGCATCCGCGAAACAAAGACCTGCGCCGAAGCCACCTACTACCAGGTAATTCGCGGCTACATCGAATCACTCGAAAAACTCAACGACAAATACTTCCGAGACCGCAGCTCGGACATGTACGACATCTCCCGCCGCGTCGTCCGCCACCTCGTTGGCGACGCCTTCCCTGGGAAGCTCGATGATGTCACCGGCGAGCACATCGTCATCGCCCACGATCTCACCCCATCCGACACCGCCGGGATGGACCGCTCCAAAGTACTCGGCTTCGCCACCGAATCCGGCAGCACCACCTCCCACACCGCCATCCTCGCCCGCGCCCTGGGAATCCCAGCCGTCGTCAGCCTCCCCGGCATTCGCGACACCATCGGCAGCGGCGAAGACATCATCCTCGATGGCTACTCCGGCCAGCTCATCCTCTGCCCCACCGCAGAAACAGCCGCCGAATATGCCGCACTTAAAACCGAAAAAGACGCCCTCACCAAAAGCCTCGTCAGCATCCGCGACACCCCCTGCCGCACCCGAGACGGGAAAGACATCGTGCTCTCGGCAAACATCGGTTTCACCGAAGACCTCCCCCTCATCGAATCCTCTGGAGCCGAAGGCGTAGGCCTCTACCGCACCGAATTCCTCTTTCTCAATCGCACCGATCTCCCCAGCGAAGACGAGCAAGCCAAAGTCTACATCGCTGCCGCCGAAGCAGCAGGACGCCACGGCGTCATCTTCCGCACCTTCGACCTCGGTGGAGATAAGCTTCTCGGCGGCTCAGCAGGAACCATCCCCTCAGAGCCCAATCCCTTTCTCGGCTGGCGAGGCATCCGCGTCTCGCTCAGCGAAGAAGCCATCTTCAAGACCCAGATCCGAGCCATCCTCCGAGCCAGCGCCCACGGCCGTGTCGGCATGATGTTCCCCATGATCTCAGGTGTCGGTGAAGTCCACCGCGCCAATACCATCGTCGCCACCTGCATGAAGGAGCTCGTCCAAGAAAAAATCGAATTCCGGGCAGACATCAAAATCGGCGTCATGATCGAAGTCCCCAGCGCCGCCTTCACCGCAGATCTCATCGCCCCCCACGTAGACTTCTTCAGCGTCGGCACCAACGACCTCATCCAATACACCATGGCCGTCGACCGACTCAATGAGAGCGTCGCCGATCTCTACGAGCCCACCCACCCCTCAATCGTCCGGCTCTTCAAACACGTCATCAGCGCAGCCAAGGCAAACAACATCTGGGCCGGCATCTGCGGCGAAATGGCCGGAGACGTCCTCTACATCCCCCTCCTCATCGGCCTCGGAATCGATGAACTCAGCGTCGGAGCCGCCTCGCTCCCCCGCGTGAAATACGCCGTCCAGCAACTCGTCACCACCGAATGCGCCGCCATCGTCGCCGCCATCGAATCCGAGCCCGACCCGAAAAAAATCGCCGCCACCCTCCGTGAAATGGGCGAAAAGCTCTACCCCGAGCTCCTCTCCTAAAGTGAAAGCCTGGACACCGGACATGGGAAAAACCACATCGAGCCTTCAAAATCCCCTCCGCAAAGCCACCCTCCTCATAGGCCTCGCCATCACCCTCGGCTCCACCGCCACCCAAGCCCGCCCCCGCGAACCCGAAATCGAGCTGGAACTCAGCGTCGGCCCCGGCGGAATGACCATCACCCCCAAAGGCAGCTACATCATCAGCCTCCACCAATACTACAACCCGGTGGATCGCGTCATCGAGGTCACCAAAAAAGGCGAAATCAAGCCCTTCCCCACCGAAGCCATCAGCCGCAATGCGGAAACCGCCCCCATCACCCTCGACGCCGTACAAGGGCTCGAATCCGACATGGATGGCGTCGTCTGGATGCTCGATAATGGCCGCCGAGGCGAGACCGTCCCCAAAATCGTCGCCTGGGACACCCGTAAAAAGAAGCTCCACCGCGTCATCCACCTCCCCACCCCCGCCACACTTTCCACCTCCTACCTCAATGATCTCGCCCTCGATCCCGAGCGCCCCATCCTCTACATCGCCGATCCCGCATCCGGAGACGATGCCGCAATCATCATTGTAAACCGCGACACCGGCGGCTACCGCCGCGTCCTCCAAGGACACTTCTCCGTCATCCCCGAAGACATGCCCATGACCATCGAAGGCAGGCCCTTTCAAGCCCGCCGCCCCGATGGCTCCACCGTCCAGCCCCAGACCGGAGTAAACCCCATCGCCGTAGATCGCAAAGGCCGCTGGCTCTACTTCGGCCCCCTCAAAGGCCGCACCCTCTACCGCATCGCCACCGAGCACCTCAACAACACCAAGCTCCGCCCCGTAGAACTCGCCAGCCGCATCGAAGGCTACGCCGAAAAACCCGTCTGCGACGACATCTCGCTCGATGCCAAAGGCAACATCTACCTCGCCGACATCGAAAACAACGCCATCGGCATCATCGATGAAAAAGAGCGTAAATACGCCCCCTACGACACCGACCCCAACTTCCTCTGGCCCGGCGGCCTCTGCTTCGGCACCGACGGCCGCCTCCACTTCTTCACCTGCCAGCTCCACCGCACCCGCGCCCTAAACGCCGGCACCGACGCCACCCGCCCCCCCTTCTTCGTCTTCAAAATCAAAGCCAAAGCAAGCGGCACCGTAGGCCGCTAGAATTCTATATTTGGCGAAATCGCCCCCAAAACACCCACATTTCGCCAAATATAGAATCCTTCAAGTGAGCAAATAAGAATAGCGTTAGTTTCTATATTTGGCGAAATCCCTCTAAAAATACCTACATTTCGCCAAATATAGATTTTATATCTGGCGAAATATATCCATTTCAGGTAAGATTTCGCCACTTTGAAACCACCCACTCCACTCATCGGGCGGCACCGAGAGCGCGCAATCTTCGATGATATTCTCGCCTCTGGAGACCCAGCATTCATCGCGGTCTATGGCAGGCGCCGCGTCGGGAAAACTTATCTCATCCGCAAAGCCCTAGAGCCGCAGCTCATTTTTGAACTCACCGGCACCAAAGACGCCCCCCTCAAAGAGCAGCTGGAAACCTTCACCAGCGCCCTTTCCCTCGCCTCAGGCGGAAAATTCAGCACCGCATCCAAATCCTGGAAAGCGGCCTTTAGCCAACTCGCCGAGTGGTTCGCCACCCTCCCAAAAAACAAAAAGCACGTCCTTTTCCTCGACGAGCTTCCCTGGCTCGCCAGCCCCCGCTCCCGCTTTCTCCCCGCCCTCGACCACTTCTGGAACGCATGGGCCTCCAAGCGACCAAACCTTGTCCTCATCGTCTGTGGATCCGCAGCCTCATGGATGATCCGCAAATTCATCCACGACCGCGGAGGATTGCACAACCGCATCACCCACCGCATCCGCCTAGATCCCTTCACCCTCGCCGAGACCCAGGAATTCCTACAACACAAGAAAACCGCTCTCACCCCCATGGGCATCGCCGAACTCTATATGGCCCTCGGCGGCATCCCATACTACCTCACCTTCGTGAAACGCGGAGAATCACCCGCACAAACGCTCGACCGTATCTGCTTCGAGCCCGGCGCCCCACTCCGCGACGAATTCAATCTGCTCTACCCCGCCCTCTTCGATTCACCCGAGCGCCATATCAACGTCGTCCGCGCTCTCGCAAAAAAATCGCTCACCCACCACGAAGTCGCCACAGCAGCCAACCTCCCCAGCAGCGGTCGCCTCACCACCCTCATCAGCGAACTCGAAGAGTCCGGATTCATCCGCAGCTACCTACCCTTCGGAAAGAAGAAAAAAGACACCCTCTACCGCCTCTCCGATGAATACTCCCGCTTCTACCTCCGATGGATCGAACGCTCACGCGCCGACTCCGGCAGTTGGCAAAAAATGCGCACCCGTCCCGCCTGGCGCGCCTGGAGCGGCCTCGCCTTCGAGGAACTCTGCATGAAACACCTCCCCCAGATAAAAGCCGCCCTAGGAATCGCCGCCGTATCCACCGAAACATCCTCCTGGATCCACCGCCCCAAAAATCCATCAGACACCGGCACCCAAATCGATCTCCTCATCGACCGCGCCGACTCCTGCATCAACCTCTGCGAGATGAAATTCACCGAAGCCCCCTTCATCATCGATAAAAAATACGCCACCACCCTCCGCGCCCGCCGCGAAACCTTCCTGCAGCACACCGGCACAAAAAAAAGCCTCATCAACACCTTCATCACCACCCAAGGCATCAAAGAAACCCCCTACGCCCTAGAACTCGCCGACACCACAATCCTCCTGGAATCCCTCTTCAAAAAGTAAAAATGCCCCGACCACAGCAACAACAACCAAAACGAGTCTCAGATCTTTAACTGGCTAGACTTTTACCAGAGACGTAAAGAAGAAGGCTAAAATTAGAGTGTGACCCCTGAATTCCTAACTCGTTTATTCCAAATAAGTACCGACGGCGGGAATCGAACCCGCACTCCCGAAGGAAGCGGATTTTGAATCCGCCGCGTCTACCGTTCCGCCACGTCGGCCTTTGTGCGTGGATTCCTTAATGCCTTCCATTTGGCTATGCAAGGAACCTCGCGGTTTGGGTTCAAATTAGTGGTGGTGCGATGAGGCTTTTTTAGCTTCGGAGGACGCGTACGATGGTGGGCTCAGTGCTGAAGATGCGGGCGGCGGCGGTGCGGGCGTCTTCTAGGGTGAGGGCGGCGACTCGGGTGGGGAGCTCGGCGGTGTGGCGGTGGCCGTAGCCGTAGAGTTCATCGAGGGCGGCGTGGCGGGCGCGGGCGGCGCTGCTTTGAAGGCCTAGTTGGAGTTTTCCTAGGTGGGTGGCGGCGGCTCGGGTGAATTCGGTTTCTTGGAGGTCGCCTTGGGCGAGCTGTTGGATCTGGGCGAGGAGCTCGCTTTGGGCGAGGTCGAGTTGCTCGGGCGAGGTGCCTAGGTAAAATTGGAACATGCCGGCTTCGAGGCCGTGCATTTGGCCGCAGCTGACGTAGTAGGCGAGGCCGAGTTCTTCTCGAATTCGGGCGAAGAGGCGGGAGGCCATGTCGCTGCACGATTCTTCGATGAGGTCGAGCGCGAGCCGGTCCGAGCCGAAGAGGCCGGGGGTGCGGAAGCCTACGACGAGGACGGCTTGTTCTTTGTCTCGCTCGAGGGTGGTGGTGCTGGGGGCGGGGAAACTGGTTTCATCCGCTTGGGAGGCGGTGGGATCGGTCTTGGTGCCGCTGGGGAGGGTGGCGAGAGCGGTGCCGAGGCGATCGGCGACTTCTGCGGGATCGACAGCTCCGTAGACGGTGACGACGCCATTCTGGCCGGTGGCGTGGGCGCTGTAGAAGTCGGTAATGCCGCTTGGGGTGAGGCCGGGGATGGAGGCTTCGGTGCCGGATGGCGGGGTGCCGTAGGGGTGATCGCCGAAGAGGCTTTTCCGCATTTGGCGCATGGCGATGCGGAGGGGGTGGTCTTCTTCGCGGGTGAGGGCGGCGAGCATGGCGTCGCGCTCGCGGGCGATTTCTGGCTCGGCGAAGGCTGGGCGGAGGAGGACGTCGGCGAAGAGATCTGCGGTGGTGGCGAAATCGGGAGACATCGTGCCGGCGGAGAGGGAGAAGGAATTGTTGCCGGCGTTGGAGCCGATGCGGCCGCCTAGGCCTTCGATGAGGTCGGAAATTTCGGCGGCGCTTCGGGTGGTGGTGCCTTTGGTGAGGACGTTGGCGGTGAGGGCGGTGAGGCCGGATCGGGTGCCGGCGGCTCCTTCGGAGAGGGAGCCGCCGAGGAAGGTGGCGAAGCAATCGAAGAGGGGGACGCGGCGGTCTTCTTGGACGAGGAGGCGGAGGCCGTTGGGCAGGGTGGTGAGGACTGGATCGGCGGTTTTGGTGCCGATGCTAGGGGCGCTTACCGAGCTGGAGCCGGCGGTTTCCGCTGGAGGCGGGATGAGGGAGGCTTGGGTGATCTTTTTGGGATCGAGGTATTTCGCGGCGGCGGCTTGGACGGCGGCTGGGGTGACTTCGCTGAGGGCGGCGAGGGCGTGGCGCGTGAAATCGAGGTCGCCGGTGTAGAGGTAATCGGAGCCGAGGGTGGCGGCGAGCCCGCGGGTGGTGGTGAGGCTATCGAATTCATCGGCGAGGAGGCCGCGCCGGATTTTATCGACTTCGGCCTGGGTGACGCCGTTTTCGGAGACGTCGCGGATGATTTCGAGGGCGGCGGAGATGGCTTCGGTGCGTTTCTCTGGGTCGCAATCGGCGGAGACGAAGAAGACACCTTCGGTGCCTGGGGTGTAGGCGCTGGCACCGATTCCGTGGACGAGTGATTGTTCTTCGCGGAGCGGGCGGTAGAGGCGCGAGCTGCGGCCATCACCAAGAATCCCGGCAAGGACGTCGAGTGCGGGCACGTCCGGGTGGGTGAGGCCGGGGACGCGCCAGGCGAGGTGAAATTTAGAGAGACCGGTGGGGAAGGTGCGGGTGGCTTCGCGGCAACCGAGCTGGGCAGGCTCGGCGGCGATGGGCGGGGGCACGAGCGGACCGCGCGGAATTTCGGAGAAGAGCGTTTCGAGCTGAGCTCGGATGGCTTCGGGGTCGATGTCTCCGGTGACGACGAAGAAGACGTTGTTGGGCGCGTAGCGGGTCTTGTAGTAGGAGAAGGCTTCGTCGCGGGTGATGGTATCGAAGAGTTCGCGATGGCCGATTACGGGTTCGCGGAATGGGTGCTCACGGAAGACTGTTTTTAAGGCGAGCTGGCTGGAGGCGCGGCCGGGATCGTCTTTTCCCATATCGATCTCGCGGCGGATGACGTCTTTTTCCCGCTCGTATTCGTCCTCAGGAAACTGCGCATCGGTGACTAAGCCTGCGATGACATCGAGGGCGGTTTCCGCGCCAGCGGCGGGGGTATCGACCCAATAGACGGTGCGATCGAAGGAGGTGTAGGCATTGAGATAGCCGCCGCCGTCTTGGATGTGCTGGGCGATTTCATCGGAACTGCGCTTCGTGGTGCCTTTGAAAACAAGGTGCTCGACGAGGTGCGAAATTCCGGCTCCGAGGTGCTGTGATTCGTGAATGCTGCCGGTGCGCACCCAGGCTTGCACGCTGGCGACGGGCGCTGAGCGGTCTACTTTGGTGATGAGTTCGAGCCCATTGGGGAACTCGTGAATCTGGGCATCGGTGGCTGGAAAACCGAGGGCTGCGGGCGCTGATGGGGCAGCTTCGGGGGAGGAAAAACCGGCGGTGCCGGGGAGGGAATTGCTCACGCTTTATTTGAGGGATCTGACTGGGATTGCCGGGACGTTTCGCCGTCGGCGGAAGGAGTGATTTGCCGCTTGCTGACTGCGGGAAGAAAAGGTTCTTCGAAGGCATCACCGAAGGGAAAGACGTCTTCGAAGTCTTCGAGGCGATCTTCTTCGGAGCCTGCAAAGATACCAGCATCAATGAGATTAAACACCATTGCGCCGACGTGGCCGGTCTGCGTGACGCCCCAATCTTCGAGAACGGCGACGGCCATGGGGCCAAATTCATTGAGCGAGTAGCGACGGAATCCATCAAGCAGCTCACTGGCCGAGACGTGTCGCCCCTCTCCTTCGTCTGAGCCGATTTGCTCTACGGTGTAGCGCAGCGCTTCTTGGAGCAAGAAATAGGCGTCCGCGTGAAAGCGCGCATCATCGGTGGCGACTTTGCGGACGGCGTCTTCAAATTTCTTGTCTTTCATGGCAGGGGAGAACTCTCGGTGCGGGCGGCTAAGATTTCAAGAGAAGGCCGAGCAGGAGATCGCGAACATCTGTTGAAAATACAGCATCCCCTGCGGGAAACTGCCCGATGAGCACCGGCCAATCGGCTTCGGATTCGGGGCGCCGACCGTGAGATCCCTTTACGAGAGCCCCCTCGAGCGGGACGACATCGAAAAGCGTGCGGAAGCCGAGCTTGGTCTGAAGGAGGCGGGCGGCGGCGCGAAGCTTGGGAGCGGTGAGCTTGGGATCGAAAAAAAGCTCTGCGGGATCGTAGCCAATTTTTCGATGAATATCGATGCAGCGGGCAAAATCGGGAGCGACGGCATCATCCTCCCAATAGTAGTAGGTAAACCAGCTTCGAGCATCTGCGACGGCAATGAATTCACCGGAGCGAGCATGATCGAGGCCGGCTGCTTTTTTACCTTCCTCATCGAGCACCTCTCCTACCCCATCACAGGATTCGAGGACGGCGCGGACTTGCGGGAGAAGCGATTCATCCTGCACGTAGATGTGTGCCACTTGGTGATCGGCAATGGCGAAGACTTTGCTCGCTCCGAGATCCGCCATTTCGAGGCCAAGCTCATCCTTGATGCGAAGCCATCCCTTCTTTCGAAAAAGGCGATTGAGGTGGACTGGACGATCGACATTCGTAATCGCGTATTCAGAGAGTACGGCGACCTCCACATTTTTCGACGTGTAGTAATCAAGAAGATCACCAAAAATTGTATCAATCTCTGGCAGTGCAGAGGCCTCCCCCGCCGCCCCCAAACGCTGAAGATCGTAATCTAGATGGGGAAGATAGACGAGCGATGTATCGGGCGCGTATTTTTCCTCATACCATTTTGCGCAGTCGGCAATCCACTTACTTGATTTCACGCCGGCCATCGGCCCCCAAAAATTCGGAAAGGGAAATTTTCCTTTTTCGGCCTGCACATCAAATCGATCCTGAGCTGGCTCGGTATAGATATCGAAGACTTTCTTCCCACTGGCGGGATACATCGGACGTGGCGTCGCGGTGAAGTCCGCAGTGGCATACATGTTGTACCACCAGAATAACTTCGCGCAGGTGAAACCGGGACGTTCGCGGCGTGCGGTTTCCCATAACTTCTCGCCGGACACAAGGTGATTACTTTGCTTCCAAAATTGATGCTCCGTGAGCGTGCGATCATACCACCCATTGGCAACGATCCCATGATCTCGTGGAGGTAAACCAGTGAGATAGGTTGCTTGCGCACTGCACGTAAGTGCGGGGACTATCGGATCGATGGCACGCGCGGTATTCGATTGTGCAAACGCGTGAAGACGCGGAGCAAGACTAGCCTCGGTGAGGTGGCGATTCGCCAGGCCGACGATATTTAGGATGGCGGTGCGCTTCATTTACTGGCCTTTAAGCATTTTATCATGGCTTCCAATCCACACCCAAAGAAATCCATCTTCGTGATCAACTGCAAGTGCTCGATTCCCTCTCCTGCAGGCGGCGGAGGGCGGTGAGGATGTGCTCGCGATTCATCTCGTGGACTTCGAGCTTTTTCCCAATTTCGGGGACGAGGGTGATCGTGAGTTCGCCGCCGAGGTGCTCGCGGAATTCTTCGAGCCCTTGGAGAATGACGTCGTTTTTGAGGTATTCGGAGTAGGTGGCGAAGCCGATTTTTTCGATAAAACCGATGATTCGCTGGGCGGTCTCCTCATCGAGAATTCCAGCTTCTACGGAGTAGAAAAGATCGGCGGCGATCCCGATGGCGACTGCTTCTCCATGCCCCACGGCGAAGTCGGAAACTTGCTCGAGCTTGTGTGCGATCCAGTGCCCGAAATCAAGCGGGCGAGCGGAGCCGAATTCGAAGGGATCTCCGGAGGTGGCGATGTGCTCGATATGGAGCTCCGCACCTCGCTCGACGACGCGCTCGAGGGCGGCAATTTCGAGCGCAGCGAGGGCTGGGGCATTTGCTTCGAGTTCGTAGAAAAAATCGGCATCGCGAATGAGGGCTACTTTGATCGCTTCGATGATGCCGGCGCGCTTTTCACGCTCGGGGAGGAGATCGAGGAAGGCGTAGTCGTTGATGATAGCGAAGGGGATGGTGAATGTGCCGATCCAGTTTTTCTTGCCGAAGAAATTCACGCCGTTTTTCACCCCGACGCCTCCATCGCCTTGGCTGAGCGTCGTTGTGGGCATTCGAATGTGCCGAATCCCGCGGTGCGCGGTGGCTGCGGCAAAGCCCACAAGATCGAGCACCGCGCCGCCGCCGATGGCCACGACGTAGCAATGGCGGTCGAGCTTAGCTCGGTTGATCTCGGCCCAGATTTTTTCGACGAGCGACCAATCGTTTTTGGCGGGCTCGCCGCCAGGGACTGGGAAGATGGGCGCTGCGAGCAGAATATTTCCGCCAGAGGCGGTGCAAAAATCTGCAATTTCACTAGCGAGCATAGGCCGAGCGGCGAGGACATTGGCATCCGCGATGAAGAGAATTTTCGTTGGCCGGTCTTCAGCATGATCCCCGATGAGATCACTAAGGACTCGATTTTCGGAAGCAAAGACGTCGCGCGTGGGAAAGACGCGGTGGGAGAATTCGAGGCGGATCGTGTGCTGAGAAACCATGCGGGGAGGAGGGCGGAAATATACGCCCAAATGAGAAGGCGCGCACAGACTTACGCTCGGGATTGCGCTCGCTATTCAACTACGTCGCCGGAGCAACTTTCTGCAGCACGAGCGAGCTGAGGAATGCGACAAGCACAATGCACGCAAGGAAGAGATCCGTATGAGATACGGTGACAAAATCGATGAGAACAACTCCGGCAAGCAGCCGGGACACGGTATCTTCGATTCGCGTTGAGCTTTTCGATTTGAGCTTCTTGAGGGTGTAAATCAACCAAGCTACAAAAATCACGTAGGCGATCACAGGGAAGAAATACCCCGGAGCCTTAAGGAGGGCGTAGACATGCACGAGCATCGGAGCAAGAAGAAGCACAAGTCCGTGGGCGGGCGCGCCGCCGCCAGTAGCTTCGCCCCGAGCAGTGAGACTGAGGCCAATAATGTAGAGCCCGGTGCCGGCGCCGATGAGGTGAATCCACGGTTTCCCGGCGGAGCCCGGGGCGGCGATCTCTGCGGCAGCGATGAAAAGAAGATAGCGACAGGCTCCCATGACGATGACGCCGAGCGCCGTTTTTTTATGGATAGCGTCGTAGAGGAGCACTGCGGCAGCGAGAGCCAGTGGCCAGAGCAATGAGGTATTTCCCGCGCCCGGTGAAAGCGCAAGAATGGTGGTTCCGCTTGCAAGCATCGCCCCCCCAATTCCCCAGACAGCGACGGCTGGGATACGGCCGGAGGGAATCGCGCGAGATGGGCGGTGCTCACGATCCCAGGTGCTATCAAAGGCATCATTCAAGAATGTGCCGCCCATGTAAACGAGCGATGCCGCAGCCGCGACCCAGAAGAATGAAGCGCCGAGGTCACCTTGGACAATACACCAGGCAGCAAGACAATTCGTCCAGATCGAAGGGACGTTGGCGAAGCGGGAAAGTTCGAGAAGCGCGCGGAGCATAGGTGGGAGCTAAGCTCAAGATGCGAGGCCGCGCGACCGAAGTTCGCCAAGCGTCCATTCGTATTCGCGCTCGAGCTGATCTACCACATCCCCTTCCCGGAGTTCCGCAGGCAGCACCTCCCACGTGTAGGTCTCCATCTCGAGATGCCGACAGAGAGATGGCTCAGCGGCGAGAAGATCCATCGCCCCAAGAACGTGATCCCGCGTATCGCGGAAACCGCCACCACAGGATGCGTGAAGTGGCACATGAAAATGCACACGCCATTCTTCCGCATTCTCCGGTGGCGCGGCGAGCGCCGCAGGAAGATCTTTGATCCGAGTGAGACTCCCATCTCCCCCTCTCGCAACGACCTGGTGAAGATACACATCATCAGAAAAATCCCTCAGCCGGGCAAGATTTTCGGCAGTGGGATCGAGCGCCAGCGCGGAGCTAAGATGAAGCTTACTGATGCGGGTGCCTGATTTCCTAAGAGCGCCGATGGCCGCATCCGCCGTTTCATGCTCTACAGCAAGGTGACAGCAATCGTAGTTTACTCCGAGCTGCTGATCAAAACGGTGTCCGTGAGCCGCTCGAAAACGCTCAAAAAATGCGACCGTCTCGCCGCTTGTCTCAAACCACCCAAGTGGCTCTGGCTCAAGCCCAAGATGAAGATCTTGCCCCGTTTTTCCCGCAAGCAATTCGATATGCTCACACACCTCAGCAAGATTCGAGATAATAGCATCGCCCTGGCTCCCATCATCCGTGATGAATTCTTTAAACGATCCGGGAAGTGTGCTCACGCTCCCCTCCCCCGCTTCAGAAACGAGAGCACTAAGAATGGTAAAAAGCTGTTTCGTATAATCGACCCGCCTACGATCCGTCCAATCGGGAGCATAGACCTGCTCTTTCACCCGCTGGCCGTGGAACGCCCCATAGGGAAACCCATTAATCGTGAATACCGAGCACCCATTTTTATCAAGCCAACCTCGAAAGCGATCCAGCTCCTCCGGCCGAGCAAGAACCGCTGCGGCCTCCGCACTCAGTCGCAGACCAATTGCGAAGTCCTCCCCAGCCGGGCAGACGCGCTCCCTTACCCGCAACGTATGTGCTTCGAGCCCCGCGAGCGTATCCTCCCACGTCTCGCCTCGGTGAATATTGGTGCAGTAAGCGAGCTGAATACCGTGATTAAGGCGCATAGATCTATCAAAAACCCTCAGCCTTCGGAGCACCGTAAAAAGCATCCACCCACTCATCGGCCTCGATAGTCCCCACAAGCTTCATTCGCTTTTGACGCTCCGCCTCCAGTGCTTTCAACGCCTTATCATTAAGAATCATAAGCCGAGAAGCTCCCTGAAGCGGATTGTACACCGCATGAAGCTCCTTATTCGCGGACATCCAAAACTGCTTTTCATCATACTTATGCGGCCCCTCCCACTTCGTGGCACCCACGTTTGCCGACAAAAGCCCCTGAAGCAGATCGACGCTAAAACTACGCCTTTGCTCAAACCGTATATGCCACGCTTTCCCTCGCTTAAACTCTATCGTGATTGCAACCTTCCCTTTAAGAAAGCGTTTCGCCTCATCATCGCTTTCCTCAAGCTTCTTTTGGACAGTCGCCACCGGCTCACCGTAGCGCTCCACACATTCCTCCAAAGTTTCTCCAACCCGCGCAAAAGCAGACACCGGGATCAAGAGTAAAACCGCGAAATGTAATAGAAGAAGTTTCATCAGAAAAAATCACGTTCTCAGCACTCGATTCCTCGAAAAGTGGCGGACAGGGTGGGATTCGAACCCACGGTACCATTGCTGGCACACACGCTTTCCAGGCGTGCCCATTCGACCACTCTGGCACCTGTCCTTATTACAAAAGCTAGGAGTCGATCTCTAGCGGGCGCGCACCCTTGCCTCCTGGTCGCGTTTCCGCAAGGGAAAATCCCTTTCTTTCCCGTCGCCTTCTGCTATCCACATCCGCTCCACTCTTTTCTACCTTGTCCCTCATCGTCCAGAAATACGGCGGCACATCCGTCGGCACCCCCGAGCGCATCCAAAATGTAGCCCGGCGACTTCTCGCGACCCAAGCAGAAGGCCACCAAGTAATCGGCGTAGTATCTGCAATGAGCGGAGTCACGAATACCCTCGTCACCCTCGCCACGGATGTATCCGGCGACACCACCCCACCCGAGCGTGAAATGGACGTGCTCCTCGCCACCGGCGAGCAGCAGACAATCGCCCTCACCTCCATGGCGATCAACGGAATGGGCGGCAAAGCGCGCTCACTCACCGGAGCTCAAGCAGGGATTACCACCGATGGCGTTCACACCAAAGCCCGCATCGAAAACATCTCGCCCAAGGCAATCCACGAGCTACTCGATTCCGGGCACATCGTCATCATCGCCGGTTTCCAAGGAATCGACCGTGATGGACACATCACCACCCTTGGACGCGGCGGCTCAGACCTCTCCGCCATCGCCATCGCTGCCGCAGTAAAAGCCGACCTCTGCCAAATCCTCACCGACGTCGATGGCGTCTACACCTGCGACCCACGCGTCGTCCCAAACGCCCAGAAAATCGAAACCATCGCCTACGAGGAAATGCTCGAACTCGCCTCCTCGGGCACCAAAGTGATGCAAAACCGCGCAGTCGAATTCGCAAATAAGTTCGACGTCAATTTTGAAGTTCGCTCCTCCCTCAACGACAACCCCGGCACCCTCGTGACCCAAGAAAACTCCTCCATGGAAAGCGTCGTCATTCGCGGCGTCAGCCTCGAACGCGACCAAGCCAAGGTCACTATCGAAAACGTGCCCGATAAGCCCGGAGCCGCCTCGCGCGTCTTTTCCGCCATCGCCGAAGCACAACTCAATATCGATATGATCGTGCAGAACGTATCGAAAACCGGCCTCGCCGACATCTCCTTCACCCTTCACCGCGACGACCTCGGCAAAGCCCGCGACGCCGTCGCCCACGTGATCGAATCCCTCGGCGGAGAGACCCGCTTCACCCCACAAGATGGAATCGCAAAGCTCAGCGTCGTCGGCATCGGCATGCGCTCACACTCCGGCGTCGCCGCCCAGATGTTCGACGCCCTTGCCAGCGCAGACATCAATATTCAGATGATCTCCACCTCCGAGATCAAAATCTCCGTCACCGTAGACGGAGCTGATATCGAGCGCGCCGCACAAATTGTGCACGCAGCATTCAAGCTTCACATGATCTAAGCAGCCCAATGCTGGACGTCCCCATTACGCCCCACTTCGATCGCCTTCGCCCCACGACACTCCGCGAAGCCTCAGGCCTCATCCCCCACCCCTACGGCGTCCCCGCCGGATTCTACCAGCAGCTCTGGGACTGGGACGGCTACTTCATCGCCGTCCACCTCGCAGGGCGAAAACAGCCTGAATACCTTCGCTACTGGGTTCTCAATTTCGTAAGCGCCACGAAAGAACTCGGCTACCCAGCCGGCTGCATCACCCCCCAGCGCCGCGAATCTGGACACCGCAGTTTCACCCTAAAACCCTTCATGGCTCAAGCCGCCGAAGCCGCAGGGCGACTCGAAAGCGATGACGCTTGGGTAAAACCACACTACGACGAAATCTGTCAAATCGTCCGCCGCCGCGAAAAAACCCACCGAGACACCGCCACCGGCCTCTACTTCTGGGACAACGCCATGCAATCCGGCGCGGACAACAACCCCGCCGACTCCTCCCGCCCCGAAACCAATCGCCTCTTCCTCTCCTGCGATCTCAACGCCTTCCAGCACGCAGAATACTCCGCCCTCGCCACACTCGCCCTCCGCCTCGGCCACACCGCCGATGCCACCACCTTCCAAGCCGAAGCCGATCACATCCGCACCGCCCTCCAAGCACACCTCTGGTGCCACACCACCGGCACCTTCCTCAATCGCCGCCGCGACACCGGAGCAAGAGTTCATGCCATCAGCTACTCGAATTTCGTCCCCCTCTGGGCCGGCCTCGCCACCCCCGAGCAAGCCGCCACGATGTTTGAAAAACACCTCCTCTCCGAGAAACACCTTCTCACCCAATGGGGAGCCCGCTCCCTATCCAGGCAAGATCGCACCTACTCAAACGCCCCCATCATCGATCCCTACTCCAACTGGCGCGGCCCCATCTGGCCCATCGCGAATTACTTCTACACCCTCGCCCTCCATCGCTACGGCTTCACCACCCAAGCCGCCGATCTCGCCACCCGCGTCGCCAAACTCTGCCTCACCGACCTCGACGCATGTGGCTCCATGCACGAAAACTACTGCGCCGAGACCGGCACCCCACTCGCGCCCACCCCCGAGCAATCCCCCGACGGCAAAGGCGGCGGATTTATCGGGTGGAACCTCCTCATTCAAGACATGCTCGAAATCACAACAGCTAGCGCTCCCGACCATTTCGCGCCCTTGCGTTTAGCCGGTATTTAACCGATCCTAAACACATGAACACCGGCATACTCACCGCTTTTGCTCTTCTATCCCTCCTCCCCGCAGCCCTAGCTGGGAAGAAAACCGCCTCAGGTCACGAGTTCACCGCCGAGCCCAAAGACCGCACACTCATCACCCAAGCCCAGATCTTCCTCGATCAAAGCCTCTTTGGCCCCGGCTTCATCGATGGCCGCGTCGGCGAATTCACCCGCAAAGCCGTCGCCCACTACAACACCAAAGAAAGCATTCAGCCCATCCACAATTGGGCCCCCATCCTAAAGCGCGCCGCCCTCGCCATCCCCGAGCCTCTCACCACCTACACCATCACCGCTTCCGACAAAAAATTCGTCGATAGCACCCTCCCCTACGATTACCCCAAGCAAGCCGAGCGAAAAACCCTCCCCTACCGCCGCACCACAGAATTACTCTCCGAGCGCTTTCACACCCACGAAGATTACATCAAAGAGCTCAATCCAGGCTCATCCTACAGCATCGGCACCACCGTCAAAGTCCCCAACGTCACCCCCTTCAAAATCGAAAGCGTCGCCAAAGACAAATCCTACGGCAAAGCCAATGGCCTCTCCACTCGTCACATCGTCGTCGATACCAGCGAAAAAATGGCCACCATCTGGGATCCCACCACTCAATCCCTCGTAGCATCCTTTCCCATCACTCCCGGAAAAGAAAAATTCATCCACCGGGGTGAATGGACGCTCAAAAACATGATCACCACCCCTGAGTTTCGCTACGATAAAAGCATGCTCCAAGAAGGGAAACGCTCGGACGATTACCTCATGATCCCCTCCGGCCCCAACTCCCCCGTAGGCATCATCTGGTGTGGCACCAGCAAATCTGGAATCGGCCTCCACGGCACCAGCAGCCCCCACACCATCGGTCGCTCCCGCTCAGCCGGCTGCATTCGCTTCGCCAATTGGGACGCCATCCGCCTCCCAACACTCTTCCGCCCCGGCGCAAAAATCACGATCCGCTAGCCACCGATCAACGATCAAGTAAGCTCCATAGCCATCCCCTTTGCCCCTGCCACCTCTTGCACAGTCTGCATCAGGACAGGGAGTGAATAAGGCTTCTGAAGGAACGTAATATCACGCTGCTTTGCCAGCTCCACCAACGAATCCTTATCCGTATATCCGCTACTCAGCAATGCAGGAAGTCCCGGATTCACCTTCAAGAATTCATCCAGTAGCATCACACCATTTCCATCAGGAAGCACCGCATCACTAAAGATCATATCAAAACGGCCGCGCTCACGGGAGAACGCTTCCCGCGCCTCCGCACAAGACATCGCCGTCACGATCTCATATCCATTTTGGCTAAGCGCCTGGCTCACAAATTGGAGCACCGCAGACTCATCCTCGATTAGCAAAATCCGCTCGCCCTTGCCCTTCTCAATCACCGAAGGACTCTCATCACTGCTCGACGCCTCCGAAATCATCTCCGGCGTCGCCTCCACCGCAGGCAAGAACACAGTAAACGCAGATCCCTGCCCCTCGCGACTTTCCACATTCAGCCCACCATCATGCTGCTCAATAATCCCATAAACCACCGACAGCCCTAGCCCTGTTCCATCCGCACCCTTCGTCGAGAAAAACGGCTCAAAAATCTTCGTCTTGATCGCCGGATCCAGCCCCACCCCCGTATCCCGCACCGTCACCGCCACATACATCCCCTCCGGTTTTGCACCACCAAGCAGCGGCACCGCAAATTTCGCAGAATCCACCGCAGCAGTAGCCAAGAAAATCGAGCCACCCTGCGGCATCGCATCCCGCGCATTCACCACAAGATTCATCAGCACCTGCTCCAGCTGCCCAGGATCTGCGCTCACAGGCGGGATACCCTCCGCATAACGAGTCACCAATTTAAAATCTTCACCAATAATTCTCGCCAGCATCACCTCTGCTCCCGCAAGATGCTCACGGACGTGAATCACCCGCTTCTGCACCACCTGCTTCCGAGAAAACGTCAGCATCTGCCGCGTAAGCCCAGCCGCACGCTTCGCCGCGCGCCGAATCTCCGAAAGCTCCTCAGACGTCTCAATCCCCGCCTCCGTAGCCTTCTGAATCAAAAGATCGCTATAGCCAATAATCGGCAAAAGCATGTTATTGAAATCATGCGCGATCCCACCCGAAAGCTTACCAATCGCCTCCATCTTCTGCGCCTGATACAGCTGCTGAATGAGCTGCTCATTTTCCTGTGCCTGATTTTCCCGACGCCTTGCCGTAAGTAACACATCAGCAGCCATCCGAAGGAGACCCCCATCTTCACGCGACCACTTTCTCGTAGGAGCCTTCGCATCGATCCCTAAGAAACCGCTAATTCTGCCCGCAGCCACCAGCGGCACCAAAAGCGTCGTCTGCGCCCCTCGCGCATCCGCAATAGCCGAAGCAGCCCCACCCTGATCCGCCACGAGAACCGTATCACTCGCCCCCTCACCAATTTGCCGCGCCCAATCGCCCAGCATCTTTAAATTCCCACCAGACGAAGCCGAAAGCCGCTCGCCATCACGCCTCCACTCATGCGTAAGCACCACCTCATCTTCCCGGCTACGCACACCTGGAGAAAATTCGACAAGAAACACAGCATCCGCCCCCGAAAAACTCCCCAACTGAGAAAGCGTCGCATCAATAGCCGAATCAGTTTCCGCAGGCTCTGCCGTAAGAAAACGATTCATCACCGTCCGCACAAACTGCTGAATCCCCATCCGATAGCGCAACGCCTCCTCCACACGCTTACGCTCCTCAATTTCACCCGCCAGGCTCGTATTCACCTTCTGAATCTCACGCGTCCGCGCCTGCACCAAATGCTCAAGCTCACGGGAGCGCTTCTCCCGATCTTGCTCCGCACGCCTGCGCTCCGTAATATCTGCAAGAATCAACACCGCACCAACAATCCCGCCCTCTTTCCCATGAATCGGCGACGCCACCGCCTCCACCGGGACCACATCTCCAGCCTCAGTAACCAAGCCCGAGCGATTATCATTCCACCGCACCTCCTTCTCAGAAGCAATCGCATCCACCACAGGATGCCCCATAGGAGCCCCACCTTTCTCAAGATCAACCAGCCCAAACACCTCCGCCACCGGACGCCCCACAATCCCTGATGAAACACGTCCTCCCAATTTCTCCGCCGCCTGATTTACAAAAGTAACCACTCCTGCCCCATCCACAGCCACCACCGCATCCGCAATACTCATCAACGTCGTCCCAAACCACTCCGCATTCGTACTCACCGCCCGATCCATCCGCACCCGATGCAAAGCCACCTCCACCGTCGTACGAAGCCCCTCCTCTTGAAACGGCTTCACAATATACCCCAACGGATTAATCTTCTTCGCACGATCCAATACCCCCTTGTCCGAATACGCAGAAAGAAAGATACACGGAATCGCCAGCTGATCACGAATCAGCCTCGCCGCATCCACCCCATCCATATCCCCCTGAAGGACAATATCCATCAGCACCAGATCCGGCTTATGCTCATGCGCCAAAGCCACCGCCTCCGGCCCCGATTTCGCCGGTCCACACACCTCGAAGCCCATTCCCATAAGACACTCACACAAATCTTCCGCGACGATGCGTTCATCATCAACAACGAGTAGCTTTTCAGGAAGCGGGGTGCTTTGGCTCATAAAAAATTTGGGGATTGCAACAATACAGGATGTTGAAAATATGGCTAGTATCGGTTTTTATATTCTGACTCCTTAAATCGAATTTCGAATCGCGTCCCCTGCTCCGCAGAAAAACTCACCTCGCCATTCAACTGCTCCGTCAGCATTCGCACCAGCCTAAGCCCCAGCGAAGTCCCCGTCCCGATATCTATTCCATCCGGCATCCCACACCCATTATCCCACACCACTAGCGAAAATTCACCAGTCGGCTGCTTCGAAACATTCACTACCACTACCGGCTTCTTCTCATCCTTAAACGCATACTTAAACGCATTCGAAACAAGCTCAGTCACGATCAATCCACAAGGCAACGCAGAATCCAATCCAAGCATGATCCCCTGAGCAGTAACCCTCAAATCTGGATGCTTATGCGTCGTATTCATCCTCTGCAATTCAAAAACAAGTGTCTCCAAATACCCTTTCAAATCGATTCGTGAAATACTATCCGATTGATAAAGCTTCTCGTGAAGAAGCCCCATCGAGCGAATTCGCGCCTCACTATCATTGAGCACCCCCTTCATCTCCAGCGATTCGGTACGTCGACTCTGAAGTCGCAAAAGGCTCGTCAAAATCTGCATATTATTCTTCACCCGGTGATGAATCTCACGTAAAAGCACGTCCTTCTCCCGATGCGATGCCTCCAACCGCATCGACTTCATTAACTTCTTCTGACTCTGATCAAGATTCTGCACCATCGTCACCAACGACTCCGCGAGATCCCCAAACTCATCATCTGATTTCAGCTCAAACCGAGTATCCAGCTTCCCCGAAGCAACCTTCCCCGCAAAGCGCTGCAAAGCCTTCACCGGCCGAGTAAGATTCCGCGCATAGAAAAACGCAAAAAAACCACCTAACGCCAACGAAAGACCTCCCACCTTCCCCGTCAGCGCATACCGCACCATCGCCGCATCAGTCGGCTTAGCCAAAGGCTCCACATACACCCGCACCATCCCACCCAAGCCACTCTCCCCGATAATATTTTCCGTCCGCGAAACACTCACTAGATCAGGATAAATCAATTCCCGTAACGCTAAAACAGTCTCCTCCAACATCGTCGGCACTTCCACAACCGCCTTCTCAAAAACAACAGACTTCCAGCTATCCTCACGCACCTCAACATTCTCGCCAGACCCAAAACCGAGATCAATCTGAATAAGCTGCTTTTCCCGATCCAAAAGTGACTGAGCCGTGGCGATTGCACCCGAAAAATTCTCATTAGCTATTTCCAAAAGACATAGTGATCGAGCCAACTGAGCAAGAGCTGAAGCATCTACCGCCAGCTCATCCACCGCACTCCTGCGCTCATGCGCAGCCATAAAAGTCGCAAAGATAATCACAGAAAGCGACGCCACCAGACACGCCATCACCACCACCTTCCTCAAAATTGAAGTTCGCCGTGTCAGATCCGATCGCGTAGATCTCATTTTTTTCCTCCCTTCATCTCCGCCGTAGCACTCTTCTCATCGTCACCAGCCAGCATCGCCAAATTTTCGGAAATCAACTCCACCTCTTTTTCCTCCACAGGCCTTAGCGCACGCCACCCCAGCACACTAAAAACGATCGCCCCATTTTTCCCTTTCGAAGACAACGCAAGCTCTCGCCGAATTTTTTCAGCCATAGGTGCCCTCAAATCCTCCCTTATCAAAACAGCATTCCCAAGCATCGGAGGCGACTCCGCGATCACCTCCACCTTATCCTCCACCTGCGGATTTCTAAGAATCTCAGCCTGAAACCCCTCCTTATCCACAACTCCATAAGCCGCCCGTCCAAAAAACACTGGAATCACCACACCACCACTCTCCGGCACTACTCGGAACAAGCCTGTCTCCACATCCGGCAATATCGAGCGAGCCCACACCCGCCCATTCCAAGTCATCGTAATCGAAGAATCAAACAGTCCAACCTGTGTCGGCTCATCCCCCTGCACAATCACCCCCCCGCGCGGAGCGATCAGCATAAATTTTGAGTAAAGCCCATCCTCATGCTCCACAAGAAACTCCGGAATCATCCCCTCACAGCGCCCCATCTCCACCACCGGAACCACTGCCACACTCGGAGTCCCCATCATCTTCAATCCAGCCCCCCCCTGCACACTCGGCACAATCGAGACCCTCACCTCTTCGCCAATTTTTTCTGAAAGCTCCCTTTCCCAAGCCTCCAGTGCACTCGCGCACTTCCACTCAGGAATCGGCCCGCCATCAGCGACATCAGAAAATATAAAAATATCGTGTCCCTCACCAGGAACCTCCCCAGTTCCCTTTGCCCTCAAAGCCCCACAGCTCACCACCAGCGCCACCCCTACGGTTGCAACCAGCGAAATACGGAGCCTAAAGGCGCTTAAAAGCCAAAATATCACAAAATTCAGATTTATCAGAACTCAGTGAACCTAAACTATAATTACAATAAAAAAAGAGGAGTTTTGTTTTTTAAAGCCACCTCACCCACCACTACGGTTGGAAGCGTCGCACATTCGCATTAAATGGATCCACCTGCAGCGTAATAAAGTTGGGAGGAAGACCGCTCTCCGAAGCCGCCGCAACTGCCTCATCCATCACCGTGAGAAACCAAAGCTGCCGTTTTCCGAATCCCGTATCTTGTCCTCCAGCTTCCTGAGAATCGAGATTCGTGCTGTTTCCAGCGCGAAATTCGATCGAAAAACAATCGACCGCGCGAGTCTTACGCCCAAGCCTCTGGGTTCTATATGGAATTTGCACTTTCCGATTACATTCCAGGCGAGCATCCGTGACAATTGTCGAATATTTGGGATTACCACTGATAATAATCCCTTCTCGAAACCAGAAAACCTTCGTCAGCGGGGTGACGTCTTCCTGATTCTCTCTACTTGAACTGGACTCAATCGAAGACTTTCGCTCAACCACCTGGAACGCACGAAATTCCTCCTCGTTCCCCGGGAGCGAATCATCCTCCACTTTGTAAAATCGCACAAGCACATCACGACGCTCCACCGACGCAAGTTGCGCAGCATACGCAAGCTGCCCCTGAAGCTCATCCGCAGCACTCGAAAGTGCAGTGCCCTTCATCGCATCACTCATCGCCGGCACAGCCAGACCGGCAACCATTCCAATAATTCCAATCACAATTAGTAGCTCCATCATAGAGAAGCCTCCAGTTTTCCGACTTTGATCTTTCATATCGATTTTCGTATGCATCATTCTCTACTCGCTTGGTTCGGTGGATTCACTGGAAGATCCCGACCACCGCCCAGCACGCATTGGAAAAACGGTAGTGAAAACTCGAAATCCATATCCATCATCATTAAACGACTTTTCCATCGCTTTAATATCATCATCGTATTTTCCAGCTCTTTTAAACCAACGCTGATTCATGATTTCAGGAGGATCACTACCAAGCCCAATCCTCGTGAGTGTCTCCTGATCGAATGCAACCACCGTTACACGAAGTAGTGGGGGAAGAAGGTGCAAGGTGGATTCCACATCGTCAGGATCATTACTTCCTGATCTAGAATCATACAAATATCGTGGTGCAATTGAAATGTTCGGCCTTCCAAAGCCTCCTGATGCCTCCATCGGCATAATGATAAGTGCTACAATATTTTCAGCAAGCGTACGCTTGTAGCGCCCCTGATCGTCACGCACCCACTGCGCATACCACTTTCTTGCTGCCGCAGACGAATCAGCACCATTTCCCGACGTAGAGGCATTTTCAAATAATTCTAGATCTTCAGTAGGCTGGCGAAACTCCTTCAATCGATAGCTATAACGTTCCGCTATAATATCTCGCAAAAACGGCGGCAACTCCGCTCTATCATCCCCATATTCGATAAAGAATCCCCAGGCATTCATCGTTTCAGAAAACGTCTCGTATTTTGCCTTCTGACTAGTGAAACCAAAAGGTGCGACAAAGAACACTCCATGAGTAGGAAAGGTTTGCTCGGAAGCCTGCGAAACAATTTGCTCGGTTGGACCGCTGATAAAGTGCAATTCTGAAGCCCTTCGATAGTTCACTGGAGGCTCCCCCGGCGCATCTCGTTCGTAATCCCAATATGTATTAAGAACGGCTTGTCTAAGTCGTCTCCGCATCGTCTCTATCGCGAGACCGGCCTCCCTAAACTGACTCGAAGTCGCCGTCACTTGCCGCCAAGTAGCCTGCGTCATGTTCAGCATGGATAAAACCAACGCAAGCAGCAGCGAAAGGATCGTCATCGCGACAAGCAATTCCAATACACTGAAGGCAACCACTTTAGTAGCCTCACTCCCAACAGACTCTTCTCTCGAACGTTTCATAAAATTCATTATTCAAAATTCTCCTTGCCTGACAAATTAGCGACCACTCCAACAAATGAAATAATATCGCGACGGTTGTCATCGTCATTGAAATTAAAGCTTTTGTCACCACGAGTTACTGCCACATCAATTATTACCGCTGAGGCAACGGGCCCAATCAATCCACTGTCTCCGGGAAGCGCGACTCTACTGATTCCATTTTGGCCACTAATACGAACACGCGCCGTATAATAGTGCTGCTCAGCGTATTGAGAATAGCTACTAGTAATGTCATTTCCCTGCTCGTCGTAATAGCGCTCACGAGCAGCAAACCTCCGAAGATCCTGATAATCAGTCATTTGAGCCTCATTCATCATCTCCTCAAGAATTCGAGATGATGTCGTGAGATCAGTAGCATCTCGCATCGTTCTCACACTTTCTGGCAGCATGGCCATTAACGGCACTAAAACAGCAGCCACGATCCCCAGCGCAATCGTCACTTCAATCAATGAGAACCCTCTCACAAAGTGATCACGCCGCTTCAAAAAACGAGGATCCGAGAATTGCTTAGCTGATGTGAGAAATTTCATTATTTGAGATGATTCTTCTTTGAAGTGAAACAGACACCGCACTACAATGCAAATACATTGTATTCTATTTTTGAGAAGTTTCCCCTAGCGAAACGACAGATTTCCGTATATACATTGTAAATAACCGGCAATCATTAGGCCTTCCCCGAGAACCAACATCCTCTCCCAACAAATGAAAGCGACCCCCGACTCCCAATCTCTCCCAGAAGGATCAAACTCCAAACGTGGTAAAAAAAGAAAAGGGATAGCACTGATCACGGTTCTTCTCGTGCTTTCCCTCATGGTTATCCTGGTGATCGCCATTCTCAGCACCTCGATGAGAGAGATGCGCACCGCGAGCATCACGTCCCAGAGCATTCGCTCACAAGACCTCGCAAATACGGTAACGAGCCTGGCCGTAGCTCAACTAAAGGCAGCAACAAAACTTCCCTCTTCTGAAGAAGGCGCAGAAAGCCCAGGATTCACCTGGACATCTCAGCCGGGCATGATCCGAAATTATGATGAAACTGGATTCACGCGCGCCCACCGACTTTATTCATCTGCAAAAAGTGTCGTTACTAGCGAGGCAGAAATTGTCGACTCCGCAATATTTTCACTAGGCTACGACAAAGAACCTTCGAGATTCGTCGACCTTAACGCTCCAGCCATCCGCTACGGAGCAGGCTCCACGATTGACTCCATCTCGTTCCCCATCCTCGATCCTAGAGCGCAATGGGTTGATCAAGTCGAGGGTTTCAAAATTAACACAGAAAAAGCCCCAGGATCGAGCATCAACGAGATTCAATCAGGCAGACTTCTCCCAATGCCAGTCGAATGGCTCTACATGCTGCAAGATGGCTCGATCGGAACATTAAGCTCTTCTGGACACTACTCGGGATCTGGAGTGCCGTCGGAAGACAATCCCATGGTCGCTCGCTTTGGCTACTGGGTAGATGACGAAACCTGCAAAGTGAACATCAATGTCGCCTCAGAAGCCGCGCCCTGGGACATCCCTCGCTCTGCTGTATCTGCGGCACTTGATCGAGGCGAACGCCAACCAGCCTTCAACGAACTCTATCGCTACTCCGGCCATCCCGCTACCACATGCCTCAGCAGTATCTTCTTCCCTGGCTACTACCCGGATGACGGAAGCGTCAAACTCGATGACGAAAAAACTCTCGAAGTCGCCAATCTCATCGAAATCTACGACCTTACCCCAAAAGTCGCGTTTGGGGGCTCGGAGGCAGGTCGGATCGTTGCCCAAAAACCTGTCGAACTGGATCGTGATCGTCTTTACCCATCGATTGACGAAATGGTATTTCGAATCACTAGGGATCAGCAGGAAGCGTTTACCGGTGGTGTAATCGATCTAGACAACCTCGAACGAGCCCGCGGATTTCTCACCGCGAGAAGTCGAGCACCAGAGGTAAATATTCACGGCAAACCACGCGTCGCGACGTGGCCGATCGACGACGACCCAGCCTTAGGCGTCTACCGCAGCGCCTACGATGCAACGATGTCATTCTGCTCAACCCTAACGAGCGCCAAAGGCCCAATGGAATTCATCGTCCAACGCGAATTCGCTGAAAACCCAATTAACGAGTTATACACCGTCAATGATCAGGGAAACGCAAAGCTACTCAAGTATATCCTCGATCAAACCTATGCAAAACTTCCCTACTACGGAACCACGCTAGCCGAAAAATACGGCGGGAACACCGGAGTTAACTCTTACGAAATTCCAAAAAACAACCCCACTCCTAACGATTTTAATACCGATCCATTTGTCGAAGTAAACAACGATTGCTATCGCGACCACACGGCAATCGCGCTCATGATCCTCGATTACATTCATACGGTCAACATGCACGATTCCTCCGTGTCATCACCCTACGCCGATCCATTCCGTAATCAGGGAGACGGAAAATTCAACGCCTTCGGCCAGCTTGCGGCACTCACAATGGTAAATCCTAACATTGAAGAAGAGACTCCTGAACCTTTAGAATGGCACGAATACGGCCAAAGACCCACGCTCAAGGGAATGGGAAGGCATTACACTATTTCTGAAGTCGCGCTTGTCGCCTTTTGTTCGGCAGAAGCTAAACTAGTAACACCAGGAACACTTGGATCCGGAAATGATCCATGGGCAGCCCCTAGCACAGCTCCTAAATTTGAAAATATAGTTCCTGCTATAGGTGAAAGAAATAGTCAAGGTAGCGACTACGGCAGTGGCGATAGGCGAGAATTGGCACGCCACCCGGTTGCATTCTTGGAGAGCGCAAGAAATCGTTGGCTCCGCTATATTCAGGTGGGAATGCTATTCGAACTCTCGTCTCCGATGCAAGGGTTCCACCAGATTCACCCAAAACTTGCAGTCCGCATGGTAACGAACGATCCGAACCTAGGAAACGCAGATCCAGGCGAGCCTGGATACAAAGGTGCCTGGGGGCGCTTTCCCTCAGGGAGCTACAACAACGACAAATACTATCGCCGTAAAGATAATATCAATGTAACCAACCCAGGAAGAGGATTCTATACAGAATGGAACGGCTATAGCTTAAAGGACGATTACACAAAATTCGAAAACCCAATCACTTATTGGGGTAATTACGGCACAATCAGCGCCGACACACCGATTGGCCCACTGATTCAGTCGCTCCCAGAAGGTGTCTCTGATCCAGAGCGCTATAAAGGGGATCTTCCAAAAGGCTTCTTCGGCTGGGGTGGTTCCGGGGGCTATCGTATCCTTAGGTTCCCAAGGGAAGATGTTTCCGAGTATGAAGAAAGCGGTGAACTTACAAATGGAACATCTACGATTAGACCCTTTTACGCCCAAAAACCGATCGTGCTGACGTCCAACACATCATCCTTAGCGGCTACTCAAAAAAATGAAAATCGTGCATCCATGAGCTTATTGCGCCCTAAAAACCTGGCTCCCATTCAATTCGTTCTCTATGATGAGCAAGATCGAAATACCGACGGCAAGGAGGACATCATACAAGTAATCGAAGTGTCATTTGAGACGAATGCAGGAGGCGATATTGAAGCAATCCCCATTCCCAACGCTCCTTATCGAGGAAGGAGGCATGGTATTGCAGATTGGGGAGGCTGGGGAAGACGCCTAAACCGAGCAGGAGCAAATGAACCCGAGAGAACCTACCCAGGAAACCACCGCCGTGTTGATGTTATCAACGACGCAGACACTGTTATCTCGATGATTCCGCGTCACGGAGACATTCGCCACCTCACGGGGCGTGCATTTGTGCCAAAAGAACTATGGCGTCTCCACCCACTTGCTGATCAAAGTTTACTTTCAGGTCCAATACAGGCTCGAGACCGAAATGGAACCCCTGATGCTCGCTATGGCCTCAAAGCACACTCGCTTATGTTCTCAAATCCTTATGGCTCTTCAGAGACTCCACCAGGTGAGGCCGCTTCTGAACTCCAAGGCTTAGGCGGCGCACTAGGCGCGACGTTTCTATCGGAGTTTGATGAAATCGACACGCTGAATGAATATGTCGATGGTGACCGTTCCTATGCGAAAGTCGATTACGGTAATACAGGCTTCGAGCCCGATATGACATTCAATCCTGAAGAGGATGAAAAAATCGACAAAAACAATGATGGATTCCTTTCAGCCGAAGTAAAAAAACGTCCGGGCATGGAAAATATTGCCTACGATCCGGCTCTCACTCGCGATTTTGACAATGGCACCGGAGCAGCCCGTGATGGAGCTTACGCAAATAAAGCCGACGACGGCGCGGACCCTCTCCGCCTTGAGGAAGCACGCTTCGGGAAGGTTCCCTACTTCAATGTAGATAAGGCTGAGGAATTCGACTACCGGAGCCGCTTCGATAAAGGACAAGTGGACGCAACATTCTCACCGAACCAGATGATCCCCTCACCGGTGATGTTTGGCTCATTGCCGAATATGCTTCAAGCGAACGTCCCTTGGTCCACCCTGCTCTTCCGCCCAGACCTCCAATCTAATGAAGATGATCGAATCCACTTCGGCAGGCGCGGTGTCGCTATGGAGGAGAATTTCAATATCATTGATGAATCTGGAAATGAACTAGAAGTAGGTGCGATCTATGCACCCGATCACCTTTGGCTTGATCTTTTCTGGATGCCTATTGTGGATCCATTCCCAATTAGCGAGCCTCTTTCTACTCTTGGAAAGGTGAACATGAACTATGAAATGATCCCGTATAACTACATTAAACGTGCAACAGCAATGCACGCAGTGCTGAAAAGCGAGAGACTCCTCGCCATTCCAGATTCAGATAGCCGTACCTACAAAGAACCAGGAAAATCTAGCGGAGATCACTATTACAAAATCAATGCGGAAGAAACGCTCAAACAATTTGATGCTCGCTTCGCTGGTGGACAAGCGTTCATCACAGAATCTGAGATCTGTGAAAATTTCCTCTATCCTGCCGGGCCTGACGCACCAGAATTCGATGGCGAAGAAATCCGAACAGATGCGAATGGGCAAGATGACTCCCAAGAAAACATCCGAGTCTGGTGGGATAATCGAAAACTTACTGGCGATAACTCGCTAGAGCGCCCATATGCAAATATCTATGGTCGCCTCACGACCAAATCGAATACCTTTACCGTGCATATGACGGTGCAGGTGCTTCGCAAAGCACGCTCGTCGGCTCCAAATAAGTGGGAGGAAGGTAAGGACCGCGTCACTTCAACTTACCGTGGCTCTGCTGTAATCGAGCGATTCATTGATCCGAACCGAGAGCTTCCCGAATATCTCGGATTCGATGCTAATCCGAACGAGCTTCCACGCCTCGATAACTACTACGAATACCGCGTAGTCAATACGAAGGAGTTCTCTCCATAAGAGGCTTGATCGATTTATTTACGAGGCCGCGCTGTTAGCCAGCTAGCGACTTCGGAGGCAGCCGCTTCCCCTTGCGTCAGCAGGAGGAAGCGGCCTGCGTTTGGGAATTTGGTGACAGTAACGTCCCCGGGGCTTTGCAGGGGCTCGACAGCTTTCTGAAGATCGGCAAAAGGAATGCGAGGATCTTTTGCTCCGCCATGAAGAATGAGAAGACGCATACCAGAAATCTGGCCAACCAAGTCATCCCCGAATTCTGAGGGGGAAATGGCGACGAGCTGAGTAACATCTGTTTTCAATAAATCGAGAGATGCGGGAATCGCGCGGACGGCCGTGCCCACTGTGACGAGGGTTATATCGTCGATTTTTGCATTTGGGTGGGCATTGAGTTCTCTGAGCGCTAGGCGAATTGCCGAGCGTGTGCTTTCTGCCGTCCATTCGCCGCCACCGGAGGTGGGGGCGGCGATAATGAAACCGCCGCGCTCGGACCAAGGTTGCCATGGCCAAAGAGCCGCTTTGAGATTTCCCGGGCTATCGTGAAGAATGAGAAGAACAGGAAGAGGCTCCTCATCACTTACGGCGGGTGCAAACGTGAAAGTATGTCCCGAAGGATTACCGCCAAGAGCACTTTTGAGCGCGTATGAAAGAGCGCCTGGAGCGGCCAGAAATGTGGAATCTGCCTGCATCTTAAAGTACGTGTGCTGAACAGCGGATTGAACATTGGAAGCCTCTTCCGGGGTGATTTCACGATCAATGTAGGGAGTGATGACTGAGGCAATTTTCACGAAATCAACTTCGGGAAGTAGCGAGAGCACCCGACTTTCGATAGGCTGCTTGCCTCCAGCCCAAGAAGAGATAAGACCTGATCGTCTAGCGGTGGAGGTATCCCCTCCCCGGATTCGGAGGAGAGAGACGAAGACGCATCCAAGGGTGATAAGGGCAATAAACCCGAGCTTGCGAAATGGGCTTCGGCGCCTACGAGTGGGCGCGCAAAGGGCGAAAATTTCAGCAGAGAGGGCGATGGAGCCTAGAAGCAACATGGCTCCTATAATTCTCCCGGCAGTGGTGCCAGCCATCAGTATGAGAGTACCTCCACTAAAAAGGAGGGATGCCGAGAGGGCTCCGAGGATGAGGGCGAGACTGTAGCGAAGCAACTTCATTGGCGAGCGCGACCCGACGAGGGCGTATGAGCCCCAAAGCTAGCGCCGCCGATCGTTTGCGTAAAGCAAAGCTCTAGAATGTCGCTCTATGCAACCTCCTCCAAAGGGGGCACCAATATGGTAAATTTCGTCTCGATACCAGGCGTGCTGGTGAGGACGATGGTGCCTCCATGCGCCTCGACGGCACGCTTGACGATAGACAGCCCAAGGCCAGTGCCTTTTATTTTGCTACCGCTATGGTGCTTAGCGACACGGTAAAACCGCTTAAAGACGAAGGGAATGTGAGCAGAGGGGATGCCAACGCCATCGTCGAAAATGAAGATCTGAGAACTTCCATCAGCGAGATTGCTCGCGGAAATAGTGACTTTGATAGACCTACTGATATTTTCCTTAATGGCATTATCTACGAGATTGAAGATCACTTGATCCCAATAGCCACGATCACCATGGAGCGCAGCAGCCTCAGGAGGGATATCGATCTGAATGATGGTCTTATTTTCTTCAATTACGGGAGCCAGGCGGCTGATGACATCCGCGGCGCAGTCGGCAAGATCAAAAGATTTGGAGCGAAGAGCCCGAAGGCTTTCGGAGTCACTCGATTCAAAGCGAGAAATGGTGAGCATATCTTCGACGATTCGGGTGATCCGTTCACCGTGACGCGCCATGGTCTCGAGAGCGCGGGCAGTTTCTTCACCAGGCTCAAGGACCCCATCAAGCAGATTCTCTAGATAACCATTGATGATCGAGAGCGGAGTACGGAGCTCATGCGAGGCATTGGCAACGAAATCCTTCCTTATCTGCTCGGTCTCACGCTCGGCAGTCATGTCCCGGACAACAAGGCTAAAACACCCCTGAGCGGCAATTTCACTGGAAAGTATGATCGGAGCCATGGAGCATTGAAGAAACTGAGTAGTGCCATTGATAAGGGTAAATTCACGCTCAGCGGCAATTCCTGAAGCAGTAGTTTTGCCTACAAGATCAAGAATTTTGTGGTCGCGAATAACGGAGCTCAGTGGACTTCCGGGACGAAGAATCAGACCGCCAAATAAGGTAGATACCGCCTCATTGGTAAAGACTATTTTCTGGTGCGAATCGATAATAATACAGGCTTCACCTAAGGTATCGAGGAGACCCGATAGCATTTCGGAACTAGGTAAGCCACTAGGCTTACTCGCCTCCGTAGGCTCCTGAGGGATACCTTCAGATACCTCCTGGCGAAGACGCTTGAGACGTCGCCATAAAACGGCAGTGGCGCTGGCAAGGATAATGCAGGCGAGGGAAAGCGCAGTTTCGAGCATTGGAGTGAAGTTAGTAAAAAGGCTTATTGGCCAACTAACGGGCGCTAAACCGGTAGCCGACGCCACGCACGGTCTGTATGCAATCGGCAAAATCACCAAGTTTTTCGCGAAGCCGTTTCACGTGAGTGTCTAAGGTGCGGGTCATCGTGCTATCATTATAGCCCCAGACTTCGCGGAGGAGGTGCTCCCGCTCTTGAACGCGGTCGTCGGCTTCGAGAAGAAGGCGGAGCAACTTAAATTCCGTGGAGGTAAGATCTATTTGCTTTCCCTTTAAATAAAACCGCATCGAATCGCGTTCGATTCGGAAATTTTCTTTTTCGAGAGAGGATTCAGATAGGACATGACTCGAACGCTTAAGAATAGCGCGAATCCGGAGGGTCAGCTCACGGGGGCTGAAGGGCTTGGTGAGATAGTCATCGGCACCAATCTCGAGGCCGGCAATCTTATCTGAGACTTCCCCCTTTGCGGTGAGCATAAGCACCGGTATCCGCCGCATCTTCGAATCTTGTCTAAGTTCTTTGATTACAGCGAAACCGTCTTTCCCGGGAAGCATAAGATCGAGCACGATTAGATCTGGCTTCATCTTCTGGGCGACTTCGAGTGCTTCGATGCCATCAGATGCAGTGACGACGGTAAAGCCTACTCGACGAAGATTTGTCGAAACGAGGTCGAGAATGTCTTGCTCGTCATCGACCACGAGGAGCGTTTGCTGACTTTCAAAGGTATCGGGATCTCGCATCGTAGATCGATATGTAGGGGTAAAGCGCGCAGATGGGAACCTAAGTTCCGTCACAATATTGTCACAATCGGTTACGCCTCTCGAATCTATTCGTTAAAAAATGGATCGTCTTCATCGCGTTTCACCTCAGGGAGTGGCTCTCGCCAAGGATAGGCCTTGGGGCTTTGAGTCGGCGGCTGGGAGCTAACGTATTGGGTAGTACTCACCGGCTCATTAACGGGCTCGGCGACGGAAGATTCTGGGTTTCCCCAGCCTGTTTTTGCCATGAAGAAAATGGTGCCAGCCATAGTGGCCACTGCTATAACACTAAGGATAGCGCGGACATTTTCGAACCGATCTGATTTCGTAACTTTCTCGATACGGTGATCAATCCGCTCTGCAGCCCCCACGTCGGAGCGAACCCTACGTGACGCCTCACGAGCATCTTCAGAAGCCCAGTCGATGCTGCTTACCGAACGAATATTAATCTTGGGAGGGCGAGAACCCCCGCGAGGCTGAATGCCCTCAGAGCCGGTCGTAGTCGGAGATACTGGAAGTGGCGGGGCAACGAGCGCAGACTTTGCTAGTGCCGCGTGAGATGGTTCTACGGGCAAAGCCGGAGATTGGATAGTAATCGCACAATGAGGGCACGGCCCAGCCACACCAGCAAGGGAAATTGGAACCGTAAGACGATTCGCACACCCGGGGCAAAGAAACGCTAGCGACGTAGGAGCAGGAGGCTCAGAGACATGGGGATTGGAGGCAGCCAATGAAATAAGGATACTTTGGGACTCTATTTAATCAGGAAATCCGAAACAATTCAAGAACCATCACGCAGCGCGGCCACGACACCGAGCACATTTTCCCACCTCCGGATAACAAGGTCGATAAAAAAGAGAACCAGCATCGCTGCGACGAGCCACGGCCAAAACTCCGAATAGCGTTCCACAACGTCCTTACCAAGAGGAATCTCAGCGGAGGCAGAGGCCAACAGCGCTCCTCCAGAAGTCGCCGTAGCCTTCTCTAGCAGTGGCAGATTGAGCGTCCCAGACGCCCCTTCCGTAGAGGGATTGTGCACAATACCAGCAGAAACTGTGCGCGCCCCAGAGCGAGCGCGGACGAGATAGACGCCCGGTTTTTCTGGAGTGAATTGTCCCGTGTAGCGACCCGGCCCATCCTGCTCGAGCGCCGAGGTAGCCACTGGCTGCATACCGCCCCCCAAACCATCTGGCGGGAGAAAAAACACTTCAGATTTTACCGCAGCATTGTTTTTAAAGCTCGCGGCATCTTCCAGGAGATCCACAGCGACCTGAATCTCGCCGCTTTTTCCGGTGAGTTCGAGATCCATAAGCTGCCCTTGAGGCGGGCGCCCAGTCTCGCGAAGCACCTGCCCCCAGAACTGCGAATAGCCGGGCCAACCGCTGATCCAAAGTGCCGCCCAACGGCTTTTCGCATCCGATGTGAAAGCAGTCGCCTTCCCGAGACCAAACCGCCAGTGCGCCAGAAGCGGATCCCCCGTATCGGTAGCCAGTGGCATCTGTGCCGTGAGACGACGAATGGTTTTCACATAGCCGAGCAACGGGGGCGCGGCAGCAGAATCCCATTCGCGTAGCATCGGGTGCGCTTCGGCAAGCACCGGCTCAAACGGCTCCTCACGAATCATGCGCCCAGTATGTGTGAGCGTGTCCTGAGTGAAAATTCGGGTGAGCGCCGCCGGATCAGCGGTCGCGTAAGCCGTCCCCCCTCCAGCGGAAGCGATACGTTGAAGTAGACCAACCTGCGAGCCGCCACCGATTGCGACCGTCGAAATCGTGATCCCTTCGGCCCGGCACTGGGACGCGAGAGCCTCGTAGCCGTCCCCAGAGGTTTGTCCGTCCGTAAGCACAATCATGTGCTTCAGCTTCGCCTTCACCTTACTCAGATCGAGCCGAGCCTGGGTCATGCCAGGCATCACATTCGTCCCCCCACCAGGCGTAAGGGTAGCGATTTGGCCAGCGATTGCGCCGGGCGATGTGACGCGCGTCATCGGGACGACCACATGCACCTGCGAATCAAATGCATAGACGCCAATGAAGTCTTTTTTCGTGAGAATTTCGGCAGTAGCCGCTGCAGCACTCTTACAAAGCTCCATTTTCTGCCCCGCCATCGAGCCCGAGCGATCCAACACAAGAGCAAGTGCTGAGCTCTGGGACTCCTCCTGATCCGGACTTTTGAGCTTCACCGGCAGCACATCCGCAATCGGCGTCCTGTAGTAGCCCCCCACCCCAAATGAATTCTCTCCGCCAATCATCACCAGACCTCCACCCAGCTTCTCCACGTAATCGCGCAACGCCTCCATCGACTGCTCACCAAGCACATGCGCCGGGACATCGGAAAGAATCACACCGTCGTAGCCCGCAAATTCACGCAGCGTCCGCGGAATACCTGAAGGCGGACGCACCTCCAGCCGCAGCCCCTCTTTGTTCATCGCATCCTGAAGCGGTGCCGCCTCCAGCGGATCTCCCTCGACGTATAGAAAAAGCGGTTTTCCCCGCACATCGACGATCGCCAGCGCCTCATTATTCTCAGGAATCGCATCTTGGGAAAACCCCTCAGCCACCACCCGATAGGTATAAATCTTACGAGAAGGCGGCGTGCGCTTGAAGATCAGCTGCTCCGCCTCCCCCGCTTTCAGCGAAACCACTTCCATCCGCTCGACCTCGATTCCATTTTCGAAAAGCCGCACCCGCCCCTCGCCATCGACTGAGCTTTCCACTACCGCTTCGATCTCAATCGCCGCCCCCTCTGAAGCGCGGAATTTACTTGGCGTCGCGCTCACCACGCGGACGTCTGGCCGGGGATCACCCGCTACCGCAAGCGCATGGATTTTCACCCCCGAAAGCGCCGCCTGTCGCGCCGCCTCCTCCAAGCTCCCCGCCGTCTCTTCCCCATCACCCACCACCACAATATTCCGCGCCACTCCCGCAGGAAAAAGCCCTTGAGCAAGCACCACCGCAGACGCGTAATTCGTCTGCGCCCCCTGCGATTCGAGTGTGGCTAATTGCGGCTCGATCACAGCAGCCCTCCCCTCCCCCGGCACCGCAATAAGTGTGGGCGTCTCCCCCGCCGTGACAAAGCCCACCTCCACACCGGCATCCAATCCATCCCGCAGCGCCTTCGCCTGCTCTACCACACGCGCCACCCCCTCCTCACCAAGACTCTTCGAATGATCCAGCACAAAGACCACCGCCCGCGCGCCACTCGTAAGCACCCGTGCAGGATTCGCCAAAGCCGCAATTCCACACGCAATTCCAATCGCCCTCACAATAAGCAACGCACGCCTCCGCCCCGCCCCCATCGGATGCCTCGAGCGCGCATCAAACCACACCAACAAGGCAAATGCCGGAATCAGCAGCAGCAATAAATTCGGATATTCCCAGTCCATCGACATCATAAAAAATTAACGCCCAGCACGCCTACCGGAGCTCCCCCTCCGTCCAAAATTCCGGATCTTCCCACTTGGCTAACTTTGGAGGACTCCAAGCCGCAAGCGCATCCATCGCCCCCTCCGCGCTTGGACAGGCAATGAGACGCTCCCGCTCCGCCTGCCGTAAAAGCCCATCCGACACCATCCGATCCAGACACGTGAGCAGCCCATCATAATAGCCACCCACATTCATTACCCCCACCGGTTTTGCATGCAGCTGTAGCTGGCTCCACGCCAGCACTTCAAAAAGCTCCTCCAAAGTCCCATAGCCGCCCGGCAGCGCAATAAATGCATCGGAATACTCCATCATCGCCGTCTTCCGCTCGTGCATCGTCTCCACCACCACCATCTCCGTCACCCCCTTATGGCCGAGCTCCTTATCCTGGAGAAACTGCGGAATCACCCCCATCACCTCGCCCCCACCCGCAAGCACCGCATCCGCCACCGCCCCCATCAAGCCCACGCCACCACCACCATAGACCAGCCGCACCTCTCGCTCTGCCATCACCGCCCCAAGGGCACTCGCCATCTCCACGAACCGCGAATCAGCGCCCGTACTCGAACCACAATAAACCGCCAAAGATTGAATCATCCGCGCACACTACCGAGATTTCCCCCTTCACCATTCACTTTTCACACCTCAAAGCCCAGGCACTGGACAATACCCCCAAAATTTCGCCTTCGAACTCGCCTTCGGCACCTTAAAATCAAACACACTCACCCCCGCCTGCTTCCTCCCCGCATACCGACGCCCCTCACTCGCCCCCATCACCACCTGCCGCCCACCCACAGCCTCCCGCCCGAGATAGAGCATCACATGCGTAATCGGCGGATTCCTCGGCGTCTTCGGCCGATAAGTCCCACTCCAAAAAAGGAGATCCCCCGGCTCAATATCCTTAAGTGAAGGATCACTAAGCGAATTCGCCCCCTTTCCCTTCGCCGCCTTCGTCTTCACCGCCCAATTGTAAATCTGATACGAAACTCTCGGCACCGTATCGAGCCCCTGCTTCCTCAGAAGGTAATAAATCGCCCCCGAGCAATCCATCCCCCCATTCGCCGGATCCGCCGAGCCAAATTTGTAAGTCAGCCCCTGACGCGTCATCGCCAGCGCATCCGTGATCAAATCACGCACCGGCTTCCGGAGTTTTGTAAACCCTGCAATCGAATTTGGCGAAATCGATGCCTGGGAAGCATTGCCACATCTCGGAAAAACCACGCCAGCCAGAGCCAACTTCAACATCCCCCGCCGCTTAAAATGAAACCCGTCCATCCAACACTCTAAGCTCAAAAACAACGATTCACACAAAAACGCCGCCGGGAAATCCTCCCCGGCGGCGCATCAAAATTCAGCTCCGGCTCGCTAGCCCTTAAGCTCCGCAAGCTTCGCCTTAATCGCATCGAAATCCGGGAGCTGGCCAGGATTATCGCTGCTCTCCGTATATTGGATCACGCCCTCCTTATCCACGACAAAAGCACTCCGCTTCGGCACTCCTCCCATATCCAAATTCTTCTCCGGGAGGAAGCTATCGTAAGCGATACCATAAGCAGCAGCCACCGTATGCTCGTAATCCGAAGCCAAAGTGAGCTTGATGCCCTCCTTCTCCGCCCATGCAGCCTGAGCAAATGGATTGTCGCCACTGATCGCGATCACCGTCGCATCAAGCGCCTCATAATCCCCAATCGCACCAGAAACCGAGCAAAGCTCCTCCGTGCAAACACCAGTAAACGCCATCGGGACAAACAACAGCAACACAGGCGAACCCTTGTGCTGAGAAAGCGACACATGCGCCGGACCATCAGCAGTCAACGTCGTCAGTTTAAAATCGGGAGCAGAAGTACCAATAGAAAGAGCCATAATAAAAGAAGGGTGTTAAATGAAACCGCGCGAAACCCGCGCACCGCCGAATACCCCAAACCCACCCCCCCACGCAACCGCCAATCTCGATCCCCAGACACAAAAAAGCCGGGGTCGTAAGACCCCGGCTTCAAAAAAATCAAAATCGCAACCTAGCGGCGGCGGCGAGCAATGAGCCCGAGACCAGCAAGAGCGATGAGACCTGCGGAGGATGGCTCTGGGACTGCGGCAGCACGAATACCTTGAGTATCAGCCTCACCAACAAGCGCTGTAAGTGGCGCACTCCCTGCATTCAAGACTAATGGCGACAAAGAGCTACTAGGAATGACCCATGTACTACTCGTAATAATCGATAATTCATCATCTACGGCTACCCACACAGACAGTTGAGTATCTACAGGGACAAATCGAGCATCATCATTAACCTCCCTGATTTGACCACCAGCCGAACCACTGTTGGTTACGACAGCTCCCACTCCCGAACCCGATTCCGGATTTATCGATCCGACTTCCATGAAGTCACCTTCCAATTCTGAAAAAGAGACATTACGGAATGACGATTCGTCTAGAGTTCTTCCCGCAAAAAAACCAATTCTCACAGATGTTCCATTCGGAACAACAGTGCTATCTGAGGTCTGAAATGTGGCTCCACCACCCGTGGTAAAGGTCAGCGTAGTTGCAAACGATGAAGAGGTGAATGCTAGACAGCTTGTGAGTAGGAGTGATTTTAACATGGCAGTGATTAGTTTTGGGAAGGGACTAGTGAGTTGAGAGGGATAAGCCCATTTGAAGTTACGCCAATAATCATCGCGTTACCGGTGTTCACTGTGGTTTCGCCATCATCGACACTGGAGCTTCCTGAAAAATCCGTTAGTCTGGGACCCGATGGATCAAACGGATCTAGAATGTAACTTCCCGTCTCAGTCAGCGAGCCATCAACAGAATATACAGAAACGGCATCATCAAAAGCTCTTAAACCAGTTAGAAAACCAGCTTCATTTAGCGTAAACTTCTGAGGATCGGTGGCTTGATCAATCGAAACCAAAGGATTTACAAGGCCGACAAGATTCACAGAATTTGCAGTTACGGGAACAAATGTAGGAGTATCCTTTACATAGGTAACTCCCGCTTTACCGACAACAATGGATAAAGGCGACTGGAGTGTGAGTAGAAATCCCTGCCCTGGGATAATTCGTGTGAGGTTTCCGACTGGCGCAGCAAAGGTTCCCGCGTCAAACCATATATCAGGTTGCCCCGAGAAAGTTGGATCGCCGTAAAGAAAATCCCGAGTGCTGCCATCCTGATAAAAAAGTGTCACAGAATCCTGAACTTTCACAAATCCAGCTCCGTCTGAAAATAGTGACTCGATGGTGACGTGTTCTCTAAGGCGAAAACTAACGGTAGCAAGACCGGTGATATCCACGAGCGCAAGATCAACAGTTAGAGAAGAACTCGACGCACCTGTTGAAGAAACTCCTGTTACGTTTGCAGTTAATCCCGTCCAGCTCCCCGCATTGAGGATTTCAACGAAATGATTGGACAACGTTCCAAGCGAGGTGAGATCACTATTTGCCACGGAAAGCGTGGAAGTTGCACCGCTATCAGTGACTCCCGCATTACCCTGAAATAATCTTTTGGTTACAAGACCAGCAGTCCACGCACTGGTACCACCAGGAGCACTAATCGTATAATACCCAAGCACCTGAGAATAGGTCGTCGCACTCTGCACAGTCGGCGCGGAAGCGGCTAAAGTTGCGAGCGCGATGCCCGTTAGGAATTTTCTGGCGGCTTTCATAGTAGTGTGTTCGAATTGGCGGAGGAGATAT
>CALAIY010000028.1 GCA_937922595.1 uncultured Verrucomicrobiales bacterium | reverse complement strand
GTAAGACTCCCAATTCTGCCGATTGGTTGAAAATAAATCTGAAGCAGCAAAACGGTCGATACCGTCTCGGTGAGTTTTTGCGTAGAGCCCTCTCGCCCTCCATTCGGCCACAAGCGCTTCTAACTCGCTTGCGGTGTCAGGACTCGCCAGGATTGCAATCGGCGTAGTGCGTTCGACTCTCTGGCCATTTTTGATTAGCCAGCGATCAAGCTTCCAATCTCCTGTTTCTTCATCGGAAAACGTCCATAGGCATTTGGCGGTGAGTTCCATTTTTGAGAGCGAGTGTTTTGTCGCTAAGAAAGTTCCCTGGGATAGTCCTCCACCTGAATCAGAGCGACGCCGTATTTGGCGGCGATCTCATCGGCATCCGAGGTCGGATAATCATCTCGGAAATAGATTGTTTCGACATCATAGGCGCAGAGCATCTGCATACAGCTGGTGCAGGGCTTTGTGGTGCAGGCGACGATTTTTGCGCTTCCCCTCGTAAATAGTGAGCAGAGATTTACCTCGGCGTGGAGCATGTATTTCTGCCGTGAGTCCCGGTCGTCCCAGAAGCCTTCCGGTGCTTCGAAGCCGGGGGCGAGGCCATTGTAGGCGGTGCCGATCACCCGGTTCGAGTGGTCGAGGGCGACGGCTCCCACTTTGCGGTAGGGGTCTTCGGAGCGGAGGCTGGCTACGTGGGCGAGCGCGAGTGAATACTGGGGGATCGTGATGCGGTCCGGCATACAAGACAGGAGCCGCGCCACGACTTTTTGACAAGAGCAATCCCGGTGTAGGCTCGGCAACGATGCCCAACCTGCCCCTTTACGATCTTCCCGAGCGCCCCCGGCGAAACCGCAAATCTCCCGGCGTGCGCGCGCTCGTGCGCGAGACCGCGCTCTCGCCCAGCGATCTCATCTATCCGCTCTTCCTCCATGGAGGGGCAGGGGATGAGCCGATTGATTCGATGCCTGGCTGCACTCGCTGGAGTCTGGATGGGCTCGTGAAAGAGGCGGGTGAAGCACACGCACTTGGCGTCCCCGCAGTGGTGCTCTTTCCCAAGATCGATGACGCTCTCAAGTCTCCGAGGGGCGACGAAGTCGCTAATCCAGACGGACTTATTCCCCAGGCCATTCGGGCACTTAAGCAGACGCACCCGGATCTGATCGTCACCACCGATGTTGCGCTCGATCCCTACAGTTCCGATGGGCATGATGGAATTGTAGAAGATGGCGAAATCCTTAACGATGAAACAATCCAAGTCCTCGCCACTCAAGCGTGTGTGCAAGCAGACGCCGGAGCCGATATCATTGCTCCAAGCGATATGATGGACGGCCGGATTGGTGCCCTTCGCGCCGCGCTCGATTCCGCCGGACATCCGGGCGTTTCTCTGATGTCCTACACGGCAAAATACGCGTCCGCATTCTATGGGCCATTTCGAGGCGCGCTCGATTCGGCTCCTAAGGCCGGCGATAAAAAAACCTATCAAATGGATCCGGCAAACATTCGTGAAGCGCTCCGCGAGGCATCCCTGGATGAAGGGGAGGGTGCCGATATCTTGATGGTGAAGCCTGCGCTGGCATACCTGGATATTATTCTGCGCTTACGAGAATCTACCGCGCTCCCGATTGCCGCCTATCAAGTCAGTGGGGAATACCTCATGATCAAAGCTGCCTCGAAAGACGGCTGGGTCGATGAAAAGAACGTCGCTTTAGAAGCACTTACTGGAATCAAGCGCGCAGGTGCAGACATGATCCTGACCTATTTTGCGAAAGACGCTGCGAAGTGGCTGGCGTGAAGGGATCGGCAGAATGTCTGCCCGTTCCGCAGGCATGGGATTCCTGCTGAGTTTCGCAAGCTGTCCGAGTTTAATAAAGCCACACGACTGATTGCTGCAAAAAGCAGGCTACCCTGCGAGGCGCTCTGGGAGCGGAATGATATAGCTCTGCTTGGGGCGGAGGGGATCAAGGCAGATGTCGATCTTCCGGTCGGTTTGATAGCTGCCGATCTCGGAGGCTGCTACCATGTCGCTGGCGCTGAAGTTCCAGCTTTTCCACTGGTAGCGGTAGGCGACCTGGTGGATCCCGAGGAAGGAGTCCGCCGCAGTGACGGTGGCGCTCACGGTCTCGCTAGCGAGCATGATCCGATCGCGGATAGCGGTGGCTTTCCATTTGTTGAAGAGGAGCTGGTTCAGCACGAAGTAGCCGCCAATAATGAGAGGAAAGCCCCACCAGATCCGAATTCTAAGAGTGAAGCAGATGATGGAAAAGAGCAGTGCAAGGCAGATGTAGCCAATTTGGATTCTTCGGCAAAGTCGGATCGCAGGGCCATAGCGGCTGCGAAAAAGCTGGTCAAGAATTTCAGTGGTCATGTGAGGATTAAAGGCGTCACAAACATGGTATGCGAGCCCTAATTCCCTACGAATAGCAATACCGCCAAGCCGCCAAGAGTATTGACCGCCCCAGACCATTTGAGCGCCATTCGATTCGCCCGGACTCGATGCTCACGTAGCGCTGGTTCAGGAAAGATAAACCATTTACTCGAGTGCTTTCGATGCATCTTCATTGCAAGGTTGTCTGAGCGCGTGAATCTTTCGGCGAGCGAACCGGCTGTAAGCGCGAGCGCCACATTGGCTACGATGAAAATGAGGAGGAAGGAGTCGGGCTGCAATGTCGGATGTATTTTTTGGCCCAATTGGGGTTTTACAACGTGATTTATTTTTTGGCCTGACTGCTGAGGGAGATCCCCCCCGAAGCGCTGCCGAACCTCTCTCGCTGGAGGCTGGTTCGGCGGGCAAATCGACACACATGATATCGTGACTTGATGCCTCAGCACCTCGGAACCGGCCTTGCCTCCGCCTACCTCGTGGCGACGCTATTAAAGGTGTACGTCCGCATGTTTTCTTGGATGTCTTCCTTATTGGGGGTGGGAGGAGAATTGGACGGGGTGCTGGGTGAAGTTTTCCAGGGTGCCGGGGGGGAAGCGGTGGATGCGGCTGGTGGGGCTGTAGGAGGCGTAGGCGGTGAGGGCTTCTTGGGCGGTGCGCTGGAGGAGCTCCCAGCGGTCCCAGTCGCAGAAGGGGGCGGAGACGATGTGGCGAAGGAGGCTGAGCCATTCGGTGAGGACGCGTTCGATGTCGCCGGCGCCGATGCCTTGCATTTTTCCGGCGAGGCCGGTGGCGATGCCGCCGCGCTGGATGGTCTCTGCGATGGCTTCGGCGGCTCCGTCTCCGTAATTTGGGGGGAGGCCGAAGGTGAGGTAGCCTTCGTGGGAGACGGTGCCGTAGGTATTGCGGCAGATGAGGGCGAGGCGATCGCTGCCTGCTCCGGGGTCGCCTCCGTGGAGGAATTCATCGAAGCGGGAGCCGGCGCGGAGGTTGGCGATGTCTGCTACGATTTCGCCTGGGTGGTAGGTGGGGTCTTCGAGGGCTGCGGCGATGGCGAGGCCTTCGCCGCCTTGGAAGAAGCTGAAGATGGTGCCGCGGGGGGTGGGCTTACCTGAGGAGTCGATGAGGCCGAGGGCGCGCCAGGCGAAGGCGGGGGAGTCTTTGGCGGCTTGGTGGGTGCTTTTGTCGCCGGCGAAGTGATCGATGAGGGTGGTGTCGTGGTGGACGGCGACGGTGCGTTCTTCAGGGTCGACGAGGTAGACGCCGGATTCGTCTTCGTAGACTTCGGTGGGTGTTTTTGAGAAGTCCAGCCGGACGCGGAAGACGCCTTTTACTTCGCCGATGTCGACGACGCGTCCGTTCATGAAGTAGTGTTCTTGGAGTTTGGCGAGGATGTTTCCTTCGAGGCCATCGTAGGTGAAGGTTTCTTGTTTTTCGACGCCGAGGAAGCGGCGGATGTTTTTGGTGAGGGTGTAGCGGCCGTTTTCTAGTTTGTAGCCGAGGGCGATTTCTTTGCCGTAGTAGTGGCCTCCTTCTTCGTGCTTGAGGCGGCAGACGCGTCCGTGGGGGAAGGTGGTGGCGACGAATTCGAAGACGAGGAGTGCGGGGCGTAGGGAATTGCGGAAGAAGATGGTGGCGAGTTCGAGGGGGATTTGGACGACGCGGGCGCGGTTTTTATCTTCCCAGACGCAGTTGCTGTTGTAGATTTCTTCGCGGGTGGGGGCGAGGCCAAAGAGGGGTTCGTTGGGGCCGGGGATGGCGAGAGCGGGCTCGGATTGGATGATGTCTTGGGCGGGGGGGGCGTCGTAATCGGTTTGGTTGAAGCCGATTCTAATGCGCTGCTCGCTGAAGAGGTATTGGCAGAGGCTACGGGCGGCTTCGAAGGGGGATCGACCTTCATCGGCGGCGGCGGCCATGACGCGGAGGAGGGTGGGCCAATCGATTCTATTGGCTCGGCGGATTTTTTTGGGGGAGGCTTCGTGGAGGCTGGGGCTGGTGCGGGTGGCGATGGCGTAGCCGATGGAATCGAGGCCGCGGCGGCCGGCGCGGCCGAACATTTGGAGGAGTTCGTCGGGTTGGAGTTCGCGGCGGGAGCCGTTGCGATCGAGGTAATCGCGCTCGGTGACAATTACGGATCGGACGGAGAAATTGATGCCGGCAGAGAGGCCGGTGGTGGCGACGATGACGCGAAGGAGGCCGGCTTTGGCGAGGGGCTCGATGACGCCGGCGCGTGCTCCGTAGCTGAGGCCGCTGTGGTGGAAGGCGACGCCTTTTTCGAGGAGGGCGGGGAGGTCTTTGCCGCAGGCGCGTTGCTGCTCGGGGGAGAGGCTGGGAATTTGGGAGGGGGGGAGGGCTGCGGCGATCTTGGTGGCGATGGCTTCTGCTGCGATGCGGCGGGGGGCGAAGATGAGAAGGGGGCCGTATTCGGATACGAGGGTGTCGACGGCGATTCGGGGCCAGAAGCCGGTGATGCTTTTGGGGGCGGAGTAGGGCATGTCGTCGCTGGAGATGTGATCGAGCGGGACGGGGCGTTCTTGGGTGCTGATGAGGTGGGTGTCGCGATTGAGGCGGGTGAGCCAGGTGACGATATCGTGTGGGTTTTCTACGGAGCCGCTGAGGAGGAGGAGCTGGGTTTTTTCTGGGTCGGCGAGGGCGATGCAGAGTTCGTAATTGAGGCCGCGGGAGCCATCGGAGATGAGTTGGTATTCGTCGACTACAAGGAGGGCGGGGCCTTCTCCGAGGAGGAATTTTTCGCGCTGGGTCTCGAGGGTCGCGATGACGATGGGGGCGCTGGTGTTTTCAGCGAGGTCGCCGGTGGCGATGCCGATGTCGAGGCCGGCGGCTTTCCATTCTGCGTGCTTGTCATTGGCAAGGGCGCGGGTGGGGACGGTGTAGATCGTCTGGCCTTTTTTGGCGATGTCTTCTCGGTAGAGTTCGAAGATGCGGGTCTTGCCGGCTCCGGTGGGGGCGTGGACGACGACGTCTTTGCCGTCGCGGAGGGCGTGGACTGCTTCTTGTTGCCAGAGGTCCGGAAGGTCGAGGGGAATCGAGAGAGGATTGACTCCAGAGCTGGGAAAAGAAGGGGCAGGCATGCGTTTATACTCGAGGAGGGGTTTTTCTAGAAAACCTAGAATTTAGACCCTGTGAGCATTTTATGCAATGAGGGGTTTATAGGATTGGGGTTTATGAAGTGAGTTTATCGGGGGGGATGAGGGAGATTTTTTCGGATAAGATTTGGAGGTTTAGGTGGGCGTTGGCGAGCTCAAGGAATTGAACTGGGGTGTCGGTGAGGACGACGTCGAGGGATGGGGGGGATGAGGATGTGGGGGGGGTGTTTTTTAGGGTTTTCGTGAGGGCGGTGGCGGTGGCGGTGGCGGAATCGACGATGGTCACGGATGTCCCGCAGTGTTGGGCGATGGCTTTTTCGAGGAAGGGGTAGTGGGTGCAGCCGAGGACGAGGGTGTCGATGCCTTCTGTAAGGAGAGGATCGAGGTAGCGGGCGATGATGGATTGTGTGATGGGGCCTTCGAGCCACATTTCTTCGACGAGGGGGACGAAGAGGGGGCAGGGGATGGCGGTGATTTTGGAATCGGGGGCGAGGGCGTGGATGGCGCGGTCGTAGGCGCGGGAGGCGATGGTGGCGCGGGTGCCGATGATGCCGATGTGGGCGTTTCGCGAAGCTGAAACGGCTGCTTGGGCTCCGGGGGCGACGACGCCGAGGACTGGGGTGTGGGGGAAGGTGGTGGCTAGCGAATCGAGGGCGAGGGCGGATGCTGTATTGCAGGCGACGACGAGGCAGGAGACGCCGTGCTGGGTGAGGTAGCCGCCAATTTCGTGGGCGTAGTGGCGGACAGTTTCGGGACTTTTGCCGCCGTAGGGGACGCGGGCGGTATCGCCAAAGTAGAGGATGGGTGCGCTGGGGAAGGCGCGGCGGATGGCGCGGGCGACGGTGAGTCCGCCGACGCCAGAATCGAAGATACCGATGGGAAGCATGGCGGGGAGAGAAGCGGGGAGTGGGGTGCTTAGCAAAGGATTCCGAGGGAGTGAAATGCGGCTTTCCAGCCGGCGGTCTCCGCGTGGCGGGTGAAGAGGGGGGCGCGGGTGGTGGAGGCAGCGGCGAGGGATCGGCTGAAAGAGAGGTCGCTGGAGGCGCGCTCAAGGAGGGCGGCGAGGGCTGGGACGTCACCTGTGGGGAAGAGGCCGGGATGGGAGTGGCCGAGCATTCCGGTATTGCCGGGGATGCTGGTGGCGATCACGGGGAGGTGAAGGGTGATGGCTTCGGCGATGGCATTTGAGCCGCCTTCCATTTTTGAGGTGTTGATGAGCAGATCGGAGGTGATGAGTGCGGCTACGGCTTCTTCGCGATCAACGCCGCCATGCCAGGTGTAGCGTGGGTTTCGTGCGGTGCGGGCGCAGGCTTCGTTGGCGAAGCCGGTGGAGGCTTCTGCTCCGAAGTGGTGGATGTGAATGGAGTTTTTTTCGGAGAGGAGGCGGAGGGCTTGCTCGGCGAGAAACGGGTCTTTTTGGTCGCGCAGATGGGAGAGGATGATGGCGCGGGAGATGGGTGTTTCGGGCGCAGCCCTTGGGGTGAGAGGGAGGTTTACAGATTTGGGGATGATGTGTGTTTTGTGCCTGAATTTCTCGGGGATGGCTTCGAGAGAGCCTTCTTGGGCGATGACGAGAAGATCGGCAAGCTCCATGGTATCGAGAACTGTGGGATCGCCATCAGGAAGGTCGCGGTGGAGGTCTGAGCCCGGGAGGAGGAGGCAGATCGGGCGATCTGGGTGGGTAGTGTGAAAGGCTTGGATCGCTGGCGCGGAGCGCCGGGCGTGGAGGGCTAGCAGGGACTTCGCGTCTTGCTTGGCGTAAGATTCGGCGACTTGTGCTTCGAGGCCGAGGCTCCGAAGGATTTCTGCAATTCGGCGAGCCGAAACGGAATTGCCCATCATCGAGCCGACGGGGAAGGGGGTGACTACGAGGGCGTCCATTGGCGGTGAATGGCGGAAGCGCTGGGATTCGAACCCAGGGTAGGTTTCCCTACGCACGATTTCGAATCGTGTGCCTTAAACCGGGCTCAGCCACACTTCCGTTTTGTTGGGTGCCGGTTGGGGAGGCGGATTATATCCGGGATTTTTGGGCTGTCTACACATTGAGTGGGCGGAATTTGGGCGGTGGTGTTCGCCGTGGTGAAGAATAGTGGTGATTCATTGTCATTGTGGAAGCGCTCAGGATTGGCGAAGAAGTGACGATTACGGTATGGTGTGATGGGGGAGAAATGCGTTTCTCGCGCAATTCTGAATTGCGCGATTAATTCGCGCTGGCTTGCACCTTCCTGTGCGGCAGGCACTGTCCTAATTCGATGCTATCACCTGCACCAGAACGCCTCCGGCGAAACGGCTTCACCCTGATCGAGATCGTCCTCGCGCTTGGGGTCGTCTCGCTCGTGATGGTCGCGCTTATGGGCACGCTGCCTGCTGGACTCGATGCTCTAAATACCGCCCAGAAGCTTACTCTGGAGGGGCAGATTCTGCGCGACGTGGAAGCTAAGATTCGGGCGGTGCCCTTTGATGTGGCCGCAGGCCGTGCACGGACGAACGTCACGGCGAAAATTCCCCGTCGTCTCTATTATGGTTGGGATGGCGTTCCGCTTGGGGAAAACGCGGATACTGAAGATGCCGAGACCGCTCTTGAAGTGGATATCCAGCTTTTACAGAAGCGCGCCGCGCCCCTTCCTGGATCGAAATGGGGAAATCCCGGCGAGCCGCGATTTGTCACCTATCGCATTAGCGTTTTTCGTGCGGGAGATAGTAATGCTGGTCGCCAAGCGAATAAAGACGATCCCGATCTTGGCCGCATCCGCCTCGCTCGATTCCATCTCACGATCGGAGATGATGGACGTCGAGCCACTCCTATCAGCTCATGAAACGACGTTCTTCTCATTCGATAGCAGGCTTCACTCTTATCGAGCTGCTTGCCGCGTCTGCGCTCTTTAGCGTCCTGCTCATCGTCGTTTTCCAGATGGTGAATGTGGTGAGTAATGTCTACAACCAAGCAGGCTCGCGCATTGAATCCTTTTCCGAAGGCCGCGCTGCTTTTACTGAAATCGCTGAGCGTCTCGCCCAGGCCACGCTGTTTCCTTACCTGGATTACACCTCTGAAGACCCTGTCGATAGTGAGGACGTCTTCGCCTACACTTCTGATCTCCACTTTCTTTGCGGGCGTGCCGATCAGGTCATTCCCCAAGCTCCGCAGACGACTGGCGCGGGCGGCCACGCCGTTCTTTTTCATGCCACGCGGGGAATCGCCAGTACACCCGAGGGTGATCTTGCCGCGCTGCCGGGGCTTCTCAATGCCACTGGATTTTACATCGAATACGGTACTCCAGATGACTACGCGCCTGCGTTTCTTCGGAGTTCGGGAGCCAAGGATCAGCCCGCCCGCTTCCGCCTCGTCGAAATTCTTCAGCCTACCGAGAAAAACCGCGTCTACGAAGGCTACGCCGATGGGACTCAAGGCGAAGGCGAGTCCACCAATACCAGTGCCTGGATCGATAAGCTTCAGCTAAACGGCGGCGATGAAATCGACCGCCACATCCTCGCGGACAATATCATCGCCCTCGTCATCCGCCCCAAAGATCCTGCCTTCGTGGAGCCCTCCATCATCGCCCCCGATTACCGCTACGACTCCCGCAAAGCTACCAATAACAGCGCTGCGGGCACGAAGCTCGCCCGCATCACCCGCCACCAACTCCCACCCGTCGTTGAAGTCATCGTCGTCGCTATCGACGAGCGCTCCGCCGCCCGCCTCGACCGCGACTGGGGGAAAAACGTCGCCAATGTCCTCGGCCTCGAAAGCTACTTTCGCAAAGCCTCTGAAGCCGCTCTCGAATCCGACCTCGAAACCCTTGGGGAACGCCTCACTGAAAACGACGTTACCTATAAGATATTTCGTGGCGACGTCGTTTTGAAAAACTCCCGCTGGCGGGAAGACCTCGCCACTAGCTCCGGGAATTAGCCCACGATGCTCCACCGCCGCCCATCCACTCAACGTCCCGCAAAAGAATCGGGTGCCGCCGTCATTTTGGTTCTCGCGCTCCTTGTTCTGGTTGCCGTGCTCACGCTTGCCTTCCTCGCACGCACCCGCACCGAGCTTGTCACCGCAGATATTGGAGGACGTGCCCTCGCAGCCCGCCGCCTCGCTCAGCTCGCTGCCGATACCATTCAGGTTCAAATTCTTGAAGCGACCACTAACGAGGTATCTCCCGTCTGGGCGAGCCAACCTGGTATGATCCGCACTTACAATGTGGACGGCAGCCCCTCCACAAGATATAAACTCTTTTCCGCCGCCTCCATGATCTCTAGCGGAGGGACTTACGACCCCACGACTGAAGATCGTATCCCGGAAAATTGGGAGCAAGCTGTCAGTGAATACATCGACCTCAATGCGCCCGAAGGTCTTCGCTACCCCATAGCGGATCCCGCCGCCGCTGAGGACAATAGCGTTCTAGGTTTCGAAATCGGAGCCGGGGAAACCACCGTTCCCGATGGCACCGCAAGCAAGCTTCCCATGCCGGTAAAGTGGCTCTATGTCCTGGAAGACGGCACCCAGGTAGCCCCGATAAGTGATGGTTTCAGCCAAGACGCCCAAGGCCGACCCGGACAAAAAGTGAGCATCCCTGGCGCATCCGAAAGAAACCCCATTATCGGTCGCATCGCCTTCTGGGCAGATGATGAGACCAGCAAGGTGAATGTGAATACCGCTGTGGGGCATTCCTTCCCCGTTGAAGGAGGCATCACAACCGCCGGAGGCTTCAATGCGATCCCAAGATTTGCATTCGAGGATGATGCAAAAGCACTCAGCGAGCGAACTCCCGTGAAGGGCGAATACCAGCGCTACCGCGGGCACCCTGCCAACGTCTCACTTTCCGCCGTATTTCCGCAGTTTAATGACGAAGAACTTGCCTGCATTGCTCCGCGGGCGACCACCGAATTTACAAGTCGCGGTGGCACCGTCGCTACTAAATTAGGCGGGCAAGCCTCCATTAGTAAAGAGCGCCTCTACTCAAGCGTGGACGAACTCGCCTTCAATGCACAGCGCGAAAACTCCAAGGTTAATTCCTCCGAAATCAATAAGCGTCGTTTTTTCCTTACTACTCGAAGCTCCAGTCCCGATCTCACCCCCTTTGGGACGCCGAAGATCAGCCTCGTCCCGGGAGATGTAGAAGGGAGAGTTACTCCTGAGCGCAAGCTTGCCAGCTTCAGCGCAACGCTCCGCCCGCGCACTGGTGCGACCAGCTTTCGCCAGGATCCTTACTATTTCACACGGACCAATGCACTCGATCCCTCAATAGACCTAGGCTCTCCTGAGCCAAGCAATAAGCCAAATGAGCGCCTCTTCGGCTATCTTCAGCGCATGCTAGATACCCAAGTTCCTGGCTTTGTCGGAAAACCGTTTTCCGATAAATTCGGTAAGCGCAATGCCTACCAACTTGGCTTATCAATCTATGATTACATCCGAGCTTCTCATCTCACAGGTTCAGATTTTGCACCAAATGGCGTCATTTACCCAACGATCGATGATCGAGCGCCGGAAGACACGAAAGTGGCTGGGTACGGCCGTATGGAAATTCTCACTGAATTCGGAATCGCACTGATCCCGATTGCAGAACCTATCTCGCGATTGAAGGCGGTACGCGAAGGTGAATCCATCTCTACTCGGAGGTTCACGGTGCGCGAATACGCAGCGATTGCCCTCTGGGAAGCATTCGTTCCTGGACAAGGCTATCCAGCATACGGACAAGATTTTATCATCAAAATTGAAGGTTTATCGAAGTTAGGAATTCGAGTCAAAGCTGGATCCTTTGTCGCCTCCGAGCAGGATCCATCCCGCCCGCTCACGAGTAACATGGTTGCGCTATTTCCTCCCGAGGCCGAGGCGAAAATGCTCTGCCAGACAGAGACCACCGGGTTCGCCGATGCTCAGCGAGGATGGGGGGGAGTTCTCCCACCTTCGGTTTACCTCACAGACCCCGATGGTAAGGCTCGCACCCTTGCTCCCCCCGGCAAGGAGCTAGACGCCAAGAACTACCCCTTCTTTGGAAAGCTTGTTGTCTATTTTCCTGTTAATGATTCGGAAGACGATGATGAAAGTAAGAAAGAAATACCGTCTTTTGAAATCGGAGCGTTTGCTCCACCGGCCAATGGAGAGAATTCACTCCCGGTTGAGATCTCCATTACTTACGAATCGAGCGATGGCTCCGGGGTGAATCTTGCCAGATACAAAGCCGAGATTGGAGGTGTAAGATCCCTCACTGCCGATACGATTATCCCTCCGATAGCTTTTCCTGAGTCCCCTCCGCAAGAGCTTGAAGAGCGGATTGGAAATGTAGTGGGGGGGAATGAGGGAAACCCTGGCTTGTGGCGAAAATTACTCGATAGCCAGGATGTCGTCCGGACATCTCAAATGATAAATGCTTTAGGGCTTCCTAAAGATCGGGGAGATCTTCGCATCACCGCCCCATCAATTTTCGCGCTTGATCCTGCTCTTCCACGTCTGCTGCCGCGCCCGGACATGGTGATAGCGGATCTCACTGACATTCTGGATAATGATCTAACTCTGTTAGACTTTCGCTCGCTCCATAGTTTCACCACGAATACTGGCCTCATCTATCCTGTTCAAAACCCTCAATTCGATTCTGGGAGCGGGAAAACCACCTTCCGCTACTCGCCACTCATCGGAGGCTTTTCCTCAGAATATGCAGGAGTAGCCCCTCCATCTGAGTATAAGTCTGATGCCCCTCTATTCATGACGAATTGGAGCAACATCATCGATGGTGCTCTTGCGGTGAACGCGAGTAATAGTCCGGGTGATTGGGATAATGGTGCGGGTCTTGCTCGCCCTGGTCCTTATCTCAATTTTCCGGATGAAGGACACCACTTGGGAGGGCCGGGAAGTACTGATGCGTATTATGATCCATTCACCAACGAAGGAGCAGTGCGGTCTGGTGCGGAGACGGGAAGTGATCGCTTTCCTTCTGCGGTGATGTTTGGCTCTCTTCCTACGGGGGTCTATGCGGAGGATGGGCAGCCCTCTCGTCCATGGGAGACACTTCTATTTTCTCCGTCGCCCGCATCTGGTGAGGAACACTTTTCCTACGCCTTGGAAAATTCACCCGAAGAAGAAGTTCGGATTCCCGATCATGCATTGCTTGAATTTTTTCGTGCTCCTGTTGTTCGGCCATACGCGCTCAGTTTTCCTGCAGCAAGCTCTGGGAAAGTGAATCTCAATACTGCAATCGTTCCCTTTACTTACTTGCGGCGTGAAACGGCGCTCCACGCGGCACTTGAATCCGAGAGAGTAACGACTCCGTCAAACTCCAAGGCAATATTTACATCATACAACGGACAATCTTCAGGAGACTTTTTGGGTGGTTCTATCTATTCTCCGGTAGATATCCAACTTACCCTGGATGGCATACGTCGGCGCTTCGATGAAGGGGAACTCTACCGCTACCCTTCAGAAATTTGTGATATTTTCCTTGTCCCTCAGGTTAAAGAGTTCAATTCCTATGATGAAAACACGTTCAATGGATACTGGAAAGATATACGGCAAACTGGCCTCGTGGGCGATAACGAACGCGAGCGCCCCTACGCGAGTCTCTATCCAAAGCTTACTACGAAATCGAATTCTTACGTCGTTCATGTGCGGGCTCAGGTGATCCGGAAAGCGCGTTCTGGGAAAGTGGATGAATTTGATTCTGAGGTGGATTCTATAGGTGGCGAATGGCGGGGAAGCTTCCACCTGGAGCGCACGCTTCCTCCATCTGAGCCGGGGATTCCGGATTACGCTCAGGAGCTTCGTTTCCCAACGGATCAGGGGGGCGCTCCGCCATCACTTGAGAAGTTTCACCGAATTCGGATCGAGAGGGTGGAGCGGTTTGCCCCTGCTCTTGCAGATGAAAAGCTTCGGCGCCGCAGTGATGGCGGCGGATTACGCGGATTACTTTGATGCAACCTAGAAAATATTATCCTATCGCTCGGCAGGGGTTTTCACTCGTGGAGCTACTCGTTGTACTAGCATTCATTGCTACGGCAGCGGCGATCTTAACCCCTTCAGTGGCTGATTCGCGGAAGGGGCTCGAGATTACAAATACGACTGATATCATCTCCGATTCGATTCGTCGTGCTCGGCAGTATGCTCGGGCAGAAAATCGTGTCTTTGAGGTTCGCTTCCTCAGGTACGGATCTCCGGGGAACTTTACGAAGGATAATAATTTTCGCGCTCTAGGCACGTATCGGATTCTTCCGGATGGCTCTGCTCAACAGGTAGACAAAATTGAGGCATTTCCTGGCCTGGCGATTATCGGGGCGTCACCAAAGCATTCATCACTTATTGTCTCAGGGCGACGGGGCGAGGTGGCAATTCGCAACGTCACTGGCTACATTATCAAAGCGCCGTATGCAGCAGTCGGTTTTCTCCCATCGGGAGGAACGACCCTTCCTGCTGGGCGGAAACATTACCTTACCGTGTGGGATGAAACGCATGCGCTTCCGCTTGAAGAGAGTGAGCTTCCACCGCCAAATTTCGCGACCATCCAGATCGATGCTCTTACCGGTGGCACCCAGATTTTTCGACCCGAGTTGTAGTGCAAAAAGATCTGCGCTCTGTAATTGCTAGAGCCTGAGGCGATGTTAAATATAGTGCGTGAAATGTACTTCATGCCAAGGCTCGCTCAGTCTCGATAATTTTCTCGTATGCCCCTACTGCGGCACACACCAGGAAATTGATCTTAAAAGTATCCATTTTCGGGATTTGGGAATGGCGGAGGGAATGAATTGCCCGCGTTGTCTGGATCCTTCGCCTCCTCTCGGTAGGGTGGGGCTAGACCTTGGTGGGAAGGATGTAGAGATCGAAAGGTGTGGGCGGTGCCAGGGATTGTTCTTTAATCCGGGTGAGCTAGAGGCGTTTCTCGAGACGCAAGTCGCGAGCACTCTTTGGACGGATTTTCCCCGAATGGACCTGATTAAAGAAGAGATCCAAAAAATGCCACGCCCGGAGGATATGGAAGGGCGTTTTTATATCCCGTGTCCACAGCCTGGCTGTGGAGTGTCCATGAACCGGAAGAATTTTGGGAGGGAAAGCGGCTTGATGGTGGATTCTTGTATGCACCACGGCACCTGGCTTGATGGAGGGGAACTCCGCGCTCTTGCCGGGTGGTGGCATGCTGGTGGAAAATTTGTCCACCAAGCCGCCGAGGTGAAAGCTGCCGAGCGCCGGATGGAATCGCCGAGAACGATTCCTCGCATGGATTTATCGGAGGTGGGTGGCCGTCCGTGGCTTGAGCCATCTCCTAGGCGCGATGTGTTTGATACTGCCTATGTTTTAGGTTGGCTAGCGCATGCGGTGGCGGGCTTCTTTTCAGATTAAGGGGGGGCGTTCCGCCGAAGGGTAGTGTCTACCAGCCTAATACGTGGGCGAAGATAAGAGGGGCGACGATGGTGGCATCGGATTCGATGACGAATTTGGGTGTGTCTACGGCTAGTTTTCCCCAGGTGATTTTTTCGTTGGGGACGGCACCGGAATAGGAGCCATAGCTGGTGGTGGAATCGCTGATCTGGCAGAAATAGCCCCAGAGCGGGGCATCGGTACGGCCAAGGTCTTGGTGCAGCATGGGGACGACGCAGATGGGGAAGTCCCCAGCGATACCGCCGGCAATTTGGAAGAACCCGATGGAGCTCTTTGGCGCGGTTTCTGAATACCATTCGGCGAGGTTCATCATGTATTCGATCCCTGTGCGTACGGTATGGACGTTTTTGATGTGTCCTTCGATGCAATGGCCGGTAAACATATTTCCGAGTGTGCTATCTTCCCAGCCAGGGACATACATGGGAATGCCTTTCTCCGCAGCGGCCATGAGCCAGCTATTTTTCGGGTCGATTTGATAGCCATCGGCGAGATCGCCGGAGAGGAGTAATTGGTAGAGGAATTCGTGAGGGAAAAAACGCTCGCCAGCAGCATCGGCTTTTTTCCAGAGGGCGAGCACCTTGCTTTCGATTTTTCGCATCGCTTCCTCTTCGGGAATGCAGGTGTCGGTAACGCGGTTCATGTGGCGCTCTAGGAGCGCCTGCTCGTCCTCGGGGCGGAGATCTCGGTAGTGAGGAACGCGTTCGTAGTGGTCGTGGGCGACGAGATTGAAGACGTCTTCTTCAAGGTTTGCCCCTGTGCAGCAAATAGCGTGAATCTTATCCTTTCGAATCATCTCGGCCAGAGAGAGCCCAAGCTCTGCGGTGCTCATCGCTCCGGCGATGGTGACGAACATTTTGCCACCATTATCTAGATGGGCGGAATAGCCCTTTGCTGCATCGACAAGAGCAGCAGCATTGAAGTGGCGGTAGTGGTGTTCGATGAAGTCGGTGACGGGGGACATTGATTTAGGAATGATTCGTTAGCTTTCTAAGTAAGTATAGGCACCCATGCCCTGCTCGAAGTCTTCGAGAGTGGCATGGTAGTGGGCGAGGGAGAGTTTGCCAGAGGCGAGAGCGGTTTCCGCATGGCGACGGAAGCGAATGGAAAGATCCGCAGGATCATGCTCAACGTAACCAAGAACTTGAGCCACAGTATCACCTCGGATCTCACGTGAGAAAGTGAATCCAGAATCACTTTCGGGGGCAGCGGTGATACTTACCGCATGGGTGTCGCCGAATAAATTGTGAAGATCGGAAAGAGTTTCTTGATAGGCTCCCACGAGGAAGATACCAAGATGATAGGCTTCGCCGGGAATTAATGGGTGAAGTGGAAGGGTGGGGCGATTACCGTCTTCTCCTGTGACGTAGTTGCGAATTTTTCCATCACAGTCGCAAGTGATGTCATTGATGACAGCGTCCACGGTGGGCTCAGTGTTGAGCCGATGGATTGGCATGATCGGGAAGATTTGATCAATTGCCCAGGAATCGGCAAGGGATTGAAAGATGGAGAAATTTGCGTAGTAGCGGCTTGCGAGCGAGGCGGAGCGATCTTGTTTGCCTTCAGGTTGTTTGGCTTCCGAGGAGAGTCGGATAAAGGTGGTCTCGGCGGCGGCGCGCCCGCGGAGTGATAGCTTACCTCCAGTGAACGCCTCCTGATAGGTTTGGCGGATCGAGCCAAGCTCAAGCGCACGATCTGGCGTAGCGCTAGAGCGGGAACATTCCTCAAGAGCATTGATATAGAATGCGGCATCTTCGAGCCCCGTATCATCTATTGTGCGTAGCTCGGATGCTGGGCTTTCGCGGAGTGTATCAACGATGAGCACCGAATAGTGTGCGGTGATGGCTCTACCAGATTCAGTGACGAGTGTGGGGTGCGGGGTGCCGCTGGTGGCGAGTGTTTCTGCGACGCAGGTGACGGTGGCTTCGGCGTATTTTGCCATGCAGTAGCTTGCGCTTCCTTCGGATTTTGATGCCGTGCCGTCGTAATCGATAGCAAGCCCACCACCGAGATTTAGCATTCCCATTGGTGCTCCCTCGGCAACGAGACCGGCATAGACGCGAGCGGCTTCGGCGGTGGCAGATTGCACTGAATCAAGATCAGGGACTTGGGAACCTTGGTGGCAGTGGAGCATTTTGAGATACTCTAGTTTCCCTGCGGCTTTGAGCGTATCGACCGCGTGAAGTAGTTGAACGCTATCAAGACCGAATGGGCTCTGGCTACCGCTCGAATCTGCCCAGTGTCCGGTATTTTCAGAAGAGAGCTTTACTCTGATGCCAATGGTGGGCTCAATTTCGAGAGCGGCCGCACGGTCGAGAATCGCGTGAAGCTCCTGGGGCATTTCGACAACGAGAACCACACGGATTCCAAGCTCAGAAGAGCGAAGAGCGAGGTCGATGAACTCTTGGTCTTTGTAGCCGTTGCAGATGAGGAGCGCGTCGCCACCGGGATGATATGCAAGCGCGGCGATAAGTTCGGGCTTTGAGCCGGCTTCCAGACCAAAGTGGTAGCGCCGCCCAAATTCAGGAATCTCTTCGAGGACCTGCTGCTGTTGATTGACTTTAATCGGGAAAACTCCTCGGTAGGGAGCTTCGTAGCTAGACTTCACGATCGCATCAGCAAAGGCATCGTTCAGTTCACGAATTCGCGCTTCCAGAATATGGGGAAACCGCAGGAGCACGGGAGCCTGCATCTTTTTTGCCTCAAGATCTCGAATGATCTGAGGAAGAGAGATGGCCGAACCGTCGGGAAAGTGGGCGCAAACTTCTCCGGCTGCTGTGATGCCAAAAAAATCGCTTCCCCAGTTCTGGATGCCGTAATCGGTAATCATAATTCAAAAAAATCAGCGAATCTTACAGGCACCAGATGGGCGGTAAAATACCTTATTTCATATTGTGAGGCGAATTTAGGCAGCAATCTCGTCTGGATGATAGCCTACTTCTTCGGCGATAAAATTCTGGACGACGTCCCGCTCAAGATAGTATTGCTGGAGCATTGCTGGAATTAGATCAAAGTCCTCAATTTTGGATCGGCACTTGGGGCTCCCACAGGCGCAATTCAGCGTCCAAAGACGTTCGAGCATTGTCGTTGAGTAATCCAGAGTGAGTTCTTCGCCTCTGTGGAGGTATTTTAATGCAATGAATGAGTAATCATCGCGGATTCCAACCGTCGGCGTGCACGAATGGTTGATGTAGAGTGCGGGGTGAGTGGGGATGATGTAGTTTTTATAATCCACTTGAATTAAAACATCACCATCACTTCCCATTGCAATCATTTGATCTCGAGTGACTAATTCTCCGGTGAGAAAAAATAAAATTTCGCCAATTCTGCAATTCTGTCTGGCAAACACTCCAGTGCCTTGGATTTTGGATCCTCCAACGTAGGTTTTTCTATACATAACCTAGGCAACACGAGCAAGGAGGAGGATGGAGCCGAGAGCCATGGAGACCCCTAGAATTTCTGTGGGCTTTAGTTTTTCATCGAAAACAAAGATCCCAACGATCACAAGGAAGAGCAGGGTTGCGCTGCTGTAGAAAACACCCACGTGGGAAAGATCGAGGTTTTTGAGGACGTAGACCCATCCAAAAGCAGTCAGGGAGTATGTTAATAACCCCAATCCAAACCAGGGGTTTTTCATCATACTGTTTTGGCTGCTCGCCATTTTCAGAAAGTAATCGGCGAGAACGCCGATGGCACTTAGGCCGACTGTTACGAGTATAGCGGTGGTTCGTGGGGTCATTTTGTCTAAGACGGTTGGTTGGTGCGATGTGACTTAGTAATTTTCAGATACCAGTAGCATGACAGGATCAGTTTTTTTTCGCAATATCAAATCGCAAATTTCGTAAAATTATCATTTTTTCGAAAAATTAGTTAAAGTGCGCGTATTGTTTTGTTGTGTGTGCATTTCATTATGATAATTATTGAAAAAGGTTGAAAAAAATCGCCAGCTGTTTATAATTATGATGCTTTAAAGACTTAGTATATTTCCCGTATGAAAAACCGAACAGAGAAGGGGTGGCGCAATTTTGGTGAAGCTGTTCTGAAATACAGCGCAGCGCTTATTCTCACGAGTTGTGGAGGAGGGGAGGATGGCGTGCGAGGCACGGGTGGTTCCGAGGCGAATGGATCAAAAGTTGTGGCGGCGAAAGAACTCACGGTATTTACCTGGGAAGACTATCTTGCGCCGGAGGTGATTGAGCGTTTCGAGGATGAAACTGGGATAAAGATAAATTACGAAATCTTCAGTGATTCCGACGAGCTTGAAGCCTGTCTTCGTTCCGAGCCTGGAGTGCACGATGTTGTTATTGTTGATGATGTATCGCTTTCTGAACTTACTGAATTGAAGTTACTCAAGCCGCTTGATCACACGAAGCTTCCTCTTCTTGGGAATTTGAATTCCGAGTTTATGGATAAGAGTTTTGATCGTGGGAATCAATACTCAGTGCCCTATCTTTGGGGGACTTGGGTAATTGCTTACCGTACGGACAAATTTGAAAATGTGCCTCGAAGTTGGTCATTCCTTTGGGATGAGCGAGTGAAAGGAAGGGTAATGATGTTGGAAGAGAGCTTTGATCCCATTTCGATTACACTGAAAATGCTAGGAAGGTCTCCGAATTCGGAAAGCCCGGAGGACTATAAGGATGCTACCGCAGCGATGATTCAGCAGATAGAGAAACTCGATGCTGTCTACGGAGGAGACATGGAGATGAAAGAGCGGCTGACCAAAGGCTCTATATGGGCTGCAATGTGTTACAATGGTGATGCTGCACGGGTGAATGAAGATAATCCCGATGTTGATTTTTTTGTGCCGGAGGAAGGGACGCCGCTTTGGATTGATAATTTTGCGATTTCTCGTGATTCACGGCGGGATGATGCGGCACACCAATTCATTAATTTCATGATGCGTCCTGACAATGCTGCGGGAAGTGCAAATTACGCATGGTTTGCGACACCGAATGATGCGGCGTTTGCGTTACTTGATCCAGAACTTTCAGGAGATGAGCGGGTGTTTCCACCTGAGGAGATTCGAAAGAAATGCACGACATTGATTAAGCCTAGTGGCCAGCGTTCCGAGCTTATTAGTCAGACGTGGCATGCCACGCGCGCCGCGATAAGATCCAAGAAAGATTCAGCGAAATCCTCCCAGGTATCTGATTCTGAATAGTGATTGAGTGCTACAGTGCTTCAATGTCTCTGCATAAATTAATGAAATGATAAGATTCTTTGGTAAGTTTTGGGGGACGATACGGAGCCGACTTTTGTTGGCTACGATTGTTTCCGGGCTCGTGCCTGTTGCGATTTTGTCGATTTCCAGTCGCTCGATGATCGCGAATGCGATCGAGACGTCGGTTTATCAAAAATTCGGGGATCTTAGTAATGACCTGTCTCGCCAGGTTGGTCTTGTGATGGAGCGTGCAGCGAGCGATTTGCGTGTTCTTCAGACGAATCCGACAATTCTCGATCCGAATTCAACGATGGAGGAGCGCGAGGCGGAGATGCTCCGCCTTGTGAGTGTTTATGGGATGTACAACGATATATCGTTGTATTATTCCAACGGTGAGATGGCGATCTCGACTAATCCAATTCCACCAGAGGCAAAAGATTACTCCAGATGGTTTTCTGATGCTATGGAGGGGAAGGTGCAGATTTCAACGCCACAGCGGATGCTCGGGAATGAGGAGGAGCTATTTCTGTCGGTCTATTTTCCGGTAATTCACGAAGGGAGGGATGGGGATATGGTGAATTTTGTTCTAAAGGCGAGGCTTCCCTTTACGGCTATATGGGATGTTGTTGATGGATTTACTACTGAGGATGGGGGCGAGGCGGTCCTGATTGACCGTTTCGGAAATATTATTGCTCATCGAGATAAGGCGAAAATTTACTCATCGTTTGATGCTGGAGTTGCGAGCGCTCTTAGTGGGGGGGTAGATAGTGGGACTTACAAAAATGGTAATGATGAAAATATAATTTATGTGGCAGACCGGCTAGGAGCGGATGAGACCCAGGTGGGGCAGAATTGGTATGTTATTACTCTTGTTCCTGAATCGATTATTACAGGGGTCTTGGCGAGGAGTAATTTGTATCATATACTTGCGGGTCTCGTGACGCTTGTGGTGGCGTTTTTTGCCGGTAGTTTAATTTCGGGTCCTATTGCGAAGTCGATGTTTGGGGCGGCTACGGTTGCTAAGAAAGTTGCTGAGGGAGATATTGATGCGCGGATTCCGGAAAATGGAACTAAAGAGTTTTGTCTTCTTGCGGAGACGTTTAATAATATGGCCGAGGAGGTGGGAGTGCATCGTAGTGCATTGATTGAGGAGGTGAAGGAGGGGACGGAGAAGCTTCGTGTGTCTGAGCGTGAGCTGGAGCTTGCGTCCGCGCAGATTCGGGCGGCATTCGAGTCGACGAGGGAGGCTGTATTGATTATACGGAATGATGGGGTTGTGATTGCGGCGAATGACCGTTTGAGAACGTTCTTCAATCTTCCTGGGCGTGATCTCGTGTGGGGAGATTTTGCGGCTTTTGAGAAGAGTTTTTTCGATTGCTTTGAAGAGCCTGCGCTAATGAGGGCGCATTGGAAGGATCTTCAGCGAAATGTGAGGGAATCGCGAGATGCGGAATGGACGGTGCTTTCTCCGAATGCGCTTTCGATTACAAGTTATGCGGCTCCGGTACGTGATGGAGATGGGGAAATTATTGCTCGTCTTTGGATGTTTGAGGATCTTACGAAGCAGAAGGAGTTGCAGAAGGGGCTGGAGCAGGCGCAGAAGATGGAGGCTATTGGTCGACTGGCGGGTGGAGTGGCGCATGATTTCAATAATCTTCTTACCGGAATTATTGGAAATTTGAGCCTAGCGCAAATGACGGGGGGAATTGCTCTGGAAGAGAGCGGCAGTGCGCCGTTTATCGGTACTGCGAGAACGGCGGCGGAACGTGCGGCGAGCTTGGTGAAGCAGCTTTTAGGTTTCTCGAGAAGAAATCATCTTACTCTCGAGGTCTGTAATGTGAATAACATCCTTACGGAAGTTTGTGATTTGCTTTCGCACACGTTTGATCCGCGTGTAGAGATTACTGCGGAAAAGAAGGGGGATCTTTGGGGGGTGAAGGTGGATCCTGCGCAGGTGCAGCAGGTTGTTATGAATATGTGTGTGAATGCCCGTGATGCGATGGAGGATGGGGGCTTACTGACGCTTGCTACGGAGAATGTAGAAGTGGGTATTTCGGAGGCGGCATTGCATGATGCTATTGCAGGGGATTACGTAAGGCTGACGGTGGCGGATACTGGGCAGGGGATTCCGAAGGAATTGATCGATAAGATTTTTGAGCCGTTTTTTACAACGAAAGAGCCGGGCAAGGGGACGGGGCTTGGACTTGCAACGTCTTATGGTATCGTGCAGCAGCATGGTGGCTGGATTGAATGTAAGTCCGAGAAAGGAAGGGGGGCAGAGTTTGCCATTTTCTTGCCTAAAGCGGATGTGGCTGCTGGTGGGCGCCAAGCTTTGCCTGGAGTGAAATCGGATAAGGCTGGTGCCGTGGCGAAATTAGGCGAAACGATTCTCCTGATCGATGATGAGCGTGTGGTGCGGACGGTGGCGGAGAGTGTGCTGGGGCATGCGGGGTTTAAGACGCTTTCTGCTTCGGATGGTGTGGAGGGCGTGGAGATGGTGCGTTCGCACGGTGAGGATATCGCACTCGTTTTGCTGGATCTTACGATGCCAAAGATGTCTGGTAGTGATACGCTACGTGTGATTCGCCAGGTTCGGCCAGAGCTTCCGGTGGTGATTTGTAGCGGCTATCTTTTGGATCTGGATGATTTTGCGGATGAGGTGGGTATTCTGCCTGAGGGGTTGATTCAAAAGCCGTATAAGGTGGCGGAGCTCCCCACTGTGGTGCGTGAGGTGATTGATCGGTCTACTGAGCGGGCTGATGATGAGCAGGAGATTCCAGGCCGGGGTGAAGCGGTGGGCGGAGAGGATGGGATTGCTCTGCGAAGTTAGATTTCGAGACCTTCATCTTTGAGGAAGGTGAGGAAAGCTGCGTGATTGTCTGGGTCGTATTGGTGGGTGCGGAAGCCGTGGGCTCGACCGGCTTCGGCGTTTTCTGGGCGGTCGTCGATGTAGAGAAAGTCGCTTGGGGCGATGCCAAATTTTTTGATGACGGCGTCGTAGATTTCAGGTTCGGGTTTCTCCATTTTAACTGCGTAGCTGTAGATGGAGTCTTTGAAGTGATCGAAGACAGGGTAGGTGCGCAGGATGTAATCCATGTGCAGGCCGCTGGTATTCGATAGGATGTAGAGGGGGAGTTTTTTCGCGAGGGTGGCGACAGATTCGACCATGGGTTGGTTTAAGGTGAAGATGTCTTCCCATGCTGCGATGAATTCTTCGCGGGTGCCGGTGAATTTGCAGCGTTCGATGGCTCCGGTGATGAAGGTGTCGTTGTCTATATCGCCGCGTTCGAAGGGGAGTTTAATTTCTTCGAGGGTGGGGAGGAGATCTAGGTCGGGGTTTTCTGACTGGGCGCGAATTTTATCGGCTGCGGGTTTGAAATCGAATCGGACGATGACATTTCCGATGTCGTAGAGAACGGCTTTTGGAGGAGTGGGCATGGAGCGATAGTAGGGGGAGGTGGAGTGGGGGCAATTTGTTTTCCTTTGAGGCGGGTGTGGGGTAGTGGGGAGGATGAAGATTGTATTTCTGTGTTCTGCGCTCGCTTTGGTTTCTGCGGTGGCGGATGATTGGCCGCGTTTTTTGGGGGAGGGTGGACGATCTCGTGCGGATGAGGCTCCGGGGAAGATGAGTTTCAGTGAGGCTGATTATGTGTGGGAGGCGAAGCTGGAGGGGAAGGGGCATAGTTCGCCGGTTGTTTTTGGAGGGAAGGTTTATTTAACGGTGCTTGATGAGGGTGCGTTGGTTTTAGCTGCCTTTGGGTTGGAGGATGGGAAGAGGCTTTGGGAGAAGCGGTGGGAGGTGACCGGGTATCCGCATCATAAGTTTAATGGGATGGCTTCTTCTACTGTCTGTGCTGATGCTGAGAGGGTTTACTTATCCTGGACGACGGGGAGGGTGCGGCGAGCGGCTGCTTTGGATCATTTGGGGCAAATGGTGTGGGACATCGAGGTGGGAGCGTATTCAGAGGAGCATGGAAGTGCTGCGTCTCCGGTGGTGTCTGGTGGGGTGCTTGTGGTGCCGAATGATTGTGTGGGTGAGGGGGCGATTCTTGGGTTTGATTTGGAGACGGGGGTAGAGAAGTGGCGGGTGGCTCGGGCGGCGGAAAAGACGTCGTTTTCAACTCCGCTAGAGCTGGATGCAGATACCGTGGTGGTGGGTGGTACGCCATATGGGCTTACCGCAATTCATTCGGTAAGTGGAAGGATTGAGTGGGAGAGTGAGGCGGTATTTGGTGAGCGGACGGTGGCTTCGCCGGTGTTTCTGGGGGCGCATGTTTTTGCTTCTGCGGGTTCTGGCTCGGCGGGAAAGCAGAGTGTGGCTTTTCCTGTGGTGCCGGGAGGGGAGGCGTTTTCTGTGAAGAAGGGGCTTCCGTATGTGCCAACGGGTGTTTCAGATGGGGGACGCCTTTATCTTTGGGGGGACGGCGGGGTGGTGCATTGTGTGGAGGTGGGGGGTGGCGAGACGCTGTGGCGAGAGCGGGCGTCGGGTCCGTGCTATGCTTCACCTTTGCTTTTAGGTGATGTGTTGGTTGGCTGTAGTAAAAAGGGGGAGGTGGTGATGCTGCGAGCAGGAGGCGCTTTTGAGGTGCTGGGGAGATCTGAGGTTGGTGAGCCGCTTTATGCGACGCCGGCTTTTGTGGGAGGGAGGCTATTGCTAAGGACGGCGACCCGATTGATCGCGGTGGCGTTATAGGTCAAGGGTGTGGTGGATGTTTTTTGGAATGTGGAGGTCTTCGTTTTCTAGTTTGGTGAGCTTCCAGGTCCAGGGGGTGCCTTCGCGTTGCCAGGTGAAGGTGAAAGGGGCTTTGGTGGAATTGAGGCGGGATTGGACGAGTTGGCCAAAGGGGAGGGCTCGACCTTTTAGGCGAAGGCGACCGGTGAAGGTGGCGGTGTCATTTTCGAGGGTATCGGATTCTTCGGTCCATTCGGGGGCAGTGCTGATGAATCCTTTGAGGATTTCGCGGAATCCTTCTTCGACGTTTGCTTGATTCATTCCCCAGGTGTCGGCGTAGGTGGGGGAGATGCTTTTGGCGAGGTGCTTGGTGTCGCGGGTGGCGATGGCTTCAATGAAGGAGTCTTGGGCGCGGCGAGAGGCGTTTTCTGGTGACCAGTGGATGAGAAAGAGGTATGCGGCGATGAGGATGTCTCCTGCGATGATGGCAGTGATGAGGAGTTTTTTATGGGGCATAAGTTCTTGGGGTTGCGGGGAGGTGGAGTCTCCTCCATAGGAGGTTCTTTATGGGTCGCAAACTGCAGTTTCGCCGCAATGTGGCGGTTATATTAGAAGACGGTAAGGGGAGGATATTTATTGGGCATAGAAGTGATCGTGATGGCGCGTGGCAGTTTCCCCAAGGGGGAGTGGATAAGGGGGAGTCGGATAAAAAGGCGCTCTATCGTGAGGTGAAGGAGGAGATTGGATTGAGCTCAAGGCTCTATGAGATTAAAAAGAAGCGAGGGGGATATCGCTACATCTTTCCGGATGGGCGGTTGAAAAATGGTAAGTACAGCGGTCAGGAACAGGTGTATTTTCACTGTGATTTCCGGGGGAAGGATAAGGATATCAAGCTTGATGGTGAGGATGAGGAGTTTGATAAGTATCGGTGGATTAAGCCGGAGGATTTTGAGATCGATTGGGTGCCGGATTTCAAGAAGGATGTTTATCGCTCTGTGTTTCGCGATTTCTTCAAGGTGAAATTGAAATAGATTAGGTGACTACTTTCGCTGTGAGCGCGGGCAGGAGTGCGGGGAAGCTGCGGGCGGCTAGGAGGAGGGAATTGCCGATGCGTGGGCGGGTGACGGCGAGGCGGGAAAGGTGGTTTACCCAGAGGCTCTTTTTGTAGAGTGCGCGGCAGGCGGAGGTGAATGCTGCTGGGTCGGAATTGGCGATGGCGCGGGCGGCGAGGGATCCTGTCTGGAGGGCGTAGGTGATGCCTTCTCCGGTGAAGGGCTCGACGACGCGGGCTGCATCGCCGATGACGTAGAGGCCGGTGCAGGGGACGGGGGCGACTGGCTTTCGTGAGAGGGGGGCGACGGAGTGCCATGTGGTGGTATCGGGATCGAGCATGAGGGCGTCTTCGCTCCATGTGCGGAGTGCGCGGAGGCGTGGGGGGGTGGCGACGACGCAGATATTGGTGAGGCCATCGCCGATGGGGGCGAGGCCCATGTAGCCGCCTTCGAGTAGCCTGAGGAGGACGGTGCTGGAGTAGATGTCGTTTTTAAGGTGGGCGTGGGTGCCGAGGCCGACGCGACCTACTGTCATTGCGGGGGCGATGCGAAGGAGGCGGCAAACGGTGGAATTGCGGCCGTCGGCGGCGACGAGTGTTTTCGCGAAGTGAGATCCATTTGTGGTGTCCATGGCCCAGACGGATCCAGTGCGAGCGAGTGCACGAAGAGTTTCGTCTTGACGAACGGTCACCCCTCGAGTGTTGGTCGCTTGCTCGAGGAGGAGGGCATCTAGAAGGCTCCGGCGGATGGCGATTTCGTGGGCTGAGCCATCTGCATTGCGGGGGAGGGGGACGTCGAAACCAGTGCCGGTGGTGGTCTCGAAGCGGACTGTGGTGAGCTGGGCGTGAGAGAGGGCGCGGATGCGTTGCTCGAGGCCGAGCTCTTTGATGACTGGCCAGGCGCGGGGATTGAGGCAATCGCCGCAGACTTTTTCTCGGGGGAATAGGGCGCGATCGATGAGGAGAACGCGTTTTCCTGAGCGTGCAGCTAGGGTGGCGCAGGTGGAGCCTGCGGGGCCGGAGCCGATCACGGCGACATCGAATACTTCCATTGTGTGGAAGTTACGTGCTGGGAGGCAAAACGTAAAAGGCTGTTTTCTTGGATCTGTGGTGGTAGTGGGACAAGAAGTGTGAGAGTGTTAGTGATTCCACGATGGCTGGCACTACAAGCCTATTCCGAAACTTCCGCCAGGGGCTCAAAACCTACTGGGATGCCGGTGCCCTCTCACCGTTTCCATTGGGGAAAACTTTATTTGGCTATAAGGCGCGATGGCTGCCGCGCGATTTGCGTGCCGGGCTGAATGTGGCGCTGCTCGCTCTTCCGCAGGGGATGGCTTATGCGGCGATTGCGGATATTCCGATTGCTTATGGGATCAGTTGCTCGGCGGTTGCGGCGCTGGTGGCTCCGTTATTTGCGAGTAGCCGACTTCCGATTATTGGGCCGACGAATGCGACGGCTTTTATGCTTTTTAGTGCGCTCGCGGCAACGGGGGTGGCGGATGGGATTGCGATGCTGCCGGTGCTGGTTTTGCTGGTGGGGCTGACGCTGGTGATGGGGGCGTTTTTCCGGATGGCGGATTTGGTGCAATATATCAGCCGAAGTGTGATCGTGGGATATCTTACTGGGGCGGCGGTGCTTATTATTGGAAATCAGCTGAAGCACGTCCTTGGTGTCGCTCCGCCGCCGGTGGAGGGGGTGAAGACATTTTTTTCAATTATTGGGGGTACCCTTGCGGAACTTGGAAGCACTCAGTGGCAACCGCTGGTGCTGGGGGTGGTGAGTTTTGTGGTTTACCAATTTGGAGTGAAGCGGTTTCCGGCGTTGCCGGTTTTTGCGATTACGTTGGTTGGGGCGAGTGGTGCTGCGGTGTTGTTGGGGTGGGATTCGCTTGCGACTTTTAATGCTTACGAGACGTCGGAGCTCAGGCCTCCATTTCCAGATGTGTTTCGCCCGGGGTTTTGGAGTGATGTGAGCCATCTTATCGGGATTGCTTTTGCGATCGCTTTTCTTGCGTCACTTGAGCATTCGGTAATGGCGAAGACGCTTGCCGCACGCACTCGCGAACGTCCGAATTTGAACCAGGATATGCTTGCTCTCGGGGCGACGAATATGGCGACTGCATTTCTGAGCGGGATGCCGGCTAGTGGTTCGCTTACTCGCTCGGCGCTTAATGTGGCGAGCGGTGCGCGTACTCAAGTTGCTAGCCTTGTCTCGGGTGCGCTTTGTCTTGCTGGTGCGCTTACTTTGGGTGGGTATGTGGGATTTGTGCCCAAGGCTGCTCTTGCGGCGCTCGTGATCGCGATTGCTGTTTCCCTTATTAATTTGCGCAATCTTCGGATTTGTTTGGCGGCGACGATGTCGGATGCGGTCACTGTGGTGATCACGGTGCTTGCGACGCTGATTTTACCGCTCCACGTGGCGATCTTTGTCGGCGTAGGTGTTTCTATTGTGCTCTATCTTCGGAAATCGGCGCGACCTGAGCTTGTGGAATACGCGTTCGATGAGGGGGGGCAGTTGCGGGAGCGTGGCCCCGCTGCGCGGGAGATTCCCTCGATTTCAATTGTCCATGTGGAAGGCGAGCTCTTCTTTGGTGCTGCCGAACTTTTCCGCACTCAGATGCAGCGCACGAGCGACGACCCGGCGCTTCGCATCATTATTCTTCGCATGAAAAATGCGCGCAATCTTGATGCGACAAGTGTCATGGCGCTTGAAGAACTCGTCCGACTTCTGCGCAAAAACGGCCGTGACCTCATTGTCTCCGGCGTTATGAAAGACGTCTATCGCGTCCTGAAAAATTCGGGGATCGTTGAAATAATAGGTCGCGACAATATCTTTCCGGGTTCTACGGGAAACCCCAATCTCGCTACGCGAAACGCCCTCATTCGTGCGCAGCAGATTCTCGGGCCGGAAGTTGAGCCCGAGGTGAAAATTTACCACGACCCGAATAAACCCCAAGAGTAGCGGCTGCTTATTCGGAGGTCATGGGCGTTGATTCTTCCGAGAGTTTTACGCCGTAGTTCATGCTGGGTGGCGAATCGAATACCGGATTGAGGGTGAGCGTCGTCGTCTCGAATGGATCGCTCGTGGGGGGCACGAGAGTTTCCGTGCGGATTTCAGCGACTTCTGGATCACTAGGCGGGCCATCGATCGTTCCCGGATCGGGCACGCCTGAGCCTGCGATGATGACGGGGGGCTGCACAATTAATTGCTCCACTTCGGGAGGCTTGGGAATGGGAATCGGGGGTGATATTGTGGCGGGTGCAATCGCCTCTGGCGCTGGCACTGATGTGACCTTGGCAATGATCGGTGCGGGGGAATCAGATTCAGTGGGGCGCAAAAAAGGAATGGGCTCTTCTCTTTCGAGTGCGAGTAAATTGGCGATTTCTTGATCTTCAGGGTCGGCAAACAGTGCTGCTGCCATGGGCGTTTCTCCCTCTTTTAGGGCGCCTGGCGTCGAGGGAATGGGCTCCTCCCAGGCTGCGCTCATATCCGGTTCGTAGAGGCTACATGCGGAGAGTCCGACTGAAAATATCGCAGCTAGAGCTGAGGTGGAGTTCAAATTCATCACGTTTAATGTAATTTCTATAATTGGAATGCGCCAGGGGAAAGTTTTGCGCGATTCTTCCCGTGGGCTAGGATTGGTGATCAAGATTTCCAATTCTCAAAAAATGATTATCGCCGCCGCCAGATGACCCTATTTCGCCCCTGCATTGATATTCACGGCGGAAAGGTAAAGCAGATCGTCGGCGGTACCCTTAAAGACGCGGGTGATGGGCCGGTGGAAAATTTCGTCAGCTCCTATCCTCCGAGCTATTTTGCGGATCGCTACCGTGAGAATCAGCTTACTGGCGGACACGTCATCCTTCTTGGTCCGGGGAATGAGGTTGCTGGTCGCGAAGCGCTCGCAGCGTATCCTGGGGGGTTGCAAATTGGGGGTGGGATTACTCAGGAAAATGCTGCCGATTGGCTTAGTGCGGGGGCAAGTCATGTGATCGTCACTTCCTGGCTTTTTCCGGAAAATGATCTCGATTTTGGGCGGCTCGCGACCTTCGATCCTGAGAAGTTAGTCGTTGATTTGAGCTGTCGTAAAACCGCCGAAGGCTGGTCGGTTGCTAAAGATCGCTGGCAATCTCTTACTGGCTTCGAGATCACTCCACAAAACCTAGATCGCCTTACTGGCAAGTGCGCGGAACTTCTCATTCATGCTGCTGATGTAGAGGGGAAGCAGGGCGGGGTCGATGAGGATCTCGTTAAGTTACTCGGAGACTGGGAGGGAATGCCTGTGACCTATGCTGGTGGCGCGCGAAGTTTGGAGGATTTGAAGTTAGTAAATGCGCTTAGTGATGGCTCGGTGGATCTTACACTTGGAAGTGCACTTGATATCTTCGGTGGCGCTGGTGCCACTTATCAAGAGTGCGTCGATTGGAATCAGAGTCTCAGGTAGCGCTACATTTCAATATCGAGAATTACCCTCGGAATTTTTTGAACCATGCCAGCGTCTTTTCCCGCTCGGCTTTGTGGTTTACTATTGGTGAAGGATATCCATTTCCAAATGGTCGGTCTTCTGGAGGTTCTTGGAGGCGCTTTGGAGCTACGCCCTGTAATTCTGGCACCCATTGCTTGATGTATAGTCCTTCTGGATCGTAGCTTTTTGTCTGCGTCCAAGGGTTTTGAATTCGGAAGTAGGGAGCAGCATCGGCTCCTGTCCCTGCGGACCATTGCCAGCCTCCATTGTTTGATGCGATTTCGCCATCGACTAGCTGCTGCATGAAATGTGATTCACCTGCCATCCAATGGATGCGAAGGTCTTTGGTGAGAAACATCGAGACGATCATGCGCACGCGATTGTGCATAAATCCTGTGGCGGCTAGTTCTCGCATCCCGGCGTCGACGATGGGGAAACCGGTTTCTCCCTTTTGCCAGCGTTCGAAGTTTTCGCCAGCCCCTTCTTGCCAATCAAGTCCGCGCCAATCTTCTTTGAATTCTCCATCGAGCACCTCTGGGAAATGGCCCAGGAGTGCCATGTAGAAATCACGCCATGCGATTTCTTTTCGATAGATGAGTGAATTCGGCGCGGAATCGGCTGCAGCGTAGACTTCGCGAACGGAAACGAGCCCGAATCTCAGATCTTGCCCGAGCCGTGAAGTGGTGTGGCCGTGGGGTGTATTTCGTGTCGCCTCATAACTAGGAATAATCTTGGAGACAGCGGCTTTGAGGCGTGCTCGCGCTGCACGCTCGCCTGGCTCAAGGATCTCTGCATTTGGCTCGCTAAGCCCCCACGTCTTGAGTGTTGGCAGGGGGAGTGATTTGATGCCTTCTGGTGAAGATAGTTTCTTGGGGCGTGAGAGAGGTTTTTCTTTGGGCTGCTTCAACCAATTATTCGAATACGGCGTGTAGACTTTGTAGGGATTGTCTGAGCCAGTGAGCACTTCGTCTTTCTCATGAAGCACCACGTCTTTGAAGCTCGAGATTTTACAGCCCATGGAGCCTAGTCTCTCTGTTACTTCATTTTCTTTTGCGATGCCAAATGGATCGACATCGCGGTTGAGGTAGAGGGCATCGGCTTTGGTCTCGAGGACGAGCTTTTCGAGCTCTTTGGCCGCGTCGCCTTGGCGAATGATGAGTTTCGCGCCAGCGGCCTCGTAATTTTTTTCGAGGCTTTCGAGGCACCCGCAGAGAAATTTTTGTCGCGGAGCACCGCACCAGTCGTGATTTTTTTTCCACGAACTCAGCACATAGACCGGGATTACCTGATCGGCTTCTTTGGCCGCGTGGTGCAGCGCGGGATTATCGGAGAGGCGGAGGTCGCGGCGGTGCCAGACGAGGGCTGTTTTAAATCGTGTTGCCATGGGGGAGGAGAGGGGGCTCTAATGAAATCTTGGAAGCGCCTACGCATACAAAGACCATTGGGATGATCTCCGGCAACGGGATTTATCCAGAAACATTCGCAGCTGCTGCGCGGAAACACGTCCCTGGTGTCAGGCTCGTTGCTGCCGCGTTTGAGGGTGAGACGAAGCCGGAGCTTTCGGATCTTGTTGATACCAGTGGCTGGTTCCGCGTCGGGCAGCTTGGTAAGATGCTCAAATTCTTCAAAAAAGAGGGGGTGAAAGAGGCTGTCATGGTCGGCCAGATTGCTCCACGTAATCTTTTCGATCTCGTGCCCGATATGCGCACACTCGTCATGATCGGGAAGCTCAAGGAGCGCAATGCAGAAAGCCTTTTCAATGCCGTGGGCGAAGAAATGGCAAAAGATGGCATCACGCTTTTGCCCGCTACCACCTATCTCGACGATCTTCTGCCAGCCTCCGGCCACGTCTGTGGTCCGGCATTATCGGAGAAACGCCGTGATGACGTTGCGTTCGGTTTTCGCATCGCGAAAGAGGTCAGCCGGATGGATATCGGGCAGACCGTCGTGGTGAAGAAGGGGACTGTCCTTGCCGTCGAGGCTTTCGAAGGCACCAACGAAGCGATCAAGCGTGGGGGTAAGCTGGGCAAAGGGGGCGCGATGCTGGTGAAGGTCTCGAAGCCCAATCAGGACTTTCGCTTTGATGTCCCAGTGGTGGGGCCGGAGACAATCCTTACCTGCGCGGAAGCCGGTGTGGACGCAATCGTCGTCGAAGCGAAATCAACGCTCCTTCTGGGACTTGATGAAATCCGCGCTCTTTGCAAAGAAAAGAAGGTGGCCATCCACGCCGAGGCGGGGCAATAAGCCTCATGCCATCTATCAGAGCAGGGGTCGCCGGAGTCGGCGCCATAGGAATCAATCACGCCCGCATCTACTCGGAGCTCCCCGATGTCGAGCTCGCCGCGGTATTCGATAACGACCCGGCACGTGCCGCCGAGGCTGCCGAGCGGTTTGGCTGCAAAGCCGCCGCCACCCTCGAGGAATTCGCCACTCTAGTCGATGCGGCCAGTGTCTCGGTGCCTACGGCATTTCACGTCGAGGTAGGGACGTTCCTTCTTGGGCAAGGTAAGCACGTCCTCGTAGAAAAACCCATCGCGCCCTCAGTCGGAGGTGCACAAGCTCTTGTCGACGCCGCGCGGGACGCGGGACGCGTGCTTCAGGTAGGCCACATCGAGCGCTTTAATCCCGTGATGGCTCCGCTCGAAGCCCAGCTCACTGCTGCGAAATTCATCGAAGCCCACCGCCTCTCGCCCTTTCCCAAGCGGAGCATGGACATCGGCGTTGTGCTCGACGTCATGATCCACGACCTTGAAATCATCCTCCACCTCGTCCGCTCGCCCATCGCCCACGTCGATGCCGTAGGTGTCCCCGTCCTCACCCATCGTGAAGACATCGCCAACGCTCGAATTCGCTTTGAAAACGGCTGTGTTGCCAATGTCACCGCCAGCCGCATCAGCCCCGAAAAGATGCGTAAGCTTCGCGTCTTCCAAGGTGATAGCTACCTCTCGCTCGATTACGGCGAGCAAGCAGGCTTCCTCTACAAAAAAGATGGCCTTGAGATCAAACGCGATGAGGTCGCCGTCGCCAAAGATGAGCCGCTCAAGCTCGAACTCGCAGCCTTCCTCGAATGCGCCGCCGCCGGCGTGCAGCCCAAAGTCTCCGGCCACGATGGCCTCGCCGCCCTCGAACTCGCCCTCGAAATCACTCGGCAGATCACGGAATCAAACGCGTGAAACTCTTCCTCATCGCCGGCGAGCGCAGCGGCGACGCCCACGGAGCCCAGCTCGTGCGCGCGCTGAAAGAGCGCGCCCCTGGGATTCAACTCAGCGGCTTAGGCGGAGCCGAAATGGAAGAAGAAATCGGCTCCAGCCTCGACAATTGGACCGAAGCCGCCGGCGTCGTTGGCCTCTGGGAAGTCCTGAAAAACTACCCATATTTCAAGCGCAAATTCAGCGAGACCCAGCGTCGCATCCGCCAGGAAAAGCCCGACGCCGTCATCTTCATCGATTACCCCGGCTTTAATCTTCGCATGGCGCGCGCCCTCGCCACCGAATCCGATCCCGCCCGCCGCATCTACTACATCAGCCCCCAAGTATGGGCCTGGAATCGCCGCCGCATTCCCGGCATGGCGCGCGTCCTCCACCGTATGCTCTGCATCTTTCCCTTCGAAGTTCCCCTCTACGAAGCCAGCGGCCTTCCCACCGAATGCGTCGGCCACCCTCTTGCCGACGAATACCCTGCGCCCACTGCTGATTCCGAGCGTGATCCCAATCTCATCGGCCTCTTCCCCGGCAGTCGCGCCCGCGAAGTCGAAAAGCACTTCCCCATAATGCTCGCTGCTGCGAAACAGCTTTCAGCGAAACACCCCCACCTCAAATTCGTCGCCTCCGCCGTCACCGACGCCCGCGCCGAACAAATGCGCGCCATCTCCGGCGATTTCTGCCCCATCGAAATCGGCACCTTCCGCCCGCTCATCAAGCGATGCTGGGCCGGGGCTATCGCCTCCGGCACCGCCACCATGGAAGCCGCCCTCGCCGGAATGCCCTATTGCCTCGTATACAAAGTCGCCCCGCTCACGTATGCCATCGGCAAAGCCGTCATTAAAGTAGACCACCTGGGCATCGTAAACGTCCTCGCCGGCAAAGAAATCGTCCCTGAGCTCATCCAAAACGATCTCACTCCCGAAAAACTCACCACTACCCTCGAAAGCCTCCTCCAGCCCGATTCACGCCAGCAAATGCAATCCGCCCTCCAGGAAACTCTCAAAAAGCTCGGCGAAGGCAACGCCCACCACCGCGCCGCCAAATCCATCCTCGAAGACATCAGCCGGCGATAGCCCTTAAACCCTCATTCCTCTCATGCCTACCCCCGCGAAAATCATACGATTCTGCCTCATCGGCCTCCCTCTTGGCATCGGGATCCTCGGAGTCGCCTCAATCTTCATCTTCTACGGAAACCGCAATGCCGAAGCCGAACGCGCCGCCGCAGGGATCGACCGCCGCCTTCAAGCCACCTTTCGCGTCCCGCTCAGCGAGCCCTCCATCGCCGGATTTCGTCGCACCCTCGAAGAAATTCTCGGTCTCCCAGCCCCCGGTGATAGCGATGCTCTCACCAAAACTACCAACTACATCGAAGGCACCCTTGGCCAGAGCAATCTCGGCTACCGCACCGCCCGCAGCGAGACCGCAGACGGAGAGCCCATCGTCCAAGCCATTATCGAAGGCAAAAAGCCATCCCTCACCATCGCCGCTGATTACACCCAGCCCGGCACCGCCGCCGCCCTTCTCGCCCTAGCCGCCGACTTTGCCGGCGAAGCCCTCCCTCAAGAAACCATCCTCTCCGCCACCCCGGCTCCGCCGGAAAACGCCATTATCCTCGACGGCGAGAATCCTCTTCGATCCGCAAGCGCAGCTGCTAAAAAAGCAAAAACCCCATAACCGGCAATCTCCTCCCATCGCAACGATTTTTCTAGCCAACCACAACCTCTTCACCGTAATATCAACCACCATGGGATTATTCTCCAACCTAATGAACAAAGTCTTCGGTCGCGACGACCAAGACACCGCCGAGACCCCGGTCTCCTCCGCCGAATCCACCCCAGCCCCCAGCGCCATTCCAGGCGAAGATGCCCTCCCGGTATCTGCCCCGGTCACCGCGACGCCTGCTTCGATCTCCGAGGTAGACGTCACCGCCATCATGGACGCCAAAGAAAAGGCGCATCCTGAAGACCTTGATTGGAAGCGCTCTATTGTCGACCTCCTCAAGACGATGGAAATGGACAGCAGCTACGCCGCCCGCAAAGAAATGGCTCTCGAACTCGGCTACACCGAAGCGCAAATTGAAAAAGACGGCTCCGCAGAAATGAACATGTGGCTCCACAAAAAAGTCCTCCACAAATTTGCCGCCAACGGCGGGAAACTTCCGGACGGTCTTGTCTAAAAAATTGTTTCCACCAGAAATTACTCAAAAAGCGTCAGGATTCGATCCCGGCGCTTTTTTTGTATTCTAATATTGGCCTAATGTATTGAACCTATCGTATCTCCATGTCACCAACCTTCGGAATTTTCTCCACCTTCGCGTTGTTCGGGCTAATCTACTCCCTTCCTGCACAAACGTTTCTTATCAACGAGTTTGACCCCGACACTGCCGACTCCGAGGACGCCTCCGAATTTGTTGAAATCGTATCAGTGGATGCCTCCGGCAATCTCATCGGGAATCAATCGCTTGAAGACTTAGTCCTCGTTTTCTTCAACGGAAATTCGAGCAGCAACGCATCCTACAATAGAATCCCCCTCACCGGGACGACTAACGAAAACGGCTTCTTCCTCATTGCTGATTCAGCTCTCCTCGGTGCTGATCTAGCGCTTCCCGGAGCACTGCAAAATGGAACCGATGCGATCGCTCTCTATATCGGATCCTCCGAGGATTTTCCGAATGGCACCCTCCCGGGAGCCGTGAATCCAGTGACGCTCAGTCCGATTCTCGATGCGGTGGTCTACGGTAAAAATGAATTTAACGGAAGCCCCCCTCAAGACGATTTCGAACTACGAGAAGCCTTGGCTCCCGATGGAATAACGCTCTCACTTTTCAACGAATCCGGTGATACCAATGCCTCGACAGAGTTTTCGCTTGGGCGTGAGAGCGATGGTGGAAGTGCCTTTGGGGAATTCAAAGCCTCAGCACCATCCCCTGGTATATCTAATATCCCGGAAAACAGGCTTGCGATTGATTTCCCAAGGTCAGTCTCTGAATCCGTTGGATCGCAGTTCGTAGAAGGAACCTTGCGCTTACTTGATGGTGCCGCAGATGTCGATCTCATCATTGAGATCGAAATTAGCGACCCCTCGGAGCTAGCCATTAGCGAGAGCATCACGATACCATCTGGAGCCACCTCAATTCCCGTGGTGCTTAGCGTTATCGACGATGGATGGAATGACGGAGACCAACGAGTAACCCTTGAATTTTCGACCACAAGCATCAGTGCCACTTCCGCTTCTGAAACAATCACAGTAGAAGACGATTCCGATGCCGAGCCGATCTTAGTCGTGAATGAGATTCACGCAGCATACCGGGAAACCGATTCTCCTGAATTTGCGGACGCGAATAGGAATGGAATCGTCGATGCAGGAGGGATTGAAGAATTTGTTGAACTAGTAAACTCAGGGGAAACAGCACTCGACCTCTCGGGGTATTCCTTACTTGATTCCGAGGCGCTACGCCATGTCTTCCCCTCAGGGACAATTCTCGATCCAGGATGTGCCATCGTAGTCTTTGGTGGAGGAGCCATCGAGGGGAATCCCGCAATTTTTGGTGGAGCGAGCGTTCAGAATGGCAATGAATTAGTTTCTGAAGGGCTAGGTTTTGATGATTCCAGTGATTCGATTCGAATTCTCGATGTAATGGGATTTGAAATATCCGGTGCCACTTATTCTTCTCAGATCAGAGGGGGTGGATCTCTCGTGAGAAATCCCGACATTACTGGAGAATTTGTCGCCTATATTAGTATTGGGGAAGGGAACCAATCGTTTTCACCCGGCTACGAAGTGGATGGAGGCACTCCTTTTTGCCCTCGCGAAACGCTCACTCTTTCCTTCGATGTCGCCTCAATCTCGGAAGATGCTGGAGCCGCTACCCTCACCGTCTCTCGTGGAGGCAATATTGATGCCGCTCTTTCAATTGCGCTCGCAGCAGATCCCTCTTCCGAGGTCGCCCTCGTAGAAGAGCTTACGATTTTGGCAGGTGAGACCACCGCGACCACCACTGTAAATGCGGTAAACGATACCTTACTTGATGGCGATATCGAGGTTCGCTTCAGGGCTTTCACTCCAGGCTTCGTCGATGGGAGCGGGACACTTGTGGTCGAGGACGATGGTGATGCGCTAAACATCAATATATTCATCAATGAAATTCACGCGGCGGCCACGGGCGCGAGCGAGCTAGAATTTATCGAGCTTTACGATGGGGGTGTCGGGAATACCCCTCTCACCGGCACTTCTCTGGTGCTCTTTAATGGAAACGGCGATGTCTCATACAGCGTCCTGGATCTCGATGGATTCACGACCAATGCATCGGGCTTCTTCGTGGCAGGAGCCGCGAATGTCCCGGGCTTAGCCGCTGCACTTCCTGGGAAGGCAGGCTCAAGCCTCATCCAAGGCGGTCCGGATGCTGTCGCCCTTGTTTTGGGAGATGCCACAGACTTTCCGAATAATACTCCTCCGCCAGCCGCAATATTCGTGATCGATGCGGTAGTCTATAAAGGCTCTGATGAAACTCTGGCGAACCTACTTGGCGTGACTCCCGCAGATGCTGGGCCTTCAGATTCTTCCAGAAATTCGATCCAAAGAATTCCCGATGGGGGAGAGCGGCAGAATAGCTCGAATTTCCAGGCGGCGATTCCCACCCCGAACGCAGCGAATGGAAGCGGACGCAATATCATGGGCTCCGCTGCCTATGAAACCTTTGCCTCAGCCAAAGGCATCACCGGAAGTCCCACGGATGACGATGATGGAGATGGTATTCCAAACGCCGTCGAGTTCGCCATCATGGGCTTTGAGCCTGGAACTGCGGACTCCCTACCGCTTCCCGTGGGAAATAGGATCAGTATCCCAAAGTCCGCTGAGGCTGGAAGCGATCCGGACACCGAGATTAGCGTCGAAATTTCTACAGACCTCGTGAATTGGAGCACGATGGAAACTATGGAAATTGCGAACGATGATACTTCGCTCATTCTAGACTACACGGGAGATTCTGAAGTCGTCTTCTTCCGAGTCAGTGTAATGACGACGCCGTAACGCGGTTTCCCAAAAAAATACTCCAGCGTGCTGATTCTGGCGCGGGAGAGGTTCTTTTTTGTTGAGACTGCAAAGGTCCACTTCTACCCTCGCGCCATGGCAGGTTACGAACTTTCAGGCACTGTAAAAGAGATTCTCGATATCCAGACGTTTCAGAGTGGATTCACCAAGCGTGAATTCGTCGTCACGACGGAAGACGGTAAATACAGCAACGACATCAAATTTGAAACCGTGCGCGATAAGACCGCACTCCTCGATGGAATCTCCAAGGGGGACACGGTGAACGTGACATTCGATGTCCGTGGAAACGAATATAATGGGCGCTATTACGTGAACCTCAATGCGTGGAAAGTCACCGGCGGTGCAGGAGGAGGAGGCGGCGGCGGGGCAGCTGCTCCAGCAGCCGCTGCGGCAGCAGCGGAGCCGATTGATGAAATGCCTCCTGGCTACGGCCAGGAAGATGAGGACGATATTCCATTTTGATCCCAATTGCGGGCTTTTGCCCGCATGAGAGAATAGAGCGCCTGCTAATTTCCCTTTTTCTTGGGAAGATTTGCAAATCACAGGACGGCAGTGCGCTCCTATCTGTGTGGGAATTCCCACATGCTCTCTAAAATACCCTCTGTACGATTACCCATGGAGGTGGGTAGTCGGCAGTATTTATGGAAAGCGGGAGTCTCGAAGGCTTGGAGGAGCATTCGGGACTCCCCATTTTTCTGCGGTCTTTGAAAGTTGCGTGTTAGGGTTCCGCTTCCACGTTCCTTTGATTTGACCATGAGAAACCTCCTTCTGAAAACCTTCCTCTGGCTCGCCCTCGGTGCGGGCGCTGAGGCGCAGATCTATGAATGGAACCGTGCGGTTTCGCTCGGCGATACAGGCAGTGCTGATGTAGTAGGCATTGCAGATAGCATCTTCGGCACCGCTGGCGAAGTCGCCGTGGCGGGGACGTTTACGGGAATTTTTGAAGGTGAGGGAAGCGGAAGTGATACGGATGGATTTGTCGTCGGCCTGAAGGATGACGGCACGGCAGATTGGGCGAAACCATTTTTCATGCGTGGCTTCACCGGAAGGATCGACGTCGCTGGAATTGCTCGGCTTCCCAATGGGGGGCTCATCGTGGGAGGTTCGTTCGGTGGATCGATGGAGGCAGAGGGAGGTCAGGAGATTAGTTTTTTCCGATCTGACCCGGTAGCAGTGCCGGATTCGCGCGATGGCTTTGTCTTCCAGCTCTCCCCATCTGGGGATCTCGTTAGTGGTTTTCAGATTCCTCGTTTTCCCGTCGTGGATATTGCCGCCGGATCGGGCGGCGATGTATTCGTCACCGGTGGGGACAATGGCACGGCGTCGCTCGCTCGCCGCTATCAGGTGGATGGGCAGCTCGTTTGGAATTCTGAAGTTGCTCCAGGGGCTGTTTTTATGAAAGCGCTCGATGTGGGGGATCAGGCCGGTGGGCAGGTCGCCGTCACGGGAGCGATTTCTGGAGGGGACCCGCAGCCTAGCTCACCAGCCCGGCTGCTCATAGATGCGGCTCCTCCCGTGGCTGGTGTTGTCGATGGAGAGCTGCGAATTCTTTCCAATACTCCCATCGATATCTCGATTGGAATTCGACGCTTCACTGGAGGATCAGTGGTAGCGAGTTCGGTTGAGGGAGGGAATCTTGTGCCCCTTAGCTCACCAGGCTTTAGTGCGGGTCCCGAAGGCAAAAGCGTTCTTGTGACACCTTTGACCGCTACCGGAATTCAGGTGAGCGAGAGTGATACCTGGCGACTCCGTGCCAATGGGGTCACGAATCTGAGGTTTAGCCTCAAATTCGATCCGTCTGCAGCATCACCGGGGAGCTCCCGTCCCGATTACGAATTTCTCTTCTCGACGATTACTACCTCCTCCGGCGAAACATCGGCGATCACTTTTCCAAGCACAATTGAAGGCACTCCTTACCCGCTGAATACCTCGGTTCCCGTAGCCAACGTCGGAGGGAGCGGGGTTGATCTCGTATTCGAGTTTGGCGGCGATACAGGAAGCGGCCAGCTCGGCACCTTTGCCCCACCTGATGTAAATCTTCCCTCTTTGAGCGAGCACGCGGTTTTCCTTGCACAGTTGGACCGGGAAACTGGCAAGCTCGAATCCATCATCACTACAAGGTCCGATGGTGGTGGGGATTTCAATTTCGCGAATGACGTTGCCGTGGCCGCTGATGGAACCGTGCGATTCGCTTTCGACGCCGATGGCGCAAACCCTCAAATCCAAGGAGACGCTCTTCCTGCTCCCCAAGCCGGAGGTAATGCCAGCTTCCTTGCGAAAATCTCCCGGAGTGGCAGCCCAATCTGGGCAGTTCCCATTGCGAATCCTATCGACGACAGTTCCGAGATTCGTGTGGGAGCAATTGATACGGACGCGAGAGGCAATACTTGGGTCGGAGCTTCGGCTCGAGGCTCCTCCCGCTATCAATGCGATATCATTCGCGATCAAGGCAGCAACGCCGATGCGGCGCTCCTTCAGATTGATGATGAAGGGCGCCTCCTTTATTCGCGCTTCAGCGAGCAAGGAGGCGGCACTCAGCCTAATGCCGTGCGCGTCAGCCAGCGCCCGGACACCGTGTATGTGGGAGGCTCATTTTTCGGGGCTCCTACAATCTTTGGCAGCACGGCCCTATCGAATGACGCCACTGCCTCTCGTGGTTTCCTCGCGCGCACCGGTCTGCTCACCGGGCAGGCTCGCTACATTGCTACGCAGAGTAGGGAGGCCTTTGAAATGGGGCGCAGCATCAAACCTTTCGTCGCCGATGGAGACAGCTTTATCTACTTTCCCCTTCAGCTTCCTGATGGTCGGGAGGCTATCGCCGCCTTTCTCACCGATGAGCAATTCAATCGCCTTTCTGAAAATGACGACGTTTCAGCAGTCGAAGTCGATCACTCCCTGGGAAACACCTCAGACAAAGTCGGCGTAGATTGGCCGCTTGCCCGGCTCAATACGACAGCGCCGATCTCTCCATCTGGTCCTTATAGCTTCTGTCCGGGCGACGCATGTGTTCCGATTGATTTCTACATCATCGACACTGCAATTGATCGCACGGCTCCCGTAATTTCAGGCCTATCGAGTAACAAAAACATTTTTCCCACCGAGATTATTCGAGCCTTTGGCGAGCCGCTTGTATCCACCCGGTTTCTTCATGGCACTCAGATGCTCAGCCTTGTAGGAGGCTCAAGTCTTGGCGTCGTCCCGAACCTTGCACTTGATATCTTCCCTTATGATGTTTTTCCCAATGGTGCAGGGGATCCGACTTATGTGAGTTACCTTGTTTCGGCAGTTACCCGAGCGACGCTCATTCATGAGGCTCGCACGGCTGCTCAGCCTGGCGTTCCTAATCCCGCTGTGATGCTTCTCGCGCTGTCATCATCTACTCCCGCCACGAGTGCGGCACTCTCTTCCGCGATTGAAGATGCTGTCGCGCGTGGAATTACCGTCATTGTCGCGGGAGGAAATGGTGGAGGCCAAGCCTCCGATTATCTTCCTGCATCCAACGGTGCTGCTACCTCCGGAGTGATTACCGTAGGTGCGATGAATAAATTCGACAAGCTATGGGCGGGATCAAACCGCGGCCCAGGAATCGAACTTCTTGCCCCCGGCGAAGATATTCTTCAGCCCACCCTTGGCGCAGGGAATGTGATTCTCAGTGGCACCAGCGGAGCCTCCGCGCTCGTTGCTGGTTGTGCTCTAGAATGCCTCGCGGCGAATCCCTACGCTGATCCTGGGGCTATCGAGACATTCCTCACGGTTTCATCATCCTCGACTCTCGCGAATCCCACTGCGGGCACGACTGATCGGGTCGCACACATTGCAGGGGAATCCTCCCCCACATTTTTTGGCTTTGCCGAGTGGGGCGCGCGCTACACCGGGAGTGGCCTCGCTGCCGCTGCTGATTTCGATGCGGATGGTCTTCCCAATGCTCAAGAATACTTCTCCGGCCTCATCCCCAATACGCGTGATCTTGAGGATAATATCGTCGCCATTTCATTAGATAACACGGCAATCGAATTTGATTTCCTTGCTGCTAAGTACCTTTTCGATCCCGAGTCCCCATCAGACCTTCGAGATGGTGGTAAGTTTCAGCTTCAGTGGTCCACGGACTTAGAATCCTGGGGAGTTCCAGCAGGTCTTAGCTATGATGTGAAATCCGAAATTTCCCCGATACAGATGAAGGTACGCGCTACTTTTCCAATGCAGGCTGGTTCAGAAACTGGCTTCGTGCGTCTCCATATCACTCCCGGTTCGTGAAGGTTCGGGGCGCGAAGTGTCGTGGGGGGCTGCGCTCCATTGCAGCAGGGCTGCTCCTAGGGCTTACAAGTTCTCAAGCTGATCCAGCTAAGATTCAGACGTATCTATCTCAGGGGAAATTTGCTGAGGCCGCCCCGCTTCTAGAATCTCTCGCTGAGACAACGCCTTCCGCGCCCGTTCTCCTTTCTCTTGGAATGGTTCGTGATGCTCTGGGGGATTCCGAGGGAGCCATCGCAGTGCTCGAAGTGGCCGCTACAGAGGATTTACAGCTCCAGGGCGATATCGCAGACGCTCTTGGTCGTGCCTATCAGCACGCCTACCGTTTCGGAGAAGCCGAGGTTACTCTCAAGCAAGCGATCAGACTGCGGGAAAACTCACCCGAGTGGCTGCGGGCGAGCCAGGATCATCTGGGGCTTCTCTATCTAGCGTGGGGCAGGCATGATGAAGCCGGCGCATTCTTTCGCAAAACTCTATCGGAAACATCTGAAGATGAAACTGCCTTGCGCGCTCAGCGACATGGCTATCTAGGTCGCCTTTTTCTCGCAGTTCGTAGTTATGGCCTCGCGCGCGAGCAGTTTGTTGCCGCAGGTAAGCTAGTTTCCGAAGATTCTAGTTTCGCTGCGAATGAAGGGTTTGCGGCCTTCCGCTCTGGCGATTTCGCCGCCGCCCGTCAGCGGTTTCTTGCAGCTCTTGATACTCTTCCTGAGGAAGATCGCCCAGAAGTCTTTAGCAATCTTGGGCAGCTCGCACTTGCTGAGGGAGATCCTGAAGCCGCGATCGATGCATTTACGCAAGCAGCACGGCTCCTTCGAATGCGCTTCGGAGAGGGGCACCCTGCCATCGCGCGTGCTGAGTATAATCTCGGTGAAGTTTTTCAATCCATCGGTGAGGTCGATTCCGCAAATCAGGCTTTCACGACTGCACTTGGCATTGCTGCGGGTTCCGGCATTCCCGAAGAACACGTCCTTACGGTGCAGATTCTCCGGGCTCTTGGGCTCAACGCCCACCTTCGCGGGGATCAATCTTCTGCATCGGACTATGCCTTCCGCGCTACCAAAGCAGGTGAAGTAGTAATGCGCCGCGCAATTGCTGCGGGGAATAACCGGCAACGCCTAAATTACCGGTCAGGCAGCGATATTCTTTCCCTCCCCGCGACGCTTGGCTCACGGACTTTGGATCTTGCAAATCTTCTCATCCGGACAAAAGGCCTGGCCACACCTACCAAAAAACAGAATCCAGAACTCCGCGCCCTTCAGCTTAAAATTGACCAACTACGGCTCGCGGGAAAACCGGTGCTTTTAGAGGATCTCGCCGCTTTCGAAGCTGCGGTGGATAGCGCGCTTCCTCCCGGGCCGAGTGATTGGCAGGCTCTCCAAAAGCTTCTTCCCGAGCGAGGCGTGTTTATCGATTTTCTAGCTTATACCGATTACGCGGCTGATCCACCGACTCGCCACTATGGGGCAATGGTAACGCCAAAAGGTCACGAGCCAATCTGGGTGCCTCTTGGCTCCGATGCCCGCCTTGAGCGCTGGCTCGCTGCTTATGGACGAAAGGTTCGGGGCTCTCGCCCTGGAGCGCTTACTCTTCACGGTGTTCTTCGTGGGCTTTCTAAAACTTTTTGGGAACCTATTGAAGAAATCCTGCCCGAAAACACAGAAACCCTCATCCTGGCTCCTGATGCGGGCCTTCACTTTCTTCCTTTCTCTACCTTGTTAGGTGAAAATGGGGATTTTCTTTGTGAGCGTTTTTCCCAAGTGGTTACGGTAGGTTCTGCTCGCGACCTTTTACCCCAGCCAGCGGCGCGAGCAGATCAGCCGTGGCAGATTTTTGCGGTTTCGGATTATGAGTCGGGTAGAAGTTTGCCTGTTGATATGAACCCGCGTCTTGCCGCGGAAATTGCGAATATGCCGGATCTCAAAGGGGCGCATCGCGAAGCAAGATTGGTGGGGGATCTTGCGTGGTCCGAAGTAAGCTCTGGGGAAGGGGCGACGGAAGCTGCTTTAAAAGAGCTTTCTTCCCCTCGTGTTCTTCATCTCGTTGCTCATGGATTTTATCTAGGTGAAGAGGATGATACCCAATTCGATTTTGATATCGATCCGGCTCCTTACTATCAAAGCGGCGTTGTTTTGAGTGGATCGGATATTCTATTCGCCGAGGAAGCTGCGGATCTCGATCTTACGGATACTTGGATCGCCACGGTCTCTTCGTGCAGCTCTGCTCTGGGGATGACGGCTTCGGGCGAGGGCGTTGTCGGGCTTCGCCGTGCGCTTTCCAGTGCCGGAGCCCGCAATGTGCTCCTCACTCTCTGGCCGGTATCGGATGCTGCGAGCCCGCACTTCATGCACCGCTTTTACAAGACGGTGCAACAATCGCAGAACCCACCTGGCGCACTTTGGTCGCTCCAGAGGGAGGAACTCCGGCGGCACTTTCCCAAGGGAGAAATGGACGAGGAAAAGCTAGCTCGCGCCGTCTTCCTTGCCGGTTCGTATATTCTAAGCCATCGCGGAGCGGTGAAAGAATCGGTTCCCTTGGAATTGGTCGCGCCAGCCAAAAAGCAGATTCACTGGCGGGTGATTCTTGGGCTTGGCTTCGTCTTTGCTGGGATCGGACTTGGTGTGCTTAGTTTTGCGCGATCACGCCGGGGTGCGGGGGTAGGGGAGCACGTCGCGGATGTTTGAGACACCGGTGAGGAACATTAGCATGCGCTCGAAGCCGAGTCCGTAGCCGGCATGGGGTACGGTGCCGTAGCGGCGAAGGTCGGTATAGCCTTTGTAAGCTTCTGGATCTAGGTCGTGGGCGCGAAGGGCTTCATCTAGAATTTCCCCGCGCTCTTCACGCTGGGAGCCGCCGATGAGTTCTCCAATGCCGGGGACGAGTAGGTCCATGGCTGCTACGGTGGGGCGATCGCTGCCATCGAAGCAATCGTCGTTCTGACGCATGTAGAATGGCTTTATCTTTTTCGGATAGTTGTAGACCGTGACGGGCGTTTTGAAGTGCTCTTCGGTGAGGAAGCGTTCGTGCTCGGATTGTAGGTTTGTCCCCCATTCTACGGGGTAATCGAATTTCTTGCCGCTCTTGAGTAAGATATCGACAGCTTCGGTGTAAGTGACTCGCTGGAATGGCGTTTTGGATAACTTGGTGAGGCGCTCGATGAGTGACTTATCGAGGAATTTATTAAAAAAGGCGAGGTCTTCGGCGCAATGCTCGAGGGCGTAATCGATAAGGTAGTGGACGTTGTCTTCGGCGAGAGTCATGTCTGCCTCAAGGTCGGCGAAGGCGACTTCGGGCTCGACCATCCAAAATTCGGAGGCGTGGCGGGTGGTGTGCGAATTTTCGGCGCGGAAGGTGGGGCCAAAGGTGTAGATGCTGCCGAGACCGCAGGCGAGAGTTTCCCCTTCGAGCTGGCCGGAGACGGTAAGGTAGGCGGGGGCACCGAAAAATTCTTCTTCGCCAGCGGTGATGCGAAACATCTCACCCGCGCCTTCGCAATCAGAGGTGGTGATGATGGGGGTGTGAACGTGGTGGAAGCCGCGTTCTTGGAAGAATTGGTGCACAGCGAAGCTGATTTTGCTCCGCACGCGGAAAACAGCGCCAAAGAGATTCGTTCGCGAACGCAGGTGGGGGATGGTGCGAAGGAATTCAGCGCCGTGCCCTTTTTTCTGCAGGGGGTAGGAGTCGTCGGCGGTGCCTAGGAGCTTTAGGGATGCTGCGTGGAGCTCCCATTTTTGGTTTTTCCCAGGTGATTCTACTAACTTGCCGGTGATCTCGACTGAGGCTCCGGTGGTGAGCTGTGGGACAGCGTCGTAGCCTGGGATTCCGGAGTCGGCGATTACTTGGACGTTGGCCAAGCAGGAGCCATCGTTGATTTCAAGGAATGAGAATTGTTTGGAATCGCGCCGGGTGCGTACCCATCCACCGATGGTGATTTCGGGGTGGGCGGTATCGGAGGCGAGAATTTGTTTGGCGGTCATGAAAAGTGTGCCGGGGTATGAGCCTGAATGAATGAAGGATAGTGGTCTGTTTGGGAGAATTTATGCAATACTTGCGATTGCCGTTTTCATTCGCTGGAGGCCTTCGAGCATGAGTGCTTTTGTGCATCCGAAGTTGAATCTTACGAAGCCGGGGTTTCCGAAGGGGGCTCCATCGGAGAGGCCTACGCCGTGTTTTTCGAAGAAGGTGGCGGGATTTTCTTTGAGACCTAGAGGCCGGGCATCGAACCAGGCTAGATAGGTGGCGTCCATGGGCTTGATGGTGAGTGGGGCGAGGTGGGCTTCGGCGAAATTGTAGAGGGTGTCGCGGTTTTCTCGGAGATAACTTATGAGGTCTTGGCGCCAGGGCTCGCATTGGCTGTAGGCGGCTTCCGCGGCTTCGCCGCCAAGGACATTGACGTCGGGGAGGAATCCAACGCCGGCTTGGCAGAATTTTTGGCGTAGTTTTTTATCTCGAATGATGGCGTAGCTAAAGCCGAGGCCGGCGATATTGTATGTCTTGCTTGGCGCCATGAGGGTAATGGTGCGGGAGTGCATTTCCTCGGAGAAGCACGCGGCGGAGTGGTGCTTGGTATCGGGGGAGAGGATGAGGTCGCAGTGGATTTCATCGGAGCAGAGGATGAGATCGTGCTTGATGCAGAAGGCGCAGAGTTTTTCGAGTTCGTCCTGGGTGTAGCAGATGCCAGTGGGATTGTGCGGATTGCAGAGAAGGAAGATGCCGGTATCGGGGCGGAGGGCGGCTTCGAGGGCTGGCCAATCGAAGGTGAGGCGGTCTCCTACGGTGATGAGGGGGACGTCGATGAGAGTGCGTCCACTATTGGCAGGAGCACTGAGAAAGGGAGGGTAGACGGGGGTGCAGGTGATGACGGAGGAGCCTGTTTCGCCGGAGGCTTTGCAGGCCATATTGAGCGCAGAGACGAGGCCGGGGAGCCAGACGAGATCTTCGGCGGCGGCGTGAACATCATGGCTGTCGCGGAGGTAGGTGAGAACCGTCGCGGTGATTTTAGCGGGTTCTTTGGTGCCGTAGCCGAAGACGCCGTGCTCGAGGCGTTTGTGTAGGGCATCGATGACCTCGGGTGGCGATACGAAATCCATGTCGGCGATCCAGAATGGAAGGATGTCGGTGCCGGCGTATTTATCCCATTTGATGGATTGGGTATTGCGGCGTTCGGGAGCGGAATCGAATTGCTGAGATGGCATCCCCTCGCCTAATCCATGGGGAGCTAGACGTCCAGTTTGGAGCCGCAAGAGAAGCAAAAATTGGCTCCAGTGCGGTGCTCGCGAGTATTACAATCTGGGCAGATTCGGCTGTCTGTTGTGAGATTGAGATTGTGGATGGCATGATTACCGCGCTGAGCTTCGCGGTAGATTTCAGCTCCGACGATCCCGGTGGGGACGGCAATGAGGCCGTAGGCGGCAACCATGGTGATGGCGGAAATGAGCTGGCCTAGCGGGGTGATGGGGGAGAGGTCGCCGTAGCCGACGGTGGTGATGGTGACGATCGCCCAGTAGACGGATTTCGGAATGCTGGTGAAACCGCTTTCTTCTCCTTCGATGAGATACATGAGGGTGCCGAGGACGAAAACGGCACTCATGAGGGCGATGAGGAAGACGGTGATTTTCGCGCGGGATGCGACGATGGCGCGCACAATGATATTGGCTTCGGTGACGTGGCGCGCCATTTTGAGGACGCGGAACATCCGAACGAAGCGAAGCACTCGAACCGCTGCGAGATATTGTGGGCCGTAGGGGATGAGCAAGGTGAGGTAGGCGGGAAGGATCGAGACTAGATCAATAATTCCGTAAAATGAACGGGCGTAACGCAGGGGGGCTGTGCTTGCCCAGAGGCGCACGAGGTATTCGATGGTGAAGATGATTGTGAAGAGCCATTCTGCGGTGCGGAGTGCATTGGCATAGTTCGCGCGAATCGAGGCGACACTTTCGAGAGAGATGGTGGCGACGCTGCCAAGGATCAAGATGAGGAGGATGACATCGAAGGTTTTACCGGGGCGGGTGCGGTGGCCGAAGATGATGTCGTGCACCTTGAGGCGAAGAGACTGTGGTGGGTGCTCAGACATGGCTTAGCCCCATTCGATGAGGAAACCGTGGCGCTCGGTGCGAGGGCGTTCGTGCCAGTCGAGATAGACTGGCGGATTTCCTGCTGAGAAACGCTCAAAGGCGTCCGGGGCGGGGAGGGGAGTTTCTCCAGTGCCATCCGGGTCTGCTGAAGAGGGAGCCTTCGGCGTGGGGGCAGGGAAGGGGGCAAGTAGTAGCCGGTGATCGGGGGTGAAGGGCACAAAATCTGGGAGATTGGTGCTGATGCCGCCACCCCAGGAATAGATCGGCGAGACTGAGGTGTCGATGGTGGCTCCAAGCCAGATCGAGGTCGGAGGTAGGGTGCCTCGAGGGAGGACGATTTCGGAGACCCAATCGAGTTCGCCGTCGTCGGTGAGGGTGACGAGGTGGCCGCCGACGGCGCGGGCAAGGCGATCTGCGGTGTCGAATGAGACGGGGACTTTGAGGTGGAGGTAGCGGCGGCCTTTGTAGTATTCAAACACGCGGCGCAGTGTGCTTGGGGCGCGGCGGTCTTTTTTGTAGGCTTCGCGAAGGTCGGCGTAGACGACGAGTGATTTTGCGGAGTCGAGGGTACGAGGGTTGATGTCGGCTTCGAGGGAGGCCGTTTGGGAGAGATTGATGAGGGCACGGGCGCGCTCTACAGCCTCGCTAATATCTTCGCCGGATTCGAGCGTCTGGACGATGGGATCGAGGCCGCGATTTGGTGAGAGGGAGAGGACGACGCGGACGCCAATATCGCTCCGCCGCACATCGGGAGCGAGGGCAATGCGATCACGAAGATCGATTTTTCCTTCAGGCGTTGCCTCAGGGATCGGAACGCGTGGGGCGAGGAATCCGGTGGAGGGGACCGTGGGCATTGCCGCTTCGGTGGAGGAGCCTGTCGCTGGATTTGGATTGGGCTCGGCGATGGGCTCGGGTGCAAGCGGGGGAGCTGTGAGGCTCACATCGGACGAGCCGCCACGGACGGAGAGGGCAGGGAAGCCGTCTTCGTAGGGGGAGCCGGACCACTCGCGGACGCCTGCGATGAGGCCGGAATACCTCCCGATTCCGGCGGCATGAGATGCGGGGATTCGTAGAGGAGGGTCTTTCTCGAAAAGTGCAGGGCGGCCTTCTAGGGTGCGGGCGGATGGCTGCTGGAATGGGTGCTCGGAAAGACTGGCGGCAGAGCCCCATTCGGCGTCGGTCGGCATCCGGTAGAGCGCCGTCGGCGGGATATTGCCGGCTGCGCGGTCGCGCGCAGTGAGCCAACTGCAGAATGCGCTCGCGTCATCGGCGGAGAGCCCAGCCACGGAATAGCGGGTGCCGGGAGCAAGGAGGGAATCGTCCCAAGAGACTGTAGATTCTTCTTCGCCTTCGGCAGAAACCGCCTGAGCCGGTGCGACTTGATGTCCAGATTCCGCGATGAATTGGGCAAATTCACCAACCTTGAGTTCTGTCGTGGCAAAGAAGATGTCGGGATATTCAGCTAAACGCTGGAATCGCATTCCTACCGCGTTTTCCCAGAAATTATTATCCGCAGGCGGGGTAATTTGTGCCACGCGAGAACCATCTTCAGGTGCTGTGTGGCGGAGGTATTGAAGGTGCTGGAGATTGGCAGCTGGAGCGAGATCTGCGACGGGGGTGTTTTCGAATGCTAGTGATTCGAGGAGTGATCTTGAGATAGGCTCAAGGCTGGTGACTTTCGTGTCGTCCAGCCACAGCCGACGGAGGAGCATGTTCTCCAGAGGGGCGAGGTCGGAGACTGAGGTACCGCTGATATCGAGTTCATTGATGCGGACTCCCCGGAGCGGCTCAAGCGAAGTGAGCGATGGATTACTCGATAGATCGAGGTAGGCGGCACTGCGTACGATTGAGGAATTGTGGAGGAGTTTTACTCCGGAAGGGAGTTGTTTTTGGACGGCTGAGAGCGCCCTTTCAAGGCGGAATTCGATCTCGATTGGATTTACCGCAAGGCGTCGTTCCACATCTGGCTCGCCAGGAAGTGCCGATTGAGCGGCGTTTAATGCGAGGCGTTCTGCTTTGTCATCACCAGCATCGAGAGCGGCACTTGCCTGGAGGCTGGCATCTTTGTAGGCGGCGAGATCTACCTCGAATGCCTTTTGAAAGGCGAGAGCGGCGAGCACGTCCTCGTCGTCGGGATCCATTTTCCCCAGATGTCGCTTTAGCAAATCACCGGCATCTTCAGGCATTCCGTTTTGCACGAGAAACATCACGATAGTTTTCAATTTCTGGGGATCAACTCCCGCAGCCTCGAAGGCTTCGTTGATTTTCTGCATCGCCTCCACGAGTTCGGCGAGGGAGATGTGCCCTTGTGCTTCGGCGAGGATGGGGGCGATGGGCGTCGGTGGCCGCATGTAATTCTCATAGCTCCACCAGCCAAGCGCGACGAGAGCCGCTGCCGCTGGGGCAATGATTTTCATCCGGTGCTTTTGCCAGAGCGTGCGTCCCTCAAGGTCGTGCGTGCTGTAGACCGAACTGGCGGGGGCGGATTTACTCGCCGCCTTGTCCTCAAGCTTCTTCTTCTCGACATCGCGAAGGAAGTAGCCGGTTCTTACATTGTCGAGAGCTGCATAGAGCGAAGGGGCGTCGAAATTGCGATCCTCGGGCTTCGGCTGAAGACAGGAGGTGACGATATCATCGATCTCGTGGGCGAGATCAGCTTCTTTCGATGGGAGCTTAAAGAAACCGCCGACCTGCCCGCCGGTGAGCATGGTGTAGATAACCGAGCCGAGCGCGTAAATGTCGCTTTTGTAACTAGGTGAAGTTACGGACGGATCAGTTTGCTCTGGAGCGAGGTGAGCTCGCTGAGAGGCGGGGACTCCTGCGTAGCGGCGCGTCCGAATTTCGGGCGGGTGCTCAAAGAGCATTTCCAAGGCTGAGGAAATGAGCCAGGGATCCCCCTTCGAATCGATAATGATATTGTCCGGGTGGATCGAGCCGTGGTGGATTCCTGCCGCGTGAAGAAATGCCACGGAGCGAACCAGGCCTTTGCCGATCGCCAGTGCCTTCTGGCCTTCTATCTTCTTTGTCTTTGGATCGAAAAGTTGGCGGAGTGTCGTGCCCGCAGGACAAGCATACGTGAGATATGGATAGCCGCCGCGCTCGCCCGCATCAATCAAGGGCACGATGCCTGGCGTTTCGATCTTGTGAAGCCGCTCGACCACTGCCACGAAGCGATCCCTCAGCGCATCCGACGCAAACGGCGCGAGCACATACACAAGTCTAGCCGATACGGGCTCGCCTTCTGCTGAAGCTGGGATACACCAGGCGCTGGCGCATTCGGTGGTCGCCGAGACGACGGACCGCGCGCCAAGCTCCGGAAAAAGCGTCCGAAAAGTGGCGAGTAGCGGGTGTTCTTGAGGAGGATTTGGCGGAGGAGTGTCGGACATCTCGACGAACCGAAAAAAGATGGTTCAGATTTCTTAATCAATTCTGAGAGTCTTGTCGACCCTTTAGTTTGAATCATTCTTGCCGGGGCATCCAGATTTTCGCTCATTTGATAGAATCACTAGCCCCCTAGCGTTTTTCCAGTAGATGAAATCCCTTGTTCTCACTGCGTGCGCTTTTCTTATTACTGCCGATATGGTGACGGCAGTCCCTCCTGTTACCAGTGCGGTTTCTAAGGATGTAGCGAGCGCCGCCAATGCGTTTCTGGCGTCACTCACCCCTGAGCAGAGCGAATCCGCCACCTTCGAGTGGGAGGATACTGATTCCCGCGAAGACTGGCATTATATTCCCAAAAAGCGTGATGGTCTCTACCTTTCAGGGATGACTTCCGTTCAGCGGGAAAACGCTCGCGCCCTACTTCGCGCCACGATGAGTAGCAAAGGATTTGAGCAGGCGGAAAATATTATGCTTCTTGAGCAAATTCTCCGTGATAGGGGAGGGGATCCAGCCCTGCGGGATCCTAAAAAATACGCCTTCAGTATCTTTGGCAAGCCTGGAGGGCAAGCTCCCTGGGGCTGGCGGATCGAAGGGCATCATCTATCCATCAATATTACAATCTCGGGAGGGCTGATCGTCAGCCTCACACCGTCGTTCTTTGGGGCGAATCCCGCCGAAGTCCGTGGTGGTAATTATAAAGATCTACGCGTCCTTGGGGTGGATGAAGATGCTGCCCGTGCGTTAGTTATTGCTCTCGTGGCCGAAGGTTTTCCTGGCGTTGTCTTTTCTGATAAGCCGCCGCGCGAAATTCTCACCGGCGCTGATCGTGCCATAAAGCCGCTCAAGGAAGTGGGGATTGCTGCCGCAAAACTCCCGAATCAGCACAAGATTGCGCTACGCAAGCTCGTCACTCATTTCACTCATCGCTACCGCCATGAGGTCGCAGGTGTGGAACTTGCCGCCATCGACGCTGCAGGCTTCGATAAAATACACTTTGGTTGGGGGGGAGCCACAGCTCCCGGCGAGCCTTGTTATTTTAGGATTCAGGGGCCAACTTTTCTCATGGAATATGCCAATACTCAGGGCGGCGCGAACCACGCCCATGCCGTTTGGCGCGATTTTGAAGGCGATTTTGGCCGCGATGTTCTCGCCGAGCATTTGAAAAGCCACTGAAATTGATTAAACCGCGCTTGCGCCCCCAGTGAATCGTGCTAAAGCTCCCTCCCCGCTCTCCCGGCCTGTGGGTCTTCGCCGATATTGTATCAGTGATTGGCTCCACCTCAAAAGCCGGGTGTTCTTGTCTCCACAAGGTGCGGTCGCTTCTTTAGCAAACACACGTTTCCCCAGTAATTTTCCTAACCTAGACCCATGAAAGTCCGCCCGTCTGTAAAGCGCCTCTGCGAGTCCTGCCGTGTCATCCGCCGCGAAGGTGTCGTCCGGATCATCTGCAAAAACCCTCGTCACAAGCAGCGTCAGGGCTAATTCGCCCGGTTCCCTTTTCCTTTTATATTACCATGGCCAGAATCCTCGGAGTAGAAATCCCAAACGAGAAGCGCGTAGAAGCTTCCATTCGCTACATTTACGGTATCGGACCCACCCTCGGCGATAAAGTGCTCGCCAGCGCAGGGATCGATCCAAATACCCGCACCGGTAAACTTACCGACGAGCAGCTCGCTGCGCTCACCAACGCTATCACCGGCGCAAACATCACAATCGAAGGCGACCTTCGCCGTGAGCTTGGTCTCAACCTCAAGCGCCTCCAGCAGATTCAATCCTACCGTGGCATCCGCCACCGCCGTGGGCTCCCCGTTCGTGGGCAGCGCACTTCAACCAATGCCCGCACCCGCAAAGGTGGCCGTCGCACTGTCGGCGTCACCAAATAATCGGCTCGCCCGCACCCTACAATTTTACGATAAATAAAGATGGCCGACGAAGAGACTCCCGCTCCTGAAGAGGAAACAACCGCCGCTGCTCCTGAAGCAGCAGCTGCCGCTGAAACCGCCGCGCCCGCAGAAGGCGCCGCTCCAGAAGCTGAAGCAACTCCTGTAGTTGCCGCTGAAGAGCCAAAAGAAGAAGTTCGCGGTGGTGGTGATAAAGCCGTCTCCGAAGCGCTCTTCGCAGAGCTTGACGGCAGCGATGGTGAAGATGCCAAAGTAAAGGTCTACAAATCAAAGGTAAATAAAAACGTCCAGGTTGGCATCGTCCACGTCCTCGCGACCTTCAATAACACCATCGTCAGCGTCACCGATCTTTCGGGCAACGTAATCGGATGGGGAAGTGCCGGTAAGATGGGCTTCAAAGGCAGCCGCAAAAGCACTGCCTACGCCGCCCAGCTCGTTTCGCAAGACGCTTGCCGCCAGGCAATGGGTCACGGCCTCAAAGAGGTTGAGATCCGCGTCAAAGGACCAGGTTCCGGCCGTGAGTCCGCCGTTCGCGCAGTCCAGGCCGTCGGCCTCGAAGTAAGCCTCATCAAAGACGTCACCGCAATTCCGCACAACGGATGTCGCCCACCTAAAGCACGTCGCGTCTAATTTTTTCCCCCGACCCTCTTTCCTTTTTAGAATCATGGCCAGACTCACCGGACCAACCACCAAGATCAGCCGCCGTTTCGGCGTCAGCCTCTTCGGTCCTTCCAAATCCTTCGACAAGCGCAACTTCCCTCCCGGGCAGCATGGTGCGCGTCAAATGCGCCGCAAGAAGAGCGACTACTCCATCGGACTCGGTGAGAAGCAGAAGCTCCGCTTCCAATACGGCGTCATGGAGAAGCAATTCCGCCGTTATTTCGCCGAAGCAGCCCGCCGTCGCGGTGTCACTGGTGAAATCCTCCTCGAACTTCTTGAGCTCCGTCTCGACAACGTCTGCTACCGCATGGGTCTCTCAAATACCCGCCGCGGTGCTCGTCAGCTCGTGAACCACGGCCACGTTGTGGTCAATGGAGTAAAGACAGACATCTGTTCTTACGCTTGTAAGTCCGGCGACGAAATCACCATCACCGCCGCCGCTCGCTCCCAGCACCTCGCAATGAAGGGGCTCGACAGCACCCAAGGCGTCCCAGTTCCTGATTGGGTGACGCTCGACAAGGAAAACCTCAAAGGCCAGGTGGTTCGCCCACCAACCCGCGAAGAGATCGATCCGCTCGTAGACGAGCAGCTCATCGTCGAATTCTACTCCCGCTAGTAGACTCCCAATTTCAAAACGGCGGCCGGAAACGGTCGCCGTTTTTTTGTGTTCTTATTGCTCAATCGCCGCCCCCGCCATCACCGCCCCCGAAATCAGAGAATCCGCCGCCGTCATCGCCGCCGGAGCCTGCTCCACCTGAATCGGAAAACGAGCCGGTATTCTGAATTCCTCCTACCACCAAATCGTTGTAGTCGTGAAATCTGTTCCAGAGAGAGTCGTATCCCACTGTCGTTCCGGTTCCAAAAAGGGTGCTTGCTGCAAAGAATCGGAGGTCTCTCGCTGTTTTCGAGCAGCCGATCCGGCTCAGGAAGCCGTTGCATACCTCTTCTTCTGAAAACATGGCATACGCTAGTTCACGTTGTTTTCCCGTGACGCCTACGAGGGTGCAAGCTTCTTCCATCTCGGTGATCGAATAGAACTTCTTGCTTCCGAATTGTTCCGTGAGCGTGTCGGAAACTTTGCTTGTAGCACGCCGGAGGCGGTAGCGGCGGAAGCGTGCGATCATGAGTTTGCTCTCCCTTCGAGCCGCTTGAGTGAATCGCGGATTTCGGTGAGGACAGAAAGCACGCTTTCGTCGCCTTCTCGCTTAGATCCGTCTCCGACGACGCGGTCGCGCTGCTTGAGCACTTTTTCGCGGAAGCCGGGAGCATCGACAATCCCTTGCATTGTTACGAGTGCGCCGGGGCTGGCGGAGCCGGCAGTTTCAAAGCTGAGGCCGTGGATGCCAAATATCCTCATGATTGGCCCCTGCACCATGCCAACATCGGTGATTTTATCGAGGGGAATGGTCTTCTCCACGCGGTTTAGAATTCCCCGCTTCACGATGAGCTTTCGTTCCATGAGTGTGCATTCGAGGCTTGCTATATAGCGTTTCACGAAGATTGATCCGATAAGGACGTGGAGAATCGCAAATGGGATTCCGACGATCGTAAGCGTCATCACGATTGCTCCAGAGAAGAGCCAGTAAGTTCCCGTTTTTGGGTTGAACTTGGCGTTTGTGACGACCTGTTCTGTATTTTTAAACATGAAGAAAGCTTACCGTAAATAGGTCGAAGCCGTCGATGAGAATAGGAGGCCGATTTTGGAATTGGCTCTCTGGAGGTTTAAGTTTTCGCGCGTGTTGTCTGATTTGCTTGGCTCTCGAATGGGCATTATTTTTCCGTGGGCGAATGAAGCCACCCATCCTATGTGATCTGAAGTCTTGATACTTCGTAGGGTAATACATTAGCGATCCGATCACGTTGAATCCCAATGTGAGTATGAGCCATGGACCATTTACGCGGGACACCGAATGCAGCTCTACGAAACTGCAGTAAATTCTTTCACGGTGGTGCTGGCAATCGGGAGGAAGTTTTTGGTGCCGACAGCTATATTACTGCGGGTGCTTTTTGGGCTTCGGCGATGCGTTCGGGCATTGGCTCGGGGTATTCGAAGACTTCGCCTTCGTAGTTCCGGATGATGACGCGTTCGTCATCGTGCTGGAGGACGTATTCGGGGTTTATGGGGACTTTGCCTCCGCCTCCTGGGGCGTCGATGACGTATTGGGGGATGGCGTAGCCGGTGGTGTGGCCGCGCATGGATTCCATGATTTCGACGCCTTTACGGACGGAGGCTCGGAGGTGTGAGGAGCCTTGGATGAGATCGCATTGGTAGAGGTAGTAGGGGCGGGTGCGGCAGAGGAGGAGTTTTTGCACGAGGGCGCGCATGACGATTTCATCGTCGTTTACGTCTTTGAGGAGGACGCTTTGGTTGCCGATCATGATGCCGTGATTGGCGAGACGCTCGAGGGCGGTGCGGACTTCGGTGGTGAGCTCTCGGGGGTGGTTGGTGTGAATGCTGAGGCCAAGGGGGTGGTGCTTTTGGAGCATTTGGCAGAGTTCGTCGTCGATCCGCTGGGGGAGGAAGATGGGGATTCTGGAGCCGATGCGAACGAATTCGAGGTGGGGGATTTGGCGGAGGCGGGTGAGGATTTTATCGAGTTTCCCGGTGGAGAGGAGGAGGGGGTCGCCGCCGGAGAGGAGGACGTCGCGGATCTCAGGGTGTTTCTCCAGGTATTGGTAGGCGGCTTCGTGGTTCATTTCGAGCTGCTGATCGCCGGCTCCGCTGACGACGCGGCTTCGGGTGCAGTAGCGGCAGTAGGCGGCGCAGCGGTCGGTGACGAGGAAGAGGACGCGATCGGGGTAGCGGTGGACGAGGCCGGGTACGGGCATGTGGGAGTCTTCGCCGCAGGGGTCGGCCATTTCGGCGGGGTCTTCCCAGGTCTCTTCGATTCGGGGGATGACTTGTCTACGGATGGGATCGAGCGGGTCGCTTGGATCGATGAGATTGAAGTAGTGGGGGGTGACGGCGGTGGCGAGCTTGGTGCCGGAGAGGAGTATGCCGGCGCGCTCTTCATCGGAGAGGGGGATGCGGCTTTCGATGTCTTGGAGGCTGCTGACGCGGTTTTTCAGCTGCCATTTTGCGGAATCCCATTCGTCTTGAGTGACTTGGCCTTCCCAGTGGCCGAAGGCGTGGGAGTGGAATTTTTTTAGGTCGTCGAGACGAGCTTGGTTTTGTTCTGAGAGGGGGAATTCCATCGTTGCTGGGGGCGTAGAGGGTAGGGATACGCTTGGGAGAGTCAACGGAGGCGATTCTTCCCGCCAGTATAGGATTTATCTCATTTTCTCAGCAGTGATGAGGACGGCTTCCTGATTGTAGTAGCCGGGGAAGGCGAATTTTTCGTGGATGAGGTCGCGGATGGGGAGGGCGTCGCAGGTGAGATTGTGGGAGGCGAGGGTCTCTAGGATTCGGCTCTGGCTGAGGAGATTCCAGTGGTAGGATTCGTGGGGGCGTGCTTCGTGCTGGGTGGTATCGGCGAGATTGAAGAAGTGGAGCCAGGCTTGGCCGCCGGGGCGGAGGAGGCGTGCGGTCTCGGCGAGGGCTGCTTCGAGGGCTTCGAGGGAGAGGTGCTCGTAGAGGTCGTGGGCGAAGATGATATCGGCGGAGGCGTCGGGGAGGCCGGTGGCGAAGGCATTGGCGGTGCGGAAATCGATCTGGGGGAAACGGCGTTTTGCGTTGGCGGTGTTTTTCCCGGCGATATCGATGCCGGTGTAATCGAGGAGGGGGGCGAAGCCGAAGTTGTGGAGGAAGCGATAGTCGTTTCCTGAGCCGCAGGCGAGTTCGATGACGCGGGGCTTTGGGGAGGCGGGGAGGGTGTGTTTGTGCTCGGGGAGTTCGGCTTGCCAGACGTTGGCGAAGGTGTCGAGGACGGAGGAGGCGAAGGTGTCGTTGGTGCCGATATCGGGCTCAAGGGCGAGGGCTTCGGTGAGGTAATCGATTAGGGGGAATGCGGGGTCTTGGAGGAGTTGGGCGGTTTCCGTGAGGAAGGGGGGCGCATCAGGGAATTCGGGTGAGGTGGCGGCGAGTTCGCTTCGTGGGTGGGATTCGAGGGCGTCGGTGAGCCAGGTGAGGCAGAGGCCAAAGCGGAGTTCTTCGTCGCAGAGTGCGGCGAATTGATCGGGGAAAAGGGTGTCGGCAAAAAGGGCGCGGGTGAGGATGCTGGGAATATTAATTCGTGGGTCTTCGGTGGCAGTGATGAGGTATTCATCGAGGTGCTCCGGGGTGTGGCGATCCCAGGAGTGTTGGAGAAGCTGGGCTTCGCGCTGGAGATTTTCTGAGAGCATTGGAGGGATATTAAGAAAGTGGAGCCGATCTGAAATTGCGGAGTGCAGGGGAGTGGATAAGGTGGCTACCCAGCCGTGCTGGAAACATATAAACCACTTTAAAACCCATGACGAAACGAGCGATTTTTGGAATTACTTTGGCCGGTGCCCTCTGTGGTACTGCATACGGGCAGAAAGGCCCGGCGACCCCGCAACTTCCAGGTATGCCGACTCCGGCTGCTGAAAAGGAGGCACTCCCAGATGGGTTTTCTTCGGAAGCGGAGCGGAATAGCTATGCGCTGGGGATGTTTTTCGCGCAGCGTGCTTCATCTACTCTTGGCCAAGATGGTGCTGAGGTGAATGTGGATGATGTGATTCGCGGTCTTCAGGATGTGCTGAAGGAGGCGCAAACGAAGGATTATGCATTTGGTGTTTCTGTGGGGCTCGATGTGCTTCGCAATGCGGTGGATGTCGACTTCGATGGAATCGCAACAGGGATGCGTGAAAAGCTTTCTGGCGGCGAGACCAAGCTCGATGATCCTCAGATGCAGGCTGGGATGAATGCGCTTCGTGCTGCAATGCAGGAAGCTGCTGCTGAGAAGAGGAAGAAAGAGACTGAGGAATGGAAGAAGAAGATGGAGGAAGAGGGGCCTAAGAATGAGGAGGCTGGTAAAGCTTTCATGGCAGAAAATGGCAAGAAAGAGGGCGTGATCACGACCGATAGCGGTCTTCAGTATCTTGTGCTCGAAAAGGGCGAGGGAGAGAATAAGCCGAAGGCCACGGATCGGGTGACAGTGAACTATAAGGGCACGCTGCTTGATGGAACTGTTTTCGATGAGTCTGCGGAAGGCAAGCCTGCGACTTTTGGGGTAAATCGCGTGATTAAGGGCTGGACGGAAGGTCTTCAGCTGATGGATCAGGGGGATAAGTTCCGCCTCTGGATTCCTGGTGATCTTGCGTATGGAAAAAACCCACGTCAGGGTGGGGAAATTGGATCGATGGACACGCTCATTTTTGATGTGGAGTTAGTAAATATTACGGCTGCTCCGGCAAAGCCTGCTCCAGGTGCTGCGGCTAGGCCAAAGCGGCAGCCAGTCACGGCAGTGACGCCTCCAGTGGCTGTTGATATTCCGCCACGCAAAAAAGAGGCGGCTAAGCCTGAGGAAAAAAAGGCGGAGTAAATTTGGAATTACTAAGGGCACCTGGCTAGCGCTGGGTGCCCTTTTTTGTGGACTGGTTAGTCAGTTTTGAAGTTGAAGAGTGCGGCCCAGGTGGTGGCGAAGGCGATGCCGGCTCCGAGGAGTAGGGGAAGGCTGGTTAGCGGATGGAGAGGAAGGGCGACGTCTGAAGAGAAAAAAGATCCGATGAAGACGATTGCGGCGCAGAGGGTGGTGATGGCGGCGGCAGTGCCGTAGATTTTTTGCCCGGCACGTTTTTCGGCTTGGAAGTAAACTGATGCAGGAATGGCGGGGGCGATGAGGCAGGCGGTGAGGATAAGGAGTAGTGGGAGGCTTAGGCCGATTCCTGCGATGAGGGTGAGAAGTGAGAGTGCTATGGGGAGGCCTACGCAGAGGCCTTCTTGAGTTTCTCGTGCATTGAGTGCAAGGCGGGCGGAGGGGTCGCAGAGGATGATGAGGTTTCCCAGGCCACGGCCGATGAATGAGAAGAGGGAGAAGGCGAGCCAGAGGTAGGTGAGAACGGCGGCGGCGATGGGCGCGGCCGTATCAAGCGCTGAGCGGAGGGTGCGGAAAACGAGGTAAATCGCAATGACCGCACCTGTTCGGTAGTGCGGGGGAAGCTTGCTTAGGGCGAAGGAGAATTTGAGGAATCCTCGATAGACGGGCGAGCGGGAGCGAAATGCTTCGAGGAGGAGTTGGCGAGCGGGCTCGAAATCGGGTTGGAGGCGAAGGGCTTCCTTGAGGTGGACTTCGGCTTGGCGGTGGTCGCCTGAGCGGAGTGCGGCGAGTCCCATATTAAAATGGGTGTAGGGATCCTCGGGATCACGGCTCATTCGGTAGCCGAGCTCTTCCTGGTGCTCGGATGTTTTACCCTGCATGAGGAGGGCGTGAGTGAGGATGGCGGAGCAGGGATTGTCCTCGGGGTCGATGGCGAGGCCGCGTTTGGCTGCTTTTTCGGCGAGAGCCCAGTGCTGGCGCTTCGCGTGGACGACTGCTTCTGCTCCATGACTATCTGAGTCGTAGGGATCGAGTGCGATCGCTTGCTGTGCGGCGGCGAGGGCGGGGGAGTATTTTTTCTGGTCGGCTAGGAGGCGGGCGTGCAGTCCGTGCGCTGGGGAGAATTCGGGCTCAAGCCGAATCGCGGATTCGATGGCTTCGAGCCCGCGTTTCGTATTGCCTTCGTCAGTATCATCTTGGTAGTAGCAGGTGGCGAGCTGGAGCAGCGTCACGACATCATCTGGAGATGATGCTAGCTGCTCACGGAGCAGCTTCGCTGCTTCTTCATACCGCCCTTGATCGAGGTAGATTTGGGTGCGGGAAGATGGGGGCGAGAAAGACATGGGCGGAGAATGATAGGCGCAAACCAGATTGCGGCCACACGATTTAGGGGGGCGTTGATGGATATTGCCAATTGGCCAGGCTTGGATTTGTTTTTTAGACGGGGTAGACTCTTAGCTATTGACGGGCTGTCTATGAGCCGTTTTCTTGGCTCATGCGTCTGAATTTTTCGTCTCGATGTAGCCAATCCGTTTTTTCTGCTGTTTTTGCAGGAGCCGTCTGCTGGGGAGCTAGCAGTTCGGTAATTTACGCTCAGGCTGTTGGTGTTCCGATTGTGGAGCAATCTCCTGAAGGGTTTGATCTAGATGAGGCGAAGCTGGGCAAGCTGATTGCGGCTCTTCATGAAGAGGGGAAACTTCTCTCCGTGGAGACTTTGGAGGCTCAGATGAAGAGTCCTGTAGCTGAGCCCATAACGCTAAAGGAAAAGTCTGATAAACTCCTTGATCCCGAGGCGGTTGTTCGCGTGGCGCGAGCCGGAAGCGTGCGTATTGGGTGGTGCTATCTGTGCGACTCTTGTGATGATTGGCACCTTTCGCTTGCTGGAGGATATGCAATTTCTGCGGATGGTGCAGTGGCCACTTGTGCTCACGTAATCGATGCCCCGCCTTCGAAGAAGGCGAGTCTGGTGGTGGCAGATCATGATGGAAACGTTTTTCCGGTGACGAAGGTTCTTGCCTTTGATGAGTTGATGGATGCAGCGATTGTGAAAGTCGATCACAAGCTGACACCTCTTGCTCTCAATGCAGATGTGAGGCCGGGAGAGGATGCATTTTGCTTCAGCTCTCCTTTGGATCAAATGGGTTACTTCAGCCGTGGAATGGTGAATCGATTTTATTGGGGACGCGTGGATCGCGGCGGGGATGATACATCTCTTGAAGCTCTGCGCAGCCTTCGGATGAACGTGAGCACCCCATGGGCGCCAGGGAGCAGCGGATCTCCTGTGCTAGACCCATTCGGAAATGTGATCGGCCACGTTTCTGAGATCATGCCTCTCTCTAATGCTTCAGAGGAATATAAGAATGGTCAAGATGGCTCATCTCCGGCGACTCTTAGCGATATTGATAGCTCGACCCCTCTTATTACTCTTCACACGGCTATTGCGGCTCGTAGCGTGATTGCGCTCGCTGCTGTGGGTGATGCTTCAGATGCAGATGCATCTACTGCTTCGGCTGCTCTTACTCCGGCAGAGATTTACACCAAGATGTCTGCTCACTTTACTGAGGGGAATCCGGATGCTGCTGTCGCGATAATGAATAAGGAGTCGAGAGAGGCTTTTCTTGTCGAGCGTCTCAGCATAATTGTCGATGAGCTAGCTTTGGAGAATGAGGTGCCAAATATTGCGGCCACGGTAGGTGGTGAAGAGATTGAATTGGGTGTTAAGACGCTTGGCCTCGATACTTTTGAGATCCCCGATTGGCTTAGAGAAAGCCCTTTCGCCTCGGATGAGGTGGAGGCTACTCATCGGAAAAATCTTGCTGAGCATATCCGGAGCTTTGAGGATGCGCCTCATTTTATGAAGGCTCTTGTCGAGCTTCATGGAAGCATTACCGAGTCTGAGTTTGGAGGGACGCTAATTGTAGCGCCTGAAGAGGCTCCTGCGGTGGATCCTGGAACTATCTGGGTGAAGCTTAAAAGTAAGATGTATGGGGAAGAGACGCTTCCACTTTCGTTCATCAAATCTGAGTCTGGTTGGAATTATAAAGGAATTGATCACGATTCTATGGATGCTTACGAAGACAAGGTGAGGGGAAAAAAGAATATCTCTATTTCGGGTGAGTCACTCGATGGTGATACTCTTTCCTTGTCTGATTATAAGGATAAGGTCGTGTTAGTTGATTTTTGGGGCACTTGGTGACGCGGTTGCATTCTCGCATTCCCTCAGTTGAAGGAACTCAAAAAGAAATACGCAGATAAAGGATTCGAAATTCTTGGAGTCGCTGATGATCAGTCGGATACAATGAAGGCGTTTATCAAGAAAAACGGAGAGCTTTCATGGCCGAATATTCTTGATCAAGAAGGGACAAACGTAGGTGCATTGAAGATTAATGCATTTCCCACTTATTTCGTTATCAATCGAAAAGGGGAGAGTATCGCGACGTCATCAAATCTGAGCGATATGAAGAAAGCGCTCGAAGAGCTCTTCGATTCCGAATAGGCGAATCCCAGTTCAGAATCTGGATGGCGAGTCACTCGCGACTTCGGGTAAAGCAATGATGCCGAGATTTGTTCTCGGCATCATTTTTGTACTGGCTAGGTAGCTGTTTATTTTTTCAATCCGAGGTGCTCTAGCACGTCATCATATTCTCCGCCGGCGTTGGCGTAGAGGGCGTAGTTTTTGGCGCTTTCGAACCAGCTCTTGGTGGAGGGCTTTAGTTGTTTTGCGGCTTTGGTGAGAGTCTTCGTGTCGAGCGGGATGATGCGGCCTTTTTTCATTGCCTGCTCGAGGGCGGCTTCGGTGGCGGTATCGAACATGGCTTTTAGGTCTGCACCGGAAAAGTGAGGGGTTTTCTTTGCTAGAGCTTGGATGTCGATTTCGCCGATAGGTTTTTCTTTGGTCATCACATCGATGATGGCTGCGCGGGCGCTGGCGTCGGGTGGGGGGACGAAGATGGTGCGGTCGAAGCGGCCGGGGCGGCGGAAGGCGGGATCGATGTGCCAGGGGGCGTTGGTGGCTCCGAGGACGAGGATGCCGTCGTTTGCGCCATCGCCGCTGTCTAGTTCGGCGAGGAATTGATTGATGAGATTGCGGCCGGCGCTTTGGCGGAGGTCGCGACGATCTGCGGCGAGGGCATCGATTTCATCGAAGAAGAGGACGGCGGGGGTGTTTTGGCGGGCGATCTCGAAGATTTGGTGGAGGCGTTTTTCAGATTCTCCGATGAAGGAATCGAGGACGTCGTGGATGCCGATGGCGAAGAAATTGGCATTGATTTCGCCGGCTGTGGCACGGGCGATAAGGGTCTTTCCGCAACCGGGAGGGCCGTAGAGAAGGACTCCTCCACCGATGGTTTTGCCGTAGGCTTTGAAGAGCTCTGGGTTCTCCATGGGGTAGAGCACTTTCATTCGGATCTGCTCTTTGAGGACATCCATGCCACCGACGGCTTTGAAACCGGTCTTGGGCTGCTCGTGATTGAGGGGGACTCCGGTGGGAAAATCGTCGTTTAGTGGGGCGAGGTTTTCAAAAAAGTGGGTGTCGTCTTCGCCGTCTTCCATGCCGAATTCTTCGGCAATTTCTTGTTCGGCGGTGATGCCGTGGGGAGTTTGTTTTAAGCGCTTGCGCTCTTCGTTGATGCCAAGTTCGGCGACTAGGGCGTCGTCGGAGATGAGGGGATCAATCGCTTGGGCGCGTTGGTAGGCTTCGATGGCGGCGAGCCGATCATTTTCTGCGGCGTGGACGCGGCTGAGCAGAAGATGGGCGGGTGCGTTGTCGGGAAATTCGCTGATGAGTTGCTCGGTGCGTACGGCTGCGGCGGAGGTGTTTCCGGTGAGGAGATCGATTCGTGCGAGGCCGAGGCGGGGCTCGATTTGGGTGGGCTGGATGGTGCGGGCGCGCTCGAAAGTCTGCTTTGCTTCGTCGAGGGAGAATGCGTTGATGCAGGCTTCGGCGAAGAGGAGCAGGAGAGGCACGTTTTCCGGCGAGGCGGCGAGCGCAGCGCGGAGGGCATCGAGGTTAGAGTCCGACATGGGGGGAAGCTTCGCCGTGGGCTTGGGGGGCGTCAAACCATGGGGCTTAGAGATCGCGAGTTTTCCCCCGAAGCTGATGCCGTGTGGAAGGGGGCGGGGTGATTGTGATCTTGGCGAGCTGTATTACAGCCGAATTGCTTTCGCGGAGATGACGCCGGGGAGGGCTTCGATGATGGCCTTGAGCTCTTTAGGAGGGAAGGAATCGAGATTGAGTACGGCGAGGGCTTTGCCGCCTTCGACGGTGCGGGAGAGGGACATCTGGGCGATGTTAATTCCGGCGTCTCCGAGAAGGTTTCCGACGCCACCGACGATGCCTGGGCTGTCGTTGTTCTCGACGAGGAGGACGGAGCCTTCGGGATCGGCTTCGACGCTGTGGCCATTGATACGGACGATGCGAGATTCTCCTCCAAAGATCGTGCCGGCTGCGCTGGCCGTTTCATCGCTGTTACCTGCAGTAACTTCGATGAGATCTGAGAAGGCTTGCGGGTCTGGGACGCGGGACTCGGTGAGAGTGAGGCCGAGATTTGATGCGATGTCGGGGGCGTTAATGGTGTTTACGGTAGAGTCTGCGCAAGTGGCTTCGAGAAAGCCTTTGAGTGCGGAGCGGGAAATGAGTGTGGTATCGAGGTCGCTTACTTTGCCGCTGTAGTTGATCTTGATGTGATCTGGACGTCTAGGGGCGAGCTGGGCGAGGACTTTGCCGAGGGCTTCGGAGAGGCTGAGATAGGGGCCGATTTGTGCGGCGGTCTCGGCGTCGATGCTTGGGGTGTTTACGGCATTGATGATGGCTCCATCGACGAGGTAATTACGGATTTGACGAGCAATTTCGATCCCGACGATTTCTTGGGCTTCATTCGTTGATGCTCCGAGGTGTGGGGTGAGGACTACGTTTGGAAGCTTGAGGAGGGGATTGTCTGCGGTGGGTGGCTCGACTTCGTAGGCGTCGATGGCGGCACCGCCGAGGCGACCGGAGACGAGCGCTTCGGCGAGAGCGGTTTCATCGATGAGTCCACCGCGGGCGCAGTTTACGATACGGGCGCCTTCTTTGAGGACGTTTTGGATGCGATGCGCATTGATCATGTGCTTCGTCTCATCGGTGAGGGGCATGTGCATCGTAATGAAATCGGCTTGCCTGAGGGCATCATCGAGATCATCGGCGAGCTCTACACGAAGGGTGCGGGCGCGGTTTTCGGAAAGATAGGGGTCGTAGGCAATCACGCGGATTCCAAAAGCCATCGCTCTGCGGGCAAATTCAGTGCCAATGCGACCCATGCCAAGAATGGCGAGGGTCTTGCCATTGAGTTCGCTTCCTTTGTATTTTTTTCGATCCCAGCGGCCTTCTACGATGCTTTGGTGGGCTTGTGGGATGCTTCGACAGAGGGAGACCAGGAGAGTGAACGCGTGCTCTGCGGTGGAAATGGTGTTTCCTGTGGGGGTGTTCATCACCACGATTCCGCGGCTGGTGGCCGAGGGCTGGTCGATGTTGTCTACTCCCACTCCGGCGCGGCCGATGGCACGAAGCTTTGCCGCGGCGTCGATGATTTTGGGAGTGACGGTGGTCTGCGAGCGGACGATCATGGCGTCGTACTCTGCGATGTCCGTGAGGATTTCCTCTTCGGAGCGTCCGAGCTTCACGTCCACATCAAGCTGAGGATCTGCCTGGAGTTCGGCGATGCCGGTGTCTGATATGGGATCGGCAACGAGGACTTTGAATGATTCGGGCATTGAAAACGTGGGGTTCAGAAAATTGGGGTCGCAGGGTGGTGGGAAGAGTGGTGTGGGTCAAGCATTGTCCCAGATGCCTCTAAATTCGGTGGAGCACTTGCCGGGCAGCGTTTAAGGAACCTTCATCATGGCGACTAAGAAAAAGACCTCCCGCAAAGCTTCAGCGAAAACGAAGACCAATCCCCGTGAATTTTCAGGTCCGCTCGTAGATGGGCCTGATCGCGCACCGAGCCGAGCGATGTTGCACGCGGTGGGGTTTAACCGGAAAGATTTTAAGAAACCGCAGATTGGGATAGCATCCACTTGGAGTGAAGTGACGCCGTGCAATATCCACATTGATGGTCTCGCTCGGGAAGCTTCGAAGGGAGCCGATGCTGCAGGAGGGAAAGGGGTGATCTTCAATACGATCACGATTTCCGATGGTATTTCAATGGGAACGGAGGGGATGAAGTATTCGCTCGTGTCCCGCGAGGTGATTGCGGATTCGATTGAGACGGTGGTAGGTTGCGAAGGGATGGATGGGCTGGTTGCGATTGGCGGGTGCGACAAAAATATGCCGGCGTGTCTCATCGCGATGGCGCGTCTCGATCGCCCGAGTGTCTTTGTTTATGGTGGAACTATTCTTCCTGGTTGTGTGACCCTTAAGGGGAAGAAGAAGGAACTCGATATTGTGAGCGTCTTTGAAGCGGTAGGGCAGCACGCTGCGGGGAAGATGACGGATGCTGAGTTGCGGAAAATTGAGGAGGCCGCAATTCCAGGTCCTGGCTCGTGTGGTGGGATGTACACGGCGAATACAATGGCTTCTGCTATCGAAGCGCTTGGGATGAGCCTTCCGAATAGCTCTGCACAGGCCGCTATTTCGGATGATAAGCTCCGCGATTGCTTCGATGCCGGTGCCGCTGTGCTTCACCTCCTCAAGAAAGGGATCAAGCCTTCCGATATCCTTTCTCGTGAGGCTTTTGAAAATGCCATTACGGTCGTGATCGCACTCGGGGGCTCTACCAACGCCGTTCTCCACCTTCTTGCCATGGCTCATGCTTCAGGGGTGAAACTTTCGATCGATGATTTCACCAAGATCGGAAAACGCGTCCCCGTTTTGGCGGACCTTAAGCCGAGCGGCAAATACGAAATGGCGCACCTCGTAGATATCGGAGGCACCCTTCCAATGATGAAGACGCTCTGGAAGGAAGGGCTTCTTCACGGCGATTGCCTCACTGTGACTGGTAAGACGCTCGCTCAGAATCTCGCTAAGGCTAAAGCCTACCCGAAGTCTCAGAAAATTATCCGTCCGCTGAGCGATCCGATCAAAAAGGAAAGCCACCTTGTCGTGATGTATGGCAATCTTGCTCCCGGTGGTGGCGTCGCGAAGATTAGTGGAAAAGAGGGGGAGAAATTCACTGGTAAAGCCCGTGTCTTTGATAGTGAAGAAGCATCCATGGATGCGATTCTCTCTGGGAAAATCAAAGATGGTGACGTGATTGTGATCCGCCGCGAAGGACCGAAGGGTGGGCCAGGAATGCGCGAAATGCTTGGCCCCACTTCTGCTGTAATGGGCAGAGGATTGGGGAAAACGGTCGCTCTTATTACCGATGGTCGTTTCTCTGGAGGAAGCCACGGATTCGTCGTGGGGCACATTACACCGGAAGCTCACGTGGGCGGTCCTATTGGGCTCCTTAAGAATGGCGATGTCATCACCATCGATGCTAAGCGCCGTAAAATCGACGTGGACGTCACCGCTGCGGAAATGAAGAAGCGCAAAGCGAAGTGGAAGGCTCCAAAGCCTCGCTACAAGCGCGGCGTGCTTGCTAAATTTGCCGCGCTGACCACGAGTGCCTCAGAAGGTGCCGTCACGGACAAGAACCTTTAGTCGCGAATTATGCGTGTATTTGATTCTATTGCTCCTTTCCGGTTTTCCGGGAAGCGCACCGCAGGGAAGTTTACGGCTTTTAAAGAGGCTCCTTATTCGGATAAATCCAATTACAAAAAGAAGCTTCGGAAGTTACAGCAAGCAATCGATGAGCGGCAACAAGCGATGTATGCCGATGATCGCCGTAGTTTACTTGTTGTCTTTCAGGCCATGGATGCTGCTGGAAAAGATGGTACGATTCGGCGCGTTTTTTCTGGGGTGAATCCTCATGGCGTCGCGGTGCATGATTTTAAGAAACCGAGCGATAAGGAATTGGAGCATGATTTTCTCTGGCGCACGATCCGAGATCTCCCGCGTCGCGGCCAGATTGGGGTGTTTAATCGTTCTTACTACGAGGAAGTCCTCGTTTGCCAAGTTCATCCTGGTATCATCACCGATGTGCAGAAAATGCCGCGTGAATTGACGTCGAGCGGCGCCGCAATGAAGCGCCTTTGGGAAGGAAGATATGCCTCGATTTGCGAGCACGAGGCGCACCTCGCACGGAATGGCACGCGCGTACTTAAGTTTTTCCTCAACGTATCCAAAGAGGAGCAAGCAAACCGCTTTCGTGCGCGTATCGATGAGCCGGAAAAAAATTGGAAGTTCAATGAAGGCGACGTTGCGGAGCGTTCCCACTGGGATTCCTACATGAAGGTCTACGATAAGACCCTCGCGGAAACGGATACCGAGGACTCTCCGTGGTATATCCTTCCTGCTGATGACAAAAAAGGGATGCGTCTACTCGCAGCTCAAATTGTGCTCGAAACCCTCGAAGATATGAAAATGGGCTATCCCGAAGTTTCGGAGGCTCGTCGGGCGGAGTTGCTCGGTTATCGCGGAGAAATTTAGGAAAGTTACTCGGCGAGTCTAATGAGCACTTCGTTGCGTCTTAGCATTGCCGGAGTCCAAGGTGGATCGTAATAGGCGAAAATAGGTTTACCTTCCGTGTTTTTGCCTGCCTTTTTCAGCGACTCCATTAGCGTGCGTGCAGAAGCTTGGGCTTCTTCGCGCTTGGCAAAACGCATTGTCGCGAAAATGCCGGCGGGGATTGTCTCAACGACCACGGCATCATTGGCCGGTGCTGGAGTCCCATCTGCGGCTACAGCAGTGGGGACGACGAAGTGCATCTTTCCTTCGGACATCAGCACGGGCGTTGTCATTGCGATCTTCTGTTCTGCTTCATTCCCCTTATCGATATAGCGGAAGAGCCTCATGAAGCTTCCGTCGCCGCCAGAATTGTCGCCTGATTTTGTGGCGACGACTTCCATTGCTGGGTAGCGGCGGATTTCGAATTCGGACGAGTCATTTTCGACGACTGAATACTTGGGCGATTCATACCCGGCACGCGTGGCTTGGCAGCCGACCCAGGTCATGGGGAGTGCAATCAGCATTCCGATTCCGCTGAGAATTTTCCCTATTTTTTTCATTTAGTAACGGGGAATATTCGAATCAATCTCGCGCGACCAACAATCAATTCCGCCGCTCATGCTAAACGAATTTTTCAATCCTGCTTGTCGGAGAAAAAGTGCGGCGTGCTGAGAGCGCATTCCATGGTGGCAATAGACGATCACTGGCTTTTCTGGCTCGTCCGAATTGGCGAAAGCCAGAGCCACATCAGGAAATTGCGAGAGGGGGAGTGGGACGTGGCCGCTGATTTCGCAGAGTAGTAATTCATCGGCTTCACGGCAATCTACGAGTACGAAATCGGAACTGGCAGTTTCCCGCAGGGCGGAAACTGTCTCAGGCGAAATTTCAAGCGTCTCCTCTGGGTCGGGAAAAGCGCTCACGGCACCACACTTACTGGGGTGCCATGATTCACGTGCTTGAAGAAATGTGCGGACATGTATTCCGGCATTCTTACACAACCGTGCGAGGCTGGATAGCCGGGAAGATATCCCGCGTGCATTCCTATCCCACCATTGAAGCGCATGAAATTACGCATCGGAGCACCGATGTATTTCCCGCCGGGAGGCACTTTGTCCTTTCGGGTGTCTGCGTCGGGTTTTACGACGTTGCCATCAGAATCGAGAATTTTGCCGTAGAGATTTGATGCGTGATCCTGATCTTTTTGGGTGATCTTGAATGAGCCGGTTGGTGTGCGGTGGGTGGATTTTCCGGTGGAAACGGCGGATTGCCCCACGAGCTGATTGTCTTTGTAAAAATAGGCGATTTGGTCGCTCAGGTCGATTTTGATCGATGGGCGGCCCGTGTGTTCGTCACCCTTCCACCAGGAGTTGGCTGCTTTGGGTGGTGCCTTGGTATCCGCCTTTTTTTTCTCTTCGGCAGCGGCGGCACGTTTCTTTTTATTGAAATCGCCAAGGAAGAGCGTCCTGCCGTCGCCAAGGCCATCCCCATTGTCGGTGGAGCTGCATGAGGGGAGGGTGGTAGCACAGGCGAGCGCGGCGAGAGTGAGAGATAGCGGCTTCGTCATAGTAGGATGTGAGATTAAAAGGGGGATGGAGAGAAGAGGCAATGAGAAGTTGGGTCTTGCGGGAACGGTGGCGAGGACGCAAAGTCCGCCCCGCCCGCTTGGGCTTAAAAACGAAATATACCATGCCTACTTACGATTACGTCTGCGAAAAGTGCGGGCGCGACTTTGAAAAATTTCAATCGATGAATGACGCGCGTCTCACCGAGTGCACCTTCGATGATTGTGATGGCAGTGTCCGCCGCAAAATCGGTACGGGAGCTGGGATCATCTTCAAAGGAAGCGGTTTTTACCAGACCGATTACCGAAGTGAGTCCTACAAATCGGGCGAGAAGAAGGCCAACGAGGGGTCCAAGAGCACTGAGAAAAAAGTGGAAAAGAAGGCGGAATCAAAGCCTGCGGCGAAAAAGGCCGATAGTTGAAGAGCCCACTAGGCTCTAGTATGCATTGTGATGCGTGCGCTCCCGATTTTCTTTCTTTTAATCGGTTCTGTCTTCGCACAGCAACCGGAATTGGTCCCAGGCACGCCGATTGTCCCGCCCAAAGATCCGGGACGGAGCGAGAGCTCGACTGGTCAATTCATTGTATTTGGGCAGCCTCTGAAGCTTCGGGGCACGGTCTCTTCCTACCTTGAGCGGCGGAAAAAAGCAGTCGCAAAATTGCTGAAGCGGAGCTCCGCGGAGTGGTCTCTCCCGGTGCGGGTGAAATTACTCCATCCGAATGAATTTTCTGGGCTGGGAGGAGTGGTTCGCAATATCGAGTTCATCGATGGGATGGGGCTTCGTGGAGTCATCACCATTGGTTTTGGGCGTGGTTTTAGCTTGCGGCAGCTCGATGAAGCTCTTGTGGGGACGATGCTCGCGGAAATGGCACTGCCTGAAGGGCGCCTGCCGCGCATGGAAGGGGAAATCGTCCCTGGTTGGCTTATCTCGGGAGTCGGCGAAGCGCTGGAATATCAGGAAAACGGCCGCCCGGGAGCGACCTTCCGCGCGATTATGGAGCGTGGGGATTTGCTTGAGATTGAAGCGCTTTTCAATGGTGATTCCTCTTCAGGCTCCCCGGTGGAGCAGGCTATTTACAGCGCTTCTTCGGGAGCTCTTGTGCTGGCTCTTCTTGGCCAGTCCGATGGTGCGGATCGCCTAGGCTTTCTTCTCGAAGATTTTGGGCAAAATGGCACGTCATTCCGAGCTTCACGCAAAGGATTGCGTAAGCACTTCCCGACTCTTAGGCTCTCGGGGAATAGCCTCGAAAAATGGTGGGCGCTTGAAATGGCATCGCTCGCCGAGCCCGAGATACAAGAAATGATGAGCGCCGCTGATACCGAAGCGGCTCTCGAAAATGCGCTCCTCATCCCTCTTCCTGAAATCGAAGAAGTGGAAGTCGCCGGCACTGCGGAACCTGAGAAAAAAGGCATTGCCCGTTGGTTCCGCAGCAAGAACGAGAAGGACGCCAACGGCAAAAAATCCTCAATCGCGCTAAAATATGCCGAGGGACTCGAAACTCCCGTGATTCCAATCGGTGAATTTCGTGAAATTCTGGCTCGCCCCGATCGCGGCGCACTTACCCATTTCGTTCGAAATCGCTTGGTTATCGTTGAAGCGCGGGCGTTTCGGCTTCTTAAGCCGGTGGTACAAGGCTATCGCGAGGTGCTGAAGACGATCAGCTCTGGCTCGGAGACTGGAGTGGATGAGGCGCTCTCCGCGCTCGAACTTCGGCGAAAATCGATTTTGGAGACGACTGCTGACGTCTCGTCCTACCTAGATTGGTTCGAAGCCACCCAGCGGGACGAGCGTTCAGGCGAGTTTGATGAGTATTTTCGTGCCCTCCGCCGGAAAGCTGCTCAGCCAAAGAGTCCTGAAGTCCCCAGGAGAAACGCGTTTTCTCGTGCCCTCGATGATTTTGAAAATGGCAAGGGACCGACTGCTCCAGTTGGCAAAAGCAGTGAGATGCAGTAGCTTTCGCCCATCATGAAACGCATTTTTCTTCCGACCCTTTGTGCAATGCTCCTTCCGGGAGCCCCGGTATTTGCCGGGATGACGTTCGTGGAGACGCGTGCCGCAGTCGTCGCGCAGCCTGATGAGGATGTCGTAAAAGTCAGTTTTCCCTTTAAAAACGACACCGAATCCACGCTCAATGTGGTGAAAGTACACTCGAATTGTGGGTGCATCAAAGCGGTTGCCGATAAGAAATCCTACGCGCCTGGTGAATCCGGACTGCTGAACGCTGATTTTAAAGTGGGAAATTTTGAAGGGCTCGTCGAGAAATTCGTCACCCTCCAGACCGATGCAAAAAAAGAGCCCCTACAGCGCCTCACGGTAGCAATCACAGTCCCTAAACTTTACGAGGTCGCTCCCCAGCTCACCGAATGGAAGCAGGGAGAGGAAGGCGAGACGAAAATCGTCACATTCGACGTGGTTGGTGATCAGAAAGTGAACGTCACCGAGATCTCCACGTCACGTGATAACTTCGTGTCCGAGCTCGTCACCATCAAAGAGGGCGAAAAATACGAGATTCATCTCACCCCGAAAACGACGGATCTTCTTTCTCTCGGGGTTCTCAGAATCAGTACCGATTACCACGTGAAAAAGCATAGCCGCAAACTTGCTTTCCTTGGCGTGGTGAAAGAGACCCGCCAGGAAAAGGAGGCGGCGCGTGCTGCGAGAAAAACGGCGAAAAATTCCTAGGTGAAGCATATCATCCTACAAGCTCTCGCAATCTCCGCCATAGCCGCAATCGCGGGAGCCGCTTCATATGCGCTGAATCCGAAAGCTCCGGCGCTTTATCTTAATTCCGCGCCACCGGCGGAAGGCGAAACGACCCTCCCTCTCTTAATTGAAACGTGGGGGCTTGATGGCGTGGTGTGGGTGGATGCCCGGCCTGAAGAAAAATTCCAAGAGGGGCACTGGCCAGGAGCAATTCCGCTCAATGACCAAGTGTGGACAGATTCCCTCTACGAGCACAATGAGGTGCTCCTCGCAATGGAGAAACCTATCGTCATTTACTGCGGCTCGGAAGCCTGTGAGGCGAGTTTAAAAGTAGCCGAGAGATTAAGGCAAGAAATCGGAATTCCGGATGTCTATTTCCTTCGCGGCGGCTGGCGCGAGCTACAAGGGCTGCGTCCAGAGTAATAAGAGCTGGGGGCGGTTTTAAGTAGAAAGTGTCCCTTCGATCACGCCGAGTTTTGATTCGGCGTTGAGGTCTTCGTGGAGGTCGCGGCCTATTTTTTCGCCGGAGATGAGGCGTTGATAAGTCATGATGAGATTTGATGCGGCTTCGGGAGTCTCATCGAGTAGCTCAAGGCGGAAGCGGGAGAGGCCGGTGGCGGCGAGTTCCGAGAAGTAACGGGCACCTGTCTGGGCTTGGCCACGGTAGAGGGTGTTTCTACAGCCTACATCTGCCTGGAGGGTGTGAAGCTGGCCTACGCGGTCGCGGAGCTGGACTTTGTGTTTCTCGCAGGGGCGGCCGCAGTCGGTGTAGTCGTGGCCTTCGCTCATGAAGGTGCAGAAGACGCAGTGCTCCATGTGAAACATGGGCATGTGCTGGTGAATCGTGAGTTCGAACCATTCGGGTGGTGCGGCGTCGAGTAAGTCGAGCACCTGGGCGATATTGAGATCGTAGGAGATGGTGACGTGCCCAAGCTTTGCGGCTTCTTTGTAAAAACGTGCTGTGATTGGATTGGCTACGTTGAGCGAGAAATCACCGACGGTTTCTAAGGTAGGATGTTCTTTGAAGTAAGCGACGCCGCCAAGGTTGCGGACGAGGACTCCGTCTGGCTCGGCGCGCTCGATGAGTTTAAAATAGCCTTCTTCTCCCGATTTTTGAATGCGGGGAGTGGCGAGGAAGAGTTTTCCGGGAACTTCTTTTGAGGTGACGTCTTTGTATCTTCGAATATCTTCGAAATCGAGATAGATCGTCTTCACACCGGCGGAGATTGCTGCGTCTAGCTGCGCTTCATTTCTGCAAAGGACAGTAAGTTGGGATTCGTTCGATTCGGGTGATGGGCGCTCTGGGAGAAGTGTGGCGTGGGGGATTCGGAGGGGGGCTTTCTTAGTGGGCTGAGCAGATTCGAGTTGTTCGATGGCGGCGCGGCGGAGGCGATTGAGGGCGCTTACGGGGAGGATTACTTCGCCATCGAGTGTGTTTTCCAAGTGGGCGAGTGAGTAGGGGGTGCTGCCGAGGCGGCCGAGTTGCTTGGTGAGCGTTTCGGTGGTGAGGGGGCGAGATTCCGCGGGTTCGAGAGATTCTTGAGAGGCTACGGAGATGTCTGTGCCTACGATTTCGAGGGTGAGCGGTTTCCCGGCTGCGCCGGAAATTTTGAAGGTGAGGCCATCGCGTTTGGGCTCGGGCTTTTGGTTTGCGGCCTTGCGGAGGGCTTTATCCAGCGCGGGATCATTGGTCTTCCAGACGCGGGCACCTACGGGGATGTGGTGGGTCTCGACCTTGCTGTAGCGATCAAGTGTGATGCGATCTCCCTTGATTGAGAAGATACGACCACCTTGCTCGTAGTCCGGATTGCCGCCGGTATCGAATACGATGCCATCGCCTGGCTTGAGCGGAGTCTGGGGGGAGGGGACTTGGACTCCGCTCTGATCGGCAACGGAGACTTTCCCTACGAATGCGCCGCGCTTTTTTCCGTAACGACCATGGGTGAGCTTCGGGTGATCGGTGCCTTCAAACCAGCCGGTGCTGAGGCCGCGCGAGAAGGTCATTTCTAAAGCGTAGCGATCTTCTTCGGAAGCTTTGCTGGGTGCGTCTGCTAGGGCAGCGTCGATCGCCTTTCTGTAGACACTGGTGACGGCGGTCACGTATTCCGGACTCTTCAGGCGGCCTTCGATTTTGAAGGAGAAAACGCCTTTTTCGAGAAGTTCGGGGATGAGATCGACGGCGGCAAGATCTTGTGGGGAGAGAAGATAGGATTTGTCGCCGAGCGGTTTTTCTTCGCCATCGACGATGAGGGCGTAGGGCATCCGGCATGCTTGCGCGCATTCGCCGCGGTTTGCTGAGCGCTGACCGAGGCTTTCGCTGGTGAGGCACTGGCCGGAATATGCCACGCAAAGTGCGCCGTGGACGAAGACTTCGAGCGGAGGCTCGGGTGCTTTAAATCGGGAAAGCTCTTTGAGTGATAGCTCGCGGGCGAGCACTGCTTGATCGAAGTGGAGGTGCTCATGGGCGAAAGCGAGGCCTTCGGGGCTGGTGATCGTCATCTGCGTGCTGGCATGCAGCTCGAGTGCGGGAGCGACGGTGCGAGCCATTTTCGCGAGGCCGAAATCTTGCACGATGATGGCATCGACCCCAGCATCTTGGAGGAGGCGGAGCTGATCGGCGGCGGCTTCCATTTCGGAGGTGAAGATGAGGGTATTCATCGCGACGAAGCCCCTCACGCCGTGGGCGTGAAGGAATTCCATCAACTCAGGAAGGTCCTCGGCGGTGAAATTGTCCGCGCGGATTCGAGCGTTGAATTTCGGAAGGCCGAAAAAGATGGCATCCGCACCGGCGACGACGGCCGCTCGGGCGCAGTCCCAGTTTCCAGCGGGGGAGAGAAGTTCGGCAGTACGTGGCATAGAGGCGAAACCCCTACACCTAAAATCAGGATTTTTCCTCAGGTAGTCGCTCGTAGGTGATCGGGATTCGCAACTGGTTGGGAAAAGGGCGATGGGGTGAGATGGAAATTACAAGAGATCGGCTTGAGGCATACCGACCCCGGCGTGGGGAGGATCAGGGCGAGTGGTTTGTGGCTGAGGGGCGGTGGGTCGTGGATGCGTTGCTTGAGCAGGCGTTTGAAATCGAATCTGTTGTGGTGGCTGCGGGGCAGCATGAGGATTTGGTGACGCGGATCCCTGCTGGAGTGCCCGTGCTGCGTCCGGAAAAAGAGGCGCTTCAAGATGCGCTTGGCTTCACTTTTAATCGAGGTGTTCTTGCTCGGGCTCGCCGACCTGCGGCGCAGCGGCTGAATGGAATTGATGATGGCTTAATCGTCATCTGCCCGGAGCTTGCTGATGCGAGTAACTTGGGGGCGATCATTCGGTGTAGTGCGGCGTTTGGTGCTGCTGGCGTCGCTGTGGAAAAAGGGAAGGGGGCTTCGCCCTATGCACGGAAAGCGATTCGTGCTTCGTCCGGTACGGTCTTTCGCACGCGAGTCTGGGAAAGTCCGGAGCTTTTGGCTGATGTGCATGCGCTGCAAAAAGAGGGGTGGCAGGTGATTGGCACTGCGCTCGACCCTCGTGCAGTGCCACTTTGGGAGGCTGCGCATTTTGGTAAGACCTTGCTTGTACTCGGAGGGGAAGGTTCTGGGCTCGGTGCGGAATGGATGGATACTTGCGACATTCTCGCCACACTCCCCATGGCCGCAGGAGTGGATTCGATGAACGTCGCGACTTCCGCTGCTGTCGCCCTCTACGAATTTCTCGGACGCCCTACGTAATTTTCACATGACTACTCAATCACTTCCCCGCCTTAAGTTGAAGCTCGCCCCGAAGGCGGAAGCAAAAATCCGTGGCGGGCACCCGTGGGTCTTCGCTGATAGTGTGCGTGAGACGAATCGTGAGGGGGAGGCGGGTGAGATGGGAATCGTCTACGATCGTAAAAAGCAGTTTCTCGCGGTGGGTCTCTATGATCCCGATTCTCCGATTCGCCTTCGTGTGCTTCATTCGGGGAAGCCGACTGCGCTCGATGATGCTTGGTGGGAAACGCGTTTCCGCGAGGCGGTGAAGCGGCGGGATGGAGTGGTGAAGCCGGAGGAGACTAATGGGCTTCGCCTGATCAATGGCGAAAATGATGGTTGGCCAGGTTTCGTTTTGGACCGCTATGCGGAAACGGCCGTTATCAAAATTTATACGCCGGCTTGGCTGCCGTGGTTGGATACTGTGCTTCCACGAATCAAAGAGCTGCCGGGGATTGAGCGGATTGTGCTTCGTCGCTCGCGCAATGCGGGTGGTGTGGATGGAGAGCCGGGTGAGGTGCTTTTTGGTGAGGCTCCCGATGGGCCGGTCATTTTTAAAGAAAATGGCCTGCTCTTTGAAGCGGATGTCCTCCGTGGACAAAAAACGGGGTTCTTTCTCGATCAGCGGGATAACCGGCAGCGCGTCCGCGAATTTGCTCGAGGCAAGCATGTGCTCAATCTCTTTAGTTTCTCGGGTGCCTTTTCGGTAGCGGCGGTGGCGGGTGGGGCAAATTCGGTGACGGATGTGGACATTAGCGCTCATGCCCTTGCTAGTGGTGCTCGCAATTTCCAACTCAACCGGACGCCGGGAAGCGGTTTTCCTAGGAAATATCGCCGAGATGAGATCAAGGCGGATGTTTTCAAGTGGATCAAAAATCCACCGGCAGATACAACGTGGGGGACCGTCATTGTGGATCCTCCTGCTCTTGCGCGTCGGGGGGCAGAGCGTGAGGGCGCGCTTCTTGCGTATGCTCGGTTGAATCGCAGCGCGATGAATCTTGTTGGGATCGGCGGTACTTTGATTTCGTGCTCGTGCACGGCACACATTTCTGCTGATGAATTCTTTTCGACCATCGCTCGTGAAATTGTGGGCAATAAAAATAGCTGGCGCGAAGTCCAGCGTACTGAGCATGCGCGGGATCATCGGGTTACTGTTGATGAAATGCGGTATCTGAAGGCGGTTTACTGGCGGCGAGTGAGCTAGGGGAGGTACAAAAAAACGCCCTGACCACCGGTGGTGGTCAGGGCGTTTTTTGAAACGGTTTTAGCTGGAAGCTAGCTTATTCAGCTGCTGCTGCTGGGGCGACGGCGTCGTCCTGATCTTCGTCTGAGGGGATTTCGTCTACCCATTCGATGAATGCCATGGGGGCGGAATCACTTTGGCGGGCACCGAGCTTGGTGATGCGGGTGTAGCCACCTTGGCGATCAGCGCAGGCTGGAGCGATGCTACCGAAGAGCTTAGTCACGCAGCGCTTTTGGCGCTGGCTTTGGTTCTTGAGGAGGGCGGCGGCGCGGCGGCGGGCGTGGACGGTGTCCTTTTTACCAAGCGTGATGAGCTTCTCCGCGAAGGGGCGGAGGGCTTTGGCTTTGCCTAGTGTGGTTTTGATTTGGCCGTGCTCGATGAGCGAAGCGGCAAGGTTTGCCACGAGCGCGTCGCGGTGGGCGGGCTTGCGTTGGAGTTTTCCTCCTTTGCGTTGGTGTCGCATAATTAATTAATGGTTTGGGCGTGCGATCCGGGAGGGATCTATTCGTCGAGGTTTTGGCTGATGAGATCCATGAGCCCGGATGGGCCTTCTTCTTGGGCTCCGATGAGGGGACCAGCGTAGGGCTGATCGAGAAGGTTCGGGTCGATGTTCATTCCGAGGCCGAGACCGAGTTCGAGGAGCTTGTCCTTGATCTCGTTGAGGGATTTCTTTCCGAAGTTGCGATACTTGAGCATCTCGGCTTCGGATTTCATGGCGAGGGCACCGACGGTGGCGATGTTCGCGTTGTTGAGGCAGTTTGCTGCGCGGACAGAAAGTTCGATCTCGTTGACGCTCATGTTGAGGAGCTTTTTGAGTTCGGCGTTTTCTTCGCTTTGTGATTCTGGTGCCTCTTCGAATTCGATGGCGGCGTCGTCGTAATTGACGAAGACATCGAGGTGGTGGCGGAGGATCGCGGAGGCGTGGAGGAGGGAGTCTTCCGGGCTGATGCGACCGTCGGTCGTGATTTCGAGGTTGAGCTTATCGAAGTCGGTGATTTGGCCGACGCGAGTGTTTTCAACGAAGTATTTTACGCGGACGACAGGGGAGAAAACGGAGTCGATTGCGATGACGCCGATGGGAGTATCGGGGCGCTTGTTTTCGTCGCCAGTGGCGAAGCCGCGGCCGACGCGGATTTCAAGCTCAGCATCGAAGCGGGTCTTGCGGTCCAGGTTGCAGATGACGAGGTCTTTGTTGATGACGGTGTAGGAAGCGTCTTCCTGGATGTCGCCAGCGGTGACGGGGCCGTCTTTGTGGACGGAGATGTTGAGGACTTTGGGCTCTTTGTTCTCGTGGTGTGCGAAGCGCACCTTTTTGAGGTTGAGCACGATATCGGTGACGTCTTCGACAACACCGGGAAGGGTGGTGAATTCGTGATCGGCACCGGAAATTTTTACCGACGTGATGGCAGCTCCTTCGAGGGAGGAAAGGAGGACGCGGCGCAATGAGTTGCCGAGTGTGTGTCCGTATCCGCTTTCAAACGGTTCGGCGACAAACTTGGCGAAGGTATCAGTGGCAGTTTCCTCTACTTTTGTGAGGCGGTTCGGCATTTCGAACCTGGCTAGTCGGATGGGCATGGTGTGTTTTTGGGTTGCCGGGTTCCCCCTGGCGGGATGGCTGGAGCGCGAAATAGCGCCCAAACCCAGGGACCAACGGCAGAATAATTTCCCGCGATTGTGGGCGGGGAGTATCCCTAGATGAGGCCGCTTCGCAACTGGAATCTTCCGGCCAGTGCTTCTGTGGAAAAATTGAGTGCTATTGAGGTGCAGTTTCGCTGGTCTCAGGGGCGTCTTCTTTGACGAGTTCTTTGAATTCTTCGATCCAGGTGACGCAGAATTCATGATCGAGGTGAGCTTTAATGACGTCGAGCATGGCGGTGGCGCCGACGACTTTATCTGTGCCGTAGCGGAATCGGTCGCGTGCTTGCGCCCAGCGGGCGAGAGGGAGTGCTTTTTCGAAGAGATCTTTCGATTTTACGATGAGCTTTTCCTTTTTGTAGAAAATTACCCCATCGGCGAGGCGTTTGATGTGGCGATCCCAGGCTTGGTCGATGGGCGGGAGCTTTCCGAATGCGTAGAGGCGTGGAAGAATGAACGATTCGGTGGCATCAAGTGCTTCATCGAGCTTTGCGGGGAATTTTGAGGGAATGGTGATGTAGGCTGTGATGTTGAGCGCGTCTGCGATGACTGAGCTGAAAAGATTGAGGTTTTTGATTGTATTCGCTTGGCTGGATATCCTTCCGTGATGGTTAATTTTTTTGTCTTCGAGCAAGGCGGCTGTCTGGGCGACTCCGGTGCTGGCAAGATCGAGGAATGAATGGAAATTTGGTAGAGTTTTGAGGAACGCAGATTCTTTATCCTCGGGCTTTGCTTTATCGGCAGTATTTATTTGCAGTGCGGAGGCGAGACCCATTGCATTGGCTCTCAGGCACATGCCTACGGCGTCGGTGCGGAAGGCGTCCGAGTGGGATTGCTTCCAATCTGTGTATTCTCCGCCTTTCTTTTCGGCGCGTTCAAAGCGTTCGCGTTTTACGCATTCCATGTAAAGGGCTACGGCTGCGGAGTCGCTCGCTGTGGCTGATTTGAGTCGGCTCATGGCGACGGAGGAGCCGCTGGTGGCGCCGGCTTCACGGCGGTTGAGAAGCTGATCGAGCCTTTTGATGATGGATTCTTTCTGCGCTTCGGTGAGGGAGGCATCTGCCGCGGCTACATGGGAGATGTGAGTTATCGACAGGGAGACGAGTGCGAGGAGGGAGAGGGGTTTCATGCTTTGAGGGGGGGGCTATTCGGAGGTTTCTTCTTCTCCTTCGGGGGGCTCTTCTGTGCTTTCTTTGAGTACCGAAGGGGGCTTGGGGGGCTGGAGGGATGAGATGATTGATTCGAGCATTTTGTCTTTGTCTTCGGTGTCTTCGCTTGGCTCTAGAGGGTGGGTCATTCGGGTGAATTGCTCGAACCAGCTTGGCATATTAGGGTGATCGAAATATGTGGTGATGACGTCGGAGGCGTCTGTGAGCCCGGCTTCAGGATTGGGGCCGAAAGCGATTTTATCGATTGCTCGCTCCCAAAGAAGTGAGGGGTAAGAGCGTTTCATTAGTTTTTCCCAGGCGATCTTATCCTCGCGCTCTTCGCGATCACGCGCGACGGCGCGAATGGCGTTGAGCCTTACTGTCCAGGCTTTGTTGATGCCGGGCCAGTCTCCTTTTTCTCGGCAGATTGGAAGAAGGACGTTGTTGAAGAAGCCATCAATGTTTTTGGGGGATTGTGGCCATCCATCTGGAATGGTGACGATTTTTTTCAGATCGAAGTAGCGAGCGAAGTAGGTTCCGTAGAGGCCTTGGTTGGCGATGCTTCTGACGCGGCCGCTTTCGCGTCGGTTGTCTGTCCTTGGGTAAGAGAGGCTGCTCTCGACTTCATTGTAATACTGGATCCAACGATTTGCTGCTGGGAATGCATCGCGGATATCATCGGCGAGGCCGGCTTTGAATGCGGCCATGAGGTGGAGGAGCTGAAGGCGTAGGGCTTGTTTGCCCTCGCGAGAGCGAAGCAAGGGGGTGTTCGCTTTTTTCCACTTTTGGAAGTCGCTTGCTTTGCGGTCACGTTCTTCGAAGTCGAGGAATTGGACGGCTTCTAGATAGAGGTCTAGGGCTGCTTCATCACTGGCGAGAGCCTGATTCAGGCGTTTGATGGCACTGGAGGTGTGCGCGCTGCGTTTTTCGACAAAATTACGCCGAAGGGAATCTACTTTTTTGAAGAGGACGTCGCGCTTGGTTTTGCTGATGGTGGCAGCGGCTTCGGCGGCAAGATTTTTTGGATTCTGATTACTGGTTTGGGTTTCGATGATTTCATCATCGTTTTCCGGAATGGGGATCCCTGGATTTTTTTTTGTGGTGGGATCCGCTGTGGTTTGTGCAAAAAGGGGGGCTTGTAGCGAAATCGTGTAGATTGCGAGGATGAGGGGGAGTTTATTCACGATGATAAAAACGGTGGGGTTCGTTAATCATAGTAACGCGAGCGAACTCCCGGGCCTTTCCTAAGTCTTTGTGGCGACTTTTTTAGCTGCCTTTTTCTTGGCTGCTTTTTTCTTCACGGCGCGTGGGGGGAATTCCCAGCGGATGGCTCCGCGTTTGCCTTCGGGGTCGAGGTTGAGGGAGGCGGAGAAGGGGCGACCTTTTTTGGAGATGAAGTTTTCGATGACGTCGGTTTTGCCGTCTTTGAAAAATTTCATGGCCTGCTCTTCGGGGATCTCGATTTTGCAGAGTTCTTTCGGGAGGCGGATTTTTTTATCGAAGGTTTCCTCGCCTTCTTTGAGGAGTGCCCAGGCGGTGGGGGTGGAGTAGATGATGCCTTCTGGGTGCTCGATGAATTTGTCTTCGGGCTTAAGATTGCGGACTTCTTCGGCGTCGCGTTCGTCTTGGGGGAAGATGAAGTTGGTCTTAAATTTGCCTTTTTCTTCGATGAGTTCGAGGGAGGCTTCGAAATCGGCACCGAAGCGTGAGCGGAAACCGGTGAGGGGGCCGAGGAAGCGTTTTTCGATGAGATCCTTGGCTTCTTCGGGTGGAATAGGGCGTGAGGAGATGACTTTTACGATGCGGAATTTGCACTCGGGATTGGTGCAGGCGTAGTGGGCGTCGGTCTGGGCGAGCGGGGTGCTGGCGCACTGGGGGCAGACAGTTTTCAGATCAGGGAAGACCTGGGAGATGACCTTTTCCATGTGGGCGCGGGTCTTATTTACCACGGTGATGGTGGTGTCTTTGATTTCGCGCATGAAATCTTCGCGAGAGAGGAGGCCTTGCTCCATCTGCTTGAGTTTGAATTCCCATTCGCCGGTGAGTTCGGGGCTGGTGAAGGCTTCGACGCCGATGGCTTTCACCTGGTCGATGAGGGTCATTGCCTTGGGGCTGGCGTAGAGATCGCGGCCTTCGCGGGCGACGTATTTTTCGAAGAGGAGGCCTTCGATGATGGATGCGCGGGTGGCGGGCGTGCCGAGGCCGCGCTCGCTCATGGCTTCGGCGAGTTCTTCGTCTTCGACGAGTTTTCCTGCGCCTTCCATGACGGAGAGGAGGGTGGCTTCGTTGAAGTGGGGTGGGGGACGGGTGGCTTTGTCTTCGAAGCGGACGGAGTCGGTGCTGGCGTCTTCGCCGGGGGCGACGGGGACGAGATTCTTTGCGTCTTCGGATTCGCCTTCGGCTGGGGTGGTGGCGGTTTTGCCGTAGACGGCGAGCCAGCCTGGCTTGATGAGGATTTTGCCGTCGGTCTTGAAGTGGTCGCTACCGATGATGGTGGTGCGGGCGGTGACTTCGAATTCGGCGGATGGGTAGAAGGCGGCGATGAAGCGCTGGGTGACGAGCTTGAAGAGCTTGGCGGCGGTCTCATCGAGGTTTTTCGGTATCTGCCCGGTGGGGATGATGGCGAAGTGATCGGAGACTTTGGCGGAATTGAAGATGCGCTTATTGGGCTTTATTCCGTATTCATTGAGGGCGGCATTGGCGTGCTGCTTGAGTTCGGTGGGGAAGCCGCCGTCTCCTGTGTCGGGGGCTCCGGCGAGGGTGCCGAGTGTTTCCTTTACGGTGTCGAGGTAGTCTTCAGGAAGGTAGCGGGAGTCTGTCCGTGGGTAGGTGAGGACTTTGTATTTCTCGTAGAGTGCTTGGGCGATCTGGAGGGTGCGGCGGGCGGAGAATCCGAAGCGGCCGTTGGCCTCGCGCTGGAGGGAGGTGAGGTCGTAGAGGAGGGGGACGCCTTGCTTGGTGGGCTTTTTGGTTTCTTCGATGCGACCGGGCTTGCCGAGGCAGCGGGTGACGATGGCTTCGGCGGTTTCCTTTTCCCAGATGCGCTCTTGGCGGGCGTGGGGCTTGGTTTCGTTTTTCTTGAAGGCGGGGTCGAACCATCGGCCTGCGTATCCGCCGGCGGCGACGCTGAATTCGCCGTGGACTTCCCAGTAGGGCTCGGAGACGAAGGCTTGAATGGCTTTCTCGCGCTCGACGAGGATGCTGAGGGTGGGCGTCTGGACGCGACCGACGGGTGTCTTATTGAAGCCGCCGTGGCGTGAATTGAAGGCGGTGAGGGCGCGGGTGCCATTGATGCCCATGAGCCAATCTGATTCGGAGCGGCAGTGGGCGGCGTCGGAGAGGGGGAGCATCTCTTCGCCATCACGCATGTCTTCGTAGGCTTTCATGATGGCTCCGGTGGTCATGGATTGCATCCACATGCGCTTCACGGGTTTTTCGATGCCGATGGCTTCGATGAGGTAGCGGAAGATGAGCTCCCCTTCGCGACCGGCATCACAAGCGTTGATGATGGTGGTGACGTCTTTGCGCTTGATGAGTTTTTTCAGGAGATTGAATCGGGTCTTGGTCCGATCGACGGGCTCGAGCTGAAATTTTTCGGGGATGATGGGGAGTGATTCCATCTTCCAGGAGGGTTTTTTGCCGTTTGGAAGATTCGGCATGGAGAGCTCAAGAAGGTGGCCGACGGCGGACGAGATGATGGTGGTCTCGTTTTCGAAAAAACTCTCTTTTCCGGCGGTGACCTTTTCAAATTTGGTCTGGCCAGGAGCCTTGGCGAGGGTCTTGGAGAGGTCGGTGGCGACGCTGGGTTTCTCAGCGATAATGAGTGATTTCATGGAAATTATAAAGTGGGAGCGGGTGGCGGCACGCTCAACGGCGTGCAGCACGAGCGCCGGGGAGCTGGTCGATGAGTCGTTTCATCTCCAGGCGCAGGAGGGTGGTTGAGACGGCGGAAATCGTCAACCCGGTAGTTGCGGCGATGGCGTCTTGGGTGGTTTCGCCATCGGCGAGGGCTTCGTAGATGAGGGATTCTTCGGGGGATAGATTTGTGGTAGGAGTTGGTGGTGAGTTGGTTTGGGTATGTTTTTCCGTGGGGAACAGGTTTCCTAAATCGTCGAGGATTTGGTCTGGTTTTGTTACGAGAGTGGAGCCTTCTCGGATAAGATTATTGCATCCTTCGGATGTGGGGCGGTCGATTGGTCCGGGAATGGCGAAGATGTGGCGTCCGTATCCATTGGCTTGTTCGGCGGTGATGAGGGAGCCGCTGCGGGCTGGGGCTTCGATTACGAGGAGTCCGAGTCCCCAGGCGGCGACGATGCGATTGCGTTGGGGGAAGGTGCGTTTATCGGGCGGAAAATCGATGGGAAATTCGGAGATTACGGCGCCGTGGCCGGTGGCGATTTTTTCGGCGAGGGTGCGGTTTTCTGGAGGGTAGAGTTCGCCGAGGCCGGAGCCGATTACGGCGACGGTGCGCCCGCCGGCTGCGATGGCGGCTTCGTGGGCGAGGGTATCGACTCCGCGCGCGAGGCCGCTGACAATTGTGTAGCCGGCGGAGGCGAGGGTGCGGGAAAATTTCGTGGTGGTGCTACGTCCGTAGGTGGTGATGCGACGTGATCCTACAATGCCGATGGCGTGGCGATCGGCTTCGGTGAGTGCGCCTCTGATGTAGAGGACGTGCGGGTGGTCGTAGGCTTCACGGAGTGGTGTGGGGTATTCTTCATCGGTGGGGATGATGACTCGGGCTCCGACTTCTTTGGCGCGACGGCGCTCAAGGGTGAGGTCGGTGAGGGATTCCCAATCGCGGATGACTGTGGCGAGCTTGTGCTCGATTCCTTTTACTTTGGTGAGGGCAGTTTCTGGCGCAGCCAGGATGGCTTGGGGCGTGGAGAAATAATCGAGCAGGCGGCGAATGCGGACGGGGCCGATGCGGGGGAGGAGATTGAGGGCGACGTAGGCTTCGCGCTTGGTGAGGGAGTCCGCGGCGGCCATGGATTACGCGCGGAGGGCTTCGATAGCGGTTTCGATGTGATCGAGCGTGATGGCGTCGGAGACGTAGGCGTCGCCGAGGGTGCGGAGGAGGACGAACCGGATTGCGCCAGCGGCGAATTTTTTGTCGGTCTTGAGGGCGTCGAGGATGCTGGCGGTGGAGATGTCTGGGGGAAGAGTGGCGGGTAGGCCGAAGTGATCGAGCTGGGAGGCTAGGGCTTGGGCGTCGGATGCTGAGAGTCCGGCGTGGTCGATGGAGAGCGCGAGCGCCGCGTGAAGGCCGAGGGAAATGGCTTCGCCATGAAGGAAGCGTCCATAGCCGCCGGCGGCTTCAATGCCATGGCCGATGGTGTGGCCAAAATTGAGGAGGGCGCGTACGCCTGCTGTCTCGCGCTCGTCTTCTTCTACGACGCGAGCTTTGATGGCGACATTGCGCGCGATCAGGGGGGTGAGTGCGATGGGATCGATTTCTGTGGGGGAGGGGAGATGATCGAGCATTGCTCCGTCGCGGATTGCTGCGTGCTTGATCACTTCACCGTATCCTTCGGCGTATTCGCGCTGGGGAAGTGTGGTGAGGGTCTCGGTGTCAGCGAGGACGGTGGCGGGCTGGTGGAAGGCTCCGATGAGGTTTTTGCCTTCCGGGGCGTTTACGCCGGTTTTTCCGCCTACTGATGAATCGACTTGTGAGACAATGGTCGTGGGTACTTGGATGAAGGGGATGCCACGGAAATAGATTGAGGCGACGAATCCGGCGAGGTCGCCGACGACGCCTCCTCCTAGAGCGATGATAAATGCGCTGCGGTCGAGTCCCGCGCGGATCATCTGGCGGGAGACGTCGGTGACGACTTCCATTGATTTCGACGCTTCACCGGCGGGGACGGTGATCGTGATGGGGGAAAATCCGGCGTCACGGAGAGCTGTTTCAGCGGAGCTGGAGTAGAGCGGGGCGACGTTGGAGTCCGTGATGATGGCGCATTTGCTTCCGCGCTTGGGCAGTGCTTTCGCTTCGGCTCCGAGCATGGAAATGACGCCGGCTCCGACGTGCACGGTGTAACTTCGGTCGCCGAGATCGACGTGGATGGTTTCAATGGGGGAGGGGGTGCTCATCGGATAAATCGGGGAACAGCCGGAGCACGGAATCGGCAATCGTGCCAGCGTCATCGTCTTCGGTGACTAGAATCGTCTGCATCCAGGTCTCTTTGCGAAACCATGTGAGCTGTCGTTTTGCGTAGCGGCGTGAGGCTTGTTGGACTTCGGCGATGGCGTCGTCGAGAGAGTTCTCCCCGCGCAGATGCGCGGAAAACTCCCTGTATCCAATCGCGCACGCTGCCGTCTTCGAGCGTCCGGGGGTGTCCCGCACTTCCTCTAGCGCGCCAGCTTTTACCATCGCGTGCACCCGAGCATCGATCCTACGGTAGAGCGCGTCTCTGTCATTGAAATGAAGGAAGATGCCACGACTCCCAGGGTGTGGTGGGCCGCCCCAGGTCGCCCGTAGGTCGGAGGCTCGCTCTCCGCTCGTGAGTGCAATTTCGAGTGCGCGATCGACATAGCGTGGATTCGCAGGGTCGATTGTGGCTGCCGATGTGGGATCGATTTGGGTGAGCCAGGTGAAGCGAGAGGAGAGGGGGAGCGTTTCGAGCGCTGCTCGGAGATGGGGCTGCGCTCGTGGCAGTGCGCTCAATCCATGGGTGAGCGCTTTGATGTAGAGGCCGCTTCCACCGACCACCACTGGTAGTTTGCCTTCGGCTGAAACCGCGCTGATTTCGGCGTTTGCCAGCTCCAAGTAGCGCCCTGCATCCGACGGAGCACCCGAAGGAAGTGTGCTGAAAAGCCGGTGAGGCACGGCAGCCAATTCGTCCCGCGAAGGCTTGGCTGTAAGAATATCCAGCCCTTCGTAGATTTGATAAGCATCCGCATTGATGACCTCGCCACCGCGGCGGCGCGAAAGCTCCACGGCTACCGACGACTTCCCACTTCCCGTCGCCCCTACGATATAAAATGGCTTCAGAGCGCTCAGGGGATGATAAACGGTTTTTCAGTCGTCGGATCTACGGCCACCTCACCTGAGCGGAACCCACGGACATCCACCGGCTGGTGCGGTGGGTACGGGCTCCAGACATATCCACGCTGGTCGGTTCGCTTCGCAACTGGGAAACGCGTTCGTCCACGAGGTTGCTCGCGTGATGTCCCCGAATCATAGCGTTCGGCAATCACCGAGCCCACAGCAGCGCCTACTGCAGCGCCGATTCCGGCTCCACGCCTTGGATTATCTCGATCGACCGCCGCGCCAATCGCCGCCCCAGCACCAGCTCCATATAGGGCTCCCTTTTGTTTACGCGAAGCGCAGGCGGAAAGGGTAATGGCGCAGAGAAGCGCAATGATTGAAGTGAATTGCATCAACCCTACTAGCCGTTTCCCCCACAAAATCCCAGGAAAAACCGCCCGTTGATTTTTGTCGCCCCGCCGTGTATTTCACCACCCCCAGTAAACCTGACCCTCTGCACCCAATGACTTTCCCCCACCTTCGCCCCATCATCGCCCTCATCGCTGTAGCCGCTCTTGGTGCCTGCGAGCGCCATGAGTGGGAGGATACGAAAGTTCTCTTCAAGCATCACGGCGAAGAGCACGGTCATCACGGCGAAGAGCATGGTGAGGATCATAGCCATCATGGTGAAGAGCACGCAGAGCATGGAGAAGGCCACGCAGAGCATGGAGAAAGCCACGGCGACGCCGAGAAGCACTAAAGCCGCCTCTTTTTCGGGAAGTGCCGCTACTCGCGAGCTATCACGGCCACTACAATTCCCGCCATCAGGAGTACCGTTCCGGAAAATCGCCAAACCAGAAGCGACGTCCCGCCCTTCTCCTTTGAGAATTCTGGTATCCCCACCAGCTCTGGCAAAAGCCACGCTCCTATCACCGCCCATAGCCCACGCGAACTATAGAGAATATTCGCCCCCGTTGGGTCTCGGAAAAGCGCCAGCGCGAGCCCTAAAAATACCGCCTGCAGCGCCACCAAAAGCGCTCCACCGATCACCCACTTTCGAGCCCCTCCAGGGATCGTTCGCAGCCCCTTTTTTGCCGGATCGCCCCCGCGCAAAAGCAGAGGATTTAATGCCACTGAAAACACCCCCACACTTACGATCATTACTGAGATGAACGCCAGCGGCCCGAATTCTTTCGCGTGTCCGCCCAGCCAGACATCCGTCATCGCAAAAAAGATCGCACTGAGGAGCGTCAGCCCCACCGTCTTCAATATCGCCCCAGAGCGCTTCCCCTTGCCTCGCTGAAAAAACGCGTTTCCTCCCAGGAGAAACACCCCCGCCGAAGTCAGCACTGCCGCCCACCACAGCGCCCCCGAGAGCTGCTGCCCAATCAACGCCACCGACCCAATCGCCACGATCACCACCTTCGCCCCCAGCACTGGCGTCACCAGCGACACATCCCCCTTCCTGATCGCCAGCACCGTGCAAATAGATGCCAAGTAAAACGCCATCCCGCACCCTAGCGGCCACCCCACCAGCTCCCACGGCACCGCAGTCTTCTCAAAAAAGATAAAAGGCAAAAACACCCCAGCCAGCGTCAAATTCGTCACATGCACCACCTGCCGCAGCCCCGCCCCCTCATGAAAAGCCCGCTTCTGCAGCATCGCACCCAAAGTATAAAGCGCGCCCGCAATCAGCGGCATTAGAATAGGGAGAGAAAGAAAATCAGGCACCGCGCCCCATACTCCAAGAATCCTAGATTGCACCCAGCGAAGCACCCCCGTATCCATTCATCGCATGTTCCTCAAGTTCGCCATCCTCCTCCTCGCGGTGGCGCTCATCTCCGCCTTTCTCGCCCGCGCCCGCGTCCGCTCCATCACCGCCCGTGGCCTCACCTCCACCGCCTCCAGCGAAACACCCGGCTCCAAAATCGCGCGTCACATCCTCGACGAAGGCGGAGCCGCCGGCGTCGATATCCGTGAATACCGCGGAATGCTTCCCGACCACTACGACCCCAAAAAGCACGTCCTCTTCTTCCACCCCCGCACCCTCCACGGAGCCACCGCCACCGCCCACGGCACCGCAGCCTACCTCGCCGGAAAAGCCCTCCAGCACCGCCACGAGCCCGGCCACTACCAGCACCGTCGCGCCGCCGTCCGCATGTCCCTCGCCGGAGCTGGTATCTTCGCCCTCACCCTTCTCTTCCTCGCTGCAATCCAGCGCATTCCCGGCAGCCTCGCCATCATCGCCACCGCCTTCGCCTGGGCCGCCGCCCAAGTCTACAATATCCTCACCGTCTCCATCGACTTCACCGCCACCCGAAGACCCCAAGAATCCCTAGCCACCCTCGAAAGCTTCCCCAAGCGTGGCAAACACCGCGACCTCACCCTAAAAGTCCTCAAAACCCTCCCCCTAGAAGACCTAGGAGCCCTCCTCAGAACCTTCCCCCATTTGGTTTACAACACCCTCCCTTTCCTCTCCCGTAGAGACAAGTAAACAGAGGCAGAAGGCCAAGCCTTAAAATCTTCCACCTTTAATCTCAAATGATCATCCCCTACATCCAAGTCATCGTCGGCCTCATCCTCCTCTACTTCGGAGCCGAATGGCTCGTCAGTGGCGCCGTAAAGCTCGCCCTCCGCCTCGGTATCAGCGCCCTCGCCGTCGGCCTCACCGTCGTCGCCTTCGGCACCAGCGCCCCCGAACTCTTCGTTGGCCTCAATTTCCACATCCTCGCAGGAGAAACCCCCGCCGCCCTCGGCAACGTCATCGGCTCCAATATCTGCAACATCGCCCTCGTCCTCGGATTCGGAGCCCTGCTCTATCCCATCGCCATCGAGAAAAAACTCGTAAAACGAGAAGTCCCCATCCTCATCCTCGTCACCCTCGGCTTCGTCTTCGCCATGGAAAACGGCATCATCGGGCGCCTCGAAGGCATCCTCTGCCTCCTCGGCATCATCATCTACACCGTCTGGTGCCTGCGCACCGCCAAAGCCCATCCAGAAGACGCCGCCCTCGCCCCCGAAGTCGAAGAAATCGCCCAAGCCCCAGAAAAAGGAGGCATCGGCCTCAGTATTCTCCTCATCCTCGGCGGCACCGCCGTACTCGCCGGAGGAGCCAAGCTCCTCGAAACCGGAGCCATCACCATCGCCACCCAATTCCGTATCAGCGAAGCCATCATCGGCCTCACCATCGTCGCCTTCGGCACCTCCCTCCCCGAACTCGCCACCGCCGTAGTCGCCGCCAAAAAGAAAGAAGGCGATATCCTCGCCGGCAACGTCGTCGGCTCCTGCATCTTCAATATCCTCCTCATCATCGGAGCCTCCGCCACCCTCAAGCCCATGATCGTCGCCGATATCTACCCCATCGACCTCTGGTACATGCTCGGCCTATCCCTCCTCCTCATCCCCGTCATGACCTCCGCCTGGCGCGTCGCCCGCACCGAAGGAGCCCTCCTCCTAGCCGTCTACGTCAGCTACATCTACCTCCTAGCTCAACGCGCCGACCTCGTTTGAAAAACACCATTCAGTCACGCCCCTCAAAAAAATTAAAGTCAGAAAGCGAGTCCCACCAGAACTCCTAAATCTTTAAACTTTTACCTTAAATCTCAGTAATGCCCAAAATCCTAGTCACCGGCGGAGCCGGCTTCATCGGCAGCTCCCTCATCTGGGCGCTCAATCAACGCGGAATCGAAGACATCATCGTCGCCGATAAACTCCAATCCGACGAAAAATGGCGCAACCTCGTCCCCCTCAAATTCACCGACTACGAAGACGCCGATGACGTCCTCGACGCCCTCGAAGACGACCCCGAGCACTTCGGTAAATTCGATCAGATCTTCCACCTCGGCGCCTGCTCCGCCACCACCGAGCAAGACTCCGATTACCTCATGCGGAACAACTACGGCTACACCAAATCCCTCTGCGCCCTCGCCCTAGAGACAGGTGCCCGCTTCGTCTACGCCAGCTCCGCCGCCACCTATGGCGACGGCTCCCAAGGCATGGACGATCGCCTTGAAGGCGAAGCCCTCCACAAGCTCAGGCCACTCAACATGTACGGCTACTCCAAGCACCTCTTCGATCTCTTCGCCCAGCGCCAAGGCATCGCCAAAGACATCGTCGGCCTCAAATACTACAACGTCTTCGGGCCAAACGAAGACCACAAATCCGAGATGCGCTCCCTCGTCCACAAAGCCTACGGCCAGATCGTAGAAACCGGCAAAGTCCAGCTCTTCAAATCCCACCGGGAAGACTACAATCACGGCGAGCAAAAGCGCGACTTCCTCTACGTCAAAGACGCCGTAGAAATGACCCTCCACCTAGCCAACACCCCATCCGCCGGCGGCCTCTACAACCTCGGATCCGGCGAAGCCAACACCTGGATCACCCTAGCCACCGCCATCTTCAGCGCTCTAGGAAAAGAGCCCAACATCGAATTCATCGACATGCCCGAAGTCCTCCAAGGAAAGTACCAATACTACACCTGCGCCGACATCAGCAAACTCCGCGAAACCGGCTACAAAAAACAACTCACCCCCCTACCAGACTCCGTAGCCGACTACGTCCAAAACTACCTCACCCCCGACGCCCGCCTCGGCGACGAATAAGGAAAGGCGATTGACTCAAGCCTGAGCGAAAAGAGTATTTCTTCCTCAAGTCTCGCCGTGCTACAATATTAGCACCGCTATGAAAGCTCCGCTCGTTGCTACTGCCATACTCACCTCTATTGTCCCCGTCCTATCCGCCCAAGACGAAGATAAATTACCCCTCGCAGATGTCATTGGCGGCACTTGGGAACTCGACCTTGAGCATTCCACACGCTACAAATTCGTCGCCGACGGAATGTGGGCGATCACTCAAGCTACTAGCCCCAATGGGGTGGTTACTTTCCACCAGGGAGGTCGCTACAGCCTCGAGGGAAATACCTACACCGAAGTCGTTGATTTCGCTTCGGCATCAGCCAAAACCGTGCTCGGTGAAAAGAATGAATTCATTCTCACCATTCAAGGCAACCGATTGATTCGGGAGAAAATAGATACTGGCATTAGCGAAACGTGGACGCGCATTTCAGACGTCGATATTAATGCCAAAATTGGAAGCCAGAAGAAATCGGCAGGCTGGGGCACCCCTTCAGATCCCGACGGTGATTGCACCTTCGTTCTCTCTGGCGATACCCTGAAAATCACCACCCCAGGTGGTGAAAACCCACACGATCTCGCCGCCGATATCGGTGTTGTGAATTCGCCACGCAGCCTCCAAGAAATAGAAGGGGACTTCATCGCCACCGTAAAAATTGCCGGTGAATTTGCCCCCGGCAGCCAATCCATGCTTGGCGGCCGCACTCCCTACAATGGTGCTGGGCTCGTCCTCATAAACGACAGCGAAAACGTCATCACCCTAGCCCGCGCCGCCCTTCAGCGTGGCGACACCGCCAGCGGCTACGCCAACTTCGAAATGCGCGACAAAGGAGCACTCGTCAGGATGGGAAATACCGGCGACGCCGAAATGCCAAATGCTGGCGAGGCCACGCTCCGCATTCAGCGCCGTGGAAACACGCTCAGCGGCAGCATTAAAAATGATTCCGGAGATTGGATTGATCTAGAGTCCAAAGAGATTCCCTCGGGCTGGCCAGAGAAACTCCAGCTCGGAGTCGCCGTCATCAGCACATCGGCAGAACCATTCGAAGCCACGTTTTCCAATCTCGTCATTTCTGAATAGATCATTTCGAGTAAATCCGAAAACCTGATTAAGCAGAAGTACCGGCGGCGGGAATCGAACCCGCA